>JANQQT010000290.1 GCA_028284925.1 Phycisphaeraceae bacterium | reverse complement strand
GCGGAGCGGATTTATGAGAGGGAGTGGGGGCTTGCTTTGCTGGGGGCGGCAATGGGGAAGTTGAGGGAGGAGTATGCGGATTCGGGGAGGGCGAGGTTGTTTGATGTATTGCGACCTTTCATGGATGGGTTGCGTGAGGTGAGTTATGGTGAGATTGGGGAGGCGATGGAGATGAGTGAGGGGGCGGTGCGGACGGCGATGAGTCGGTTGCGGGCACGGTATGGGAAGGTGGTGAGGGAGATGGTGGCGGAGACGGTGGAGGGAGAGAGGGCGGTGGATGAGGAGTTAGGGTATTTGATGGAGGTTGTGGGAGGGTGAGGGAAAGGGAAAGAAGGGAAATGTGAAGACAGTAGAATAATTGGTGATGTGGGAGGTGATGTTGCAAGTTGGATTTGGGGGGAGGCACGGATTCTTTTGTGCGTATGCACGAGCCCCATGTACCCCCGGAATGGACACGTGGGGCTAAGGGGGTTGGTGTGCGGTGTTGAGTGCCAAGGTGGATAAGGTGATCCATGGGCGATTTGGAATTGAATGAAGTAGGTAGATGTTATTGTCCCCTGTTTCGCGCGAAGTCTAGTGTACCGCGGCGCGCGCCAAGCGAGGGCGCTTGGGTTTAATGAGGGAAGGTGATGGGAGTTTGTCAAGTGTGCGTCCCATAACGTGGTGGTATTGGTCAAGTGGATATTGGGTGAGACCGATGATTGGTGGTGTGAAGATAGGTAAGATAGGGAAAGTGCGTGTTCCGGTTGGGTATGGATTGGGTTACTAAGGACAATGGGGTTGGTGGGTTAAATGGAGCGAGGCAACGGATGGCCGAGCAAAGTGAGATTAGAGGTAAGCAGGTTTTTACGACGGGCGAGGCTGCGGAGGTGTGCCAGGTATCGCAGCAGACGATTATCCGTTGTTTTGATTCGGGACGATTGCAGGGATTTCGAGTGCCGGGGAGTCGTTTTCGGCGTATACCGCGTGAGGAGCTGGTGCGGTTTATGAAGGATAACGACATTCCGCTGGATCGACTGGGCGGGGGCAAGCGACGTGTGTTGGTGGTGGATGACGACGAGCAGATTGTGGAACTGTTTGTGGATGTTCTGGAGCGGGACGGTCGGTTTGAGGTAAGGACGGCCCATACGGGTTATGACGCGGGTGTTGCGACGCAGCAGTTTCATCCGGAGTTGATTATTCTTGATTACATGTTGCCGGATGTTAACGGGAATGTGGTTTGCAAGACGATACGAGATAATCCGGATCTGGAAGGTACGAAGGTGATTATCGTTTCGGGTGTTGTGAATCAGGATGAGATCAATACGCTGCTGGAGGCGGGCGCGGACGATTTTGTGAAGAAGCCTTTTAATATTGATCGGCTTGTGGAGCGGATTGGGGAATTACTAGAGATGGCTTGAGGTTAAGTGGGGTGTATAAGAAAGAAGAGGAATGTGCGCCATGGAAGGCGGAAGTGAATCGGAGCGAACTCAGCGGCTGGAATTGATCCTGCAGCAGGTGGAGTCGTTACCGACGCTGCCTGCGGTTGCGATGCGATTGTTGCAGGTGACGGGGAATGATGATTCTGATGCGCGACAGGTGACGGAGATTGTGCAGAGCGACCCGGCGTTGACGAGTCGTGTCCTTGCGATGTGTCATAAGGCGGATAAGGGTGTGCGTGAGCCGGTGACGACGGTGGATCGCGCGGTGGTGTTGCTGGGGTTTGAAGCGATCCGAAACGCCGTGTTGTCGATCAAGGTTTTTGAGCTTTTTGCGGATCGATCGGGGAATGAGGTGGAGGTTGTCAAAGGGTTTTCTCAGGCGGGTTTCTGGCGGCATTCGCTGGCGGTGGCGGTGGCGGCGGAGTTGCTGGCGGAGGAGCAAAGGGATTTTCGTGATGAATTGAATCCATCGGAGGCGTTTGTTTGCGGGTTGTTGCATGATTTGGGGAAACTGGTGTTGGACCATCTGTTGCCGAAGAGTTATGAGCGTGTGATTGAGGTGACGGAGCAGCATCAACTGAATATTTCGGATGTTGAGCGGCGGGTGATCGGGCTGGACCACCATACGGTGGGTAAGCGATTGGCGGAGCATTGGCGGTTGCCGCATGTGTTGCAGGATTGTATTTGGCTGCATGGCGCGCCTTATCAGTCTTTGCCGGAGATTAAGAATCGTCGCATGGTGGGGTTGGTGGGGTTGGCGGATTTGCTGGCACGGAAGAATCACCTGGGGTATAGCGGGAATTATCATCTGGGTGAAACGCTTGAGAGTAAGGCGGAGGAGGCGGGGCTGGATGCGAGTTGTGTGGTGAGGGTGACAGAGGCGTTGCATGAGGAGTTGCAGCGACGCGCGGAGGTGATCGGGCTGGGTGACAGTCCCTCGCGGACGCTGTTTTTGCAGTCGATCATGCAGGCAAATGAGGTGTTGGGGCGTTTGAACCGGAAGCTGGAGGAGAGGCGGGAACAGAGCCATGAGCAGACGAGTGTGCTGGAGGAGATCACGGAATTTCATAAGGAATCGCTTGCGCCCGGCCGAAATGTGCAGGATGCTTTGGGGTCGGTGGTAATCTCGGCGGAGCGTGTCTTTGGGAAAGGTTATTACGGGATTTTGTATCAGAACTCGGCGGGACAGCCGTGGCTGATTAATCAGTATGGCGAGGATGGTCGTGTGGCGCATGGTCAGTATGTTGACCCGCCGGTGCATTCGCCGAATCTGGCGAAGCTGATGGAAGAGAATTCGGCGTCGATGGGGATGATGGGCTTTTTGCCGTGGATTGCGGATTATTTGCTGGAAAGCCAGGATGTGCGTGAGGTGAGGTTGTTGCCGTTGAAATGTCGGTGGGGATCGGCGGCGGTGTTGTTGCATGATCGTCGTGATTTGCCGACGGGATTGCAACTGGAGAGCCTGACGCATACGTGGGGGGCGGCGATTGGGGCGGCGGCGCAGCATCAGGGTGCGCGGCGGCTGGGTGAGCAGTTGGTGGAATCGAATCGTCAGTTGGTGGAAGCGCAAGATTCGCTACTTGAGAATCAATCGATGGCGCGGCTGGGTGAGATGGCGGCGGGCGCCGCGCATGAGATGAACAATCCTCTGGCGGTGATCAGTGGGAGGGCGCAGTTATTGGCCTCTCGTCTGGAAATGGGTAGTCGCGAGCAGCAGGATGCCGATCAGATATGGCGTCAGGCGGATCGTTTGAGTGATTTGATCACGGCGTTGCGTTTGTTTGCGGAGCCGCCGCGTCCGAAGATCGCGGTGATAGCGATTGAGGATATTGTGGACGAAGCGATTCATCAGATGAAGCAGGTTGAGCCGGAGGCGGAGGCGCCGGTGGTTACCGGACCTGAGGAGGCGTTGAAATTGCGCACGGATGGTGAGCATCTATCGACGGTTCTGGGTGTGTTGCTGACGAATGCGGCGCAGGCGGAACCTCGGAGTCGTATTCGTGTGGATGCTTCAGTCGATGATTTGAATGACCGATTGATGTTTAAGGTGAAGGATGACGGCGTCGGCATGGAAGCAGCGGCGCTGGAGCACGCCTTCGATCCGTTCTTCAGCGCTAAACCGGCCGGACGACGTGTGGGCATTGGTTTGGCGAAAGCCAAACGATTGCTGGAAGGCCTGGGCGGCGCGATTGAATTGAATTCGGCGCCCGGTATCGGAACGACGGCGATCGTGACGTTGCCTTTGGACCTGGCGACGACTGAAGAGGCGTCGATGGTGATGTCCGGTGAGTCGGACGCGTAAGACGAACTAAATGATCATTCTTCTCCGCGTAGTGACCTGGTATCCGGGTTGAGCGGTGAGTCGATACAGGAGTTGTAGCAGTGCGAGCCACCCCACCCCCCCCGCCACCACCCCCGGGTCCCCCGGACCCCCCAGAGTTTTCCCCTGAGGATCAAGGTGAGTCGTTTGGATATTCGGGATCTTCGGAGCAGGATTCGGGGAGTTCGAAGACACCGATTAAACCGGGTCAAAAAGCCAAGCGTAAGCGGCGGGATCGTCCGTTTGGCGTGTTGGTGGTGGATGATGAGCCGGCGATTCGCGCGGCGTTGGGGGATGCGCTGGACAGTGAGAATATGCGGTTGCATGAAGCGGGTTGTTTAGAGGAAGCGCGGCGCGTGGTGGAGGATCGGGCGATTGACCTGGTGTTGCTGGATGTGAAGTTGCCTGATGGGAGCGGGTTGGAACTGGCAGAGGAATTGGCGGACAGCCAGCCGGGTGTGCAATCGATTGTGATGACGGGGTTGCCGAACCTGGAACGAGCGGTGGAGGCGATTCGGGCAGGGGCGTGTGACTTCATTGCGAAGCCGTTGGATTTGACGGAGTTGAATCACAGCGTGGCGCGTGCGATGGAGAAGCGTCGGACGGATACGAAGTTGCAGGATCGGGTGACGCGGTTGAAGCGCATTTGCAAGAAGCTGAACAAGTCGCGTTATGAGGTGACGCAGCAGGTTGATATTTTGTGTAATGATCTGGTGACGGCTTATCAGGAGCTGGCGGACCAGATGAAGCACATGCAGGTGACGAACCAGTTTCGTGCGATGATTGAGCAGGATCTGGATTTGGAGAATATCCTGAGGACGTGCCTTGAGCAGGTGTTGAATCAGGTTGGGCCTACGAATGCGGTGGTGTTTTTGCCTTCGCAGTCGGGCGGGTTCACGATGGGCGGGTATGTGAATTACAGTTTTGATAAGCCGACTGCGGATATTCTTTTGAGTCATTTGTGTGACGTTGCGGCGCCTCGTATTGCGGAGGCGTATGAGACGAAGCACCTGACGGAGAATGAGGAGATCAGCGGATGGCTGCTGGATGACAGCGCCTGGTTGACGGATATGCATGTGGTGGCGATTCCGTGCAGGCATGAGGATGAGTGCCTTGCGGGGATTTTGCTGTTCAGGGATTCATCCGAGCCATTTGACACGGATGGTGTTGAGACGATGGCGGCGGTGTCGAAGGTGTTTGCGGAGCATCTGGTGAAGGTGATTGATGTTCATCATCGTCATGTTGAAGATTTTGATGACTGGGATGATGACGATGATGATGGTGATGCTTATGTGCCGTTTTGAGGTGGGGTGGTGGACGGCGGGGGGTAGCAAGATTTAGGCATGGATGGGGGATGGGAATGAGGAATGAAGCGCTGCCTTAGGAGGCGGCGTTTTTATTTGAAGACAGGTATCAAGATGATCTGATGTAGGTTGCTTCGATGAAGGGAGACCAGGTTTGGCCATCGGGGGAGTGGTGCATGGTGAATTGGATTTGGGTGGGGTTGGAGAGGTCGTAGATGACTTTGGTGTGGCCGGGGACGCCGGGGGAGGTGGCGGTGAGAATGTTGTTCTGGACGTCGCCGGTGAAGAGGCATGGGGGTTGTCCTGAGAGATCGAACCAGTGGATTTTGTATTTTTGTTCGTTGGTGTCGTATGAGAAGACGGCGTGGCCTTCGAAGGCGGTCTGGTTGTTTTTTTGTTGGGTGTAGTCGTGGACGACGATGAGGTTGTTGAGTGCGAGGCGGTTGGTGATATGGCCGACGGCTGGGGTTGGGTTGGGATCCCAGGGGGCGGGGTGGATGGTTTCATTGCCTTGCCAGGAGCCTTCGAGTTTGGCGAGGAATGCGTGGGCCTGGGTGGGTTGGGCGTGTTGCATGGGAGTGGTCCTTGGGCCGAGAGTGTTATGGGCGAAAAGTTTAATAGGGGGTGGATGCGTTTGGGATCATGGCTCTGCCGTTGGGGTAGATGAGGGTGAGGATGAGGATGGGGGGTATGGCTGGGATGAGTTCGGGGAAGAGGCGCTGGTTGAGGAAGATGACGACGGCGGCGAAGATGGCGGCGAGTTCGCAGGCAACGATGACGATGATGGAGCCGGTGATGTAGCCGGTGGGTGTGATGACGTCGCGTCGCCAGTGTTTTTTGAAAGCTTCTCCCCGGAAGAAGAGGCCGAGGGGGATGGCGAGGAGTGTGAGAGCGAGGGCGATGATGAAGAGGGTGTTGTTGGGGGTTGTGGGGGTGTCCGGGGTGTAAAAGGCAGCGTAGACGGAGGCGGCGATGGTGATGATGAGGGTGAAGAAGAGGGAGGCGGCCCAGAGGATTCGGGTGAGTATGAGCGCCTGGCTATTGGTGAAAGATGGCGGAACTGGATTGGAGTCGGGGGGCGTTTGGGAGGATTCTTTGGTAGATGTAGAGGAGGGCATGATGGTCAATCCTGTGGTGGATTGAGGACAAAGTGACGCGCGGCGCGGATGCCGAGGAGGGTGAGTTCGGGGACGATGGCTTCGACCATGTCGTATTTTTCGAAGAGCGGTTGGGCATCGCCTCCTGTGGCGATGACTTTTGGCCAGGCGTTGTAGATTTGGGCGTATTGTTCGACGAGTTCACGGACGGCGCCTCGGATGCCGTGGTAGACGCCGGTGAGCATGGCCTGGACGGTGTTGTGGCCGACGGGTTCGGTGGGTGGTTCGAAGTTGATCTGTGGGAGTTGGGCGGTGTTTTCGTGGAGGGCGTTGAGTTGCATTTGTGCGCCGGGGAGTATTGCGCCGCCGTGGAATGTCCCTGCGCCGTCGACGAAGTCGATGGTAACGGCTGTTCCGGCGGCGATGACGATGCATGCTTCTTTTATTTTGTTGTATGCGGCGGCGGCGTTGAGGAGGCGGTCTTCACCGGGGAGGGCTTCGGGGTCGAGTTGTCGGCCGATGGGGATGTTGATTTCGGCTTCGAGTCGTTCGGGGGTTTGGCCGGCGATGTCGTTGACGATGGCGGAAATGTTTTCGGCGGCGGGGTCGTTGACGGAGGCGAGGTATGCGGCGGGGTGTTCGGTATCCTGGAGCTGATTGTGGAGGTTCCGGATTGTGGAACGGATTTCGGAATCGGCGTTGAGGGCGAGGTGGTGCTCTTCGGTGAGGTTGTCATCGAGGAAGAGGCCGAGGTGGAGGCGGGTGTTGCCGACTTCGATTGCAAGGAGGTTTATAGACATAGCGGGAGTATAGGCGAGTCGGGGTGGGAGTCTTGTGGGTTTGGTGTGTGGAGGGATTGGGGTTTTGGGTTAATCGGATGAGGCAGGTTTTTGAGGGTCGTTGAGGGCGTTGAGTTGGTCGGGGGTGATGGTGGTTTGGCCGAGTCCGATTTTTTCGAGTCCCATGTCGGTCATACCGACGGAGACGAGGGCTTTCATGGCATCGTGGGGTGAGATGGGGAGTGTTTTGGCGAGTGTGTCTTCGATAACGAGGAGTCGTCCGGCGGTGGGCATGGGGGCCCCCGGAATAAATACCACGAGCCTCTTTTGCCCATCAGCCCCCGTGCGTTCATCGGTGACGAGGCCGATTTCCTGAGCGTTGTTTTCGCGAGATTCGACGAGGACGACGGATTTGAACATGGCGTCTTCGCCTTCGCCGTAGCCGAGGAGTTGTTTGAGGGTCTGGTAGAGTTTGCCGAGGATGGGGAGGTTGTTAAGGATGGCATCGGCGAGGTTGAAGAGCCATTTGCCGATGAAGGTGGTGACGAAGAGTCCGACGATGTAGATGATTACGGCGGCGGCGGCGATGCCCATGCCGGGGACGTACCAGGGTTGATCCTTCACGGCGGCGGCAAGTTCGGTTTCGAGGAAGACGATGGTGAGGACGAGGCCACCGATAGGTAGGAGGGCGACGATTCCGGCGATGAAGCAGCGGGTGAGGTGGGAGAGGATGGTGTTCATGGGGTGTGTCCGAGTTGTGATGTGTGGGTTTGGGGATGGTACGCGTGGTATAAGGGATTTGCGAAGTGGAGGGTGGTGAGATTGGGGGACGGACTTGAATGGGGGGGAGTGTTGTGATTTAATGGGGTCCAGCTTTGGGACTTACCCTTGTGGGGCATTTGGAGCGAGATTGGAACCTTGTTACGGCCAAATTCGGCTTGGAGCGTACTGAGATGGCAGAGCAGCAGTCAGCGGAATCAGGGCGGGTGGAGCATGCGACGATTGGACGTTTGAAGGAAGCGTTTGCGGGGCAGGGGTTGAAGGTGAGTGAGTATCGGGGTGATACGACGGTTGTTGTGCCGGCTGAGAAGTTGCATGAGGTGATGACGTTCCTGCGGGATGATGGTGAATCGAAGTATGATTTTCTTTCGGATGTGTTCGGGGTGGATTATCTGAATTATCCGAAGGCGGAGGCGCGTTTTGGGGTGATTTATAACCTGGTGAGTTATAAGTTTAATCGGCGGCTCTTTGTGAAGGTGTTGTTGAATCCGACGCTGGACACGACGGGGATTGAGGAAGACCCGGCGTTGCATCTGGATAGTGTTTGTGATCTGTGGCCCGGGGCGGAGTGGAACGAGCGTGAGACGTTCGACATGTTCGGGATTCGATTTGACGGTCATCCTGATTTGCGGCGGATCTTGACGTGGGAGGATTATCCGGCGCATCCGTTGAGGAAGGATTATCCGTTGGTGGGACGGGGTGAGCGGGAGCAGTATGCGGTGTTGGATCGGGAGTCAGCGTAGCTTTTGGACCCGTTACGCGCAGTAAGTCGTCGGTTATCTGAGATTTGAGAAATTGGGCGTGGGTTAAGCGTATTCGTTGCAGAGAGGGTTATGGTGATGGTTATTGATTTGAGGGTTGTTGTGTTGGGAATGGTTTTGGTGATTGGATTTGGGGGTGGTGGTGTGAGTGAGGGGGCGGAAGGAGTAACGGTCGTGAAATGGGGAGGAAAGCAGGATAAGTGGAAGGGGTGGGTGAGGTGGCGATTTAAGGTGGATGGGAGGAAGTGTTATGTGGTTTTGCCGCGTAAGGAGGCGGAGGGGCGGCCTTGGGTGTGGCGGGCGCGGTTTCCGGATTATCATGCTGAGGTGGATTTGAAGTTATTGGAGAAGGGGTACCACGTAGCATACATGGATGTGGCGGGGATGTTTGGATCGCCCAAGGCGGTGGGGCATGGGAATGCGTTTTATAAGTACCTGACGGGGAAGTATGGTTTCAACAGGAAGGTGGTGCTGGAGGGTGTGAGTCGTGGGGGGCTGTTCATTTATAACTGGGGGGTTGAGAATGTGGAGAAGATCGGTTGTATGTATGCGGATACACCGGTGTGTGATTTCAAGAGTTGGCCGGGCGGGAAGGAGAAGGGGAGGGGACATGCGGGGAGTTGGAAGCAGTGTTTGAAGGCTTATGGGTTGAGTGAGGCGGAGGGGATGGCGTATAGAAAGAACCCGGTGGATCGGATTGGTGTGATTGCGAAGGCGGGTATCCAAGTGTTGCATATTGTGTCGGAGAATGATGTGATTGTTCCGCCTAAGGAGAATACGTATCGGATGTTTGGGAAGGTGGAGGCGGGGGTGAGGAAGAAACTGTTTAAGGTGATCTCCGTGGCGAAGGGGACGGTGCGATCGGGTGGGCATCATTTCAAGCATGAGCATGTGGATGAGGTGGTGGGATTTATTCTGGAGAGTATGAAGGGGGAAGGGCGTCGGAAGCAAGGGAAGAAGTAGGGGAAGAAAGGGAGGGGTGGGGAGTTCGTTTCGTAGCGGACACCTTGGTGCGCGCGGATTTTCCGAATTCTGCGGCGCGCCCCGGGCGGGGCGCCCGGGGTTAACCTGCGTGCAGTCAAGTCAATTTATGGGAGTCTGTTTTCTATAAAACCAGTGTAGTGTTGTCAAGTGGGGTTTTGGGAGGGTTGTTTGTTGGTGGAGGATGGTGTGGGTTCGGCGAAGAGGAGGTGTCGGAAGAAGATGAAGAAGATTCCGACGAGGAGGAAGACATCTGCGGGGTTGAAGATCCAAGGATAGACGGCGGTTTGTCCGTTGGGCCAGGCCAGATCGAATGGGAGGTCGACGCCTGGAAAGAGGAAGAGCATGTCGCGGACGACGGCGTAGACGATGCGGTCGTAGAGGTTACCGAGGGCACCGGCGAGGACGCAGGCGAGGGCGATGTGTGTGACCCATTGGTTTGCGCGGGATTTGCAGAAGAAGACGATGATGATGATGGTGGCGATGCATGTTGCGACGACGAAGATCCATCGTCCACCCTTGCCGAGGCCGAATACTGCGCCGGGGTTGTAGAGGAGTCTCAGGGAGAGGACATTTGGGATCAGGTTTTTTTCCTCACCGGGTTTGATGTTGGTTGCGGTTTCGAGGTTGAGGTTGCCATCGGAGGGGAGCGTGAGGCGAGGGGGGTTGGGGTGGATATCCGAGGCGGGCGCGTAACCTTTGAATGCCCATGATTTGAGTGCGAGGTCGAAGGTGAGGAGGATTGCGAAGATGAGTGTGAAACGTGTGATGGCGAAAGCACTGCGTGAAGCGAGGCTTGGGACAGAGGTTGGTTCGCCTGTGGTCATCTTGATATTTTAGGTGGGAGGGAACTGAGTGGGGACGGATAGGTTTGAGATTAGAGTTTTCCCATTCTTTCGAGTTCGCGGGCGGCTTCGATGGAGTATCTGGCCCAGGGTTTTGCTTCGAGCCGGGCTTTTTTGATGTGCTTTCCGGTCATTTCGCAGATGCCGTATGTCCCCTCATCGATGCGTTTGAGCGCCTGGACGATTTGTTCGACGATTTTTCGATCGGCTTCGACGAGTGTGAGTGTGAGTTCCTGATCGTAATTGTCCGAGCCGATGTCGGCCATGTGGACGGGCGTGTGGCTGAGGTTTGCGGCATCGCTGTTTTTGAGTGCTTCATCGGACATGGAAGTCATATCGCCGACGATTTCTGCGCGTCGTTCGAGGAGGAGGAGTCGATACTCCTTAAGTTCAGCTTTGGAGAACCGTGGTTTTGTCTTTTTCGGGGCGGATTTGGTCTTTTTTGTTGATTTTGTGGTCTTTTTGGTCGTTTTTTTGGTGGTTTTGGCCTTTTTTACGACTTTTTTCTTTGTGGTTTTTGAGGCTGGCGCTTTTTTGGCGGTTTTCTTAGCTGTGGGCTTCTTTTTGGTGGTTTTAGTCGCTTTTTTGGTCGTTTTTTTGGTGGATTTTGTTTTTGCAGACTTTGACCGAGCGGCTTTTTTAGATGAAGCAGCGGACTTTTTTGAGGACTTAGCGATTTTTTTGGCCATATTTGAAGCTCCCAACATCGGCGGATCGGTGGTCTGAGATTAGCGACTCCCGAAGCCTGAGCGAAAATCGGCGGGCCATCGTAGGGGGAGGAGGTGAGGTGGTCAATGAGATTGTGTATTGCAATTTTGGGTGAAAGGGTGTTATGCTAGGAGATATGGGTAGGCTAGGTGCATTTTTGGTCGATAGAGAGATGTGACGGGGGAATTTTGGTTGTTTGCGTTGAGTTTGGCCGCGTGTCGTTTCGGGGGCCGGCAACTGACCGAGAGCAGATTGGAAAGAGGCGTATGAAACGGAATATTGCATTAAGTGTTGTCGTTGCTGTGCTTACAGCTGTTGTGCCTTGTGAGCTTTATGGTCAGGCGACATCGAAGAAGGGTGTGTTTACGCCTGAGAAGCAGATGGCGAAGCAGTTGCACCATATGGCACAGATGGCGTTGCAGAATCAGGGTAGTAATCCATCGAAGGCGCGTTTGCAGATTGCGGAGATTTTGCTTTCGGAATCGCTGAAGCTGGATGACACTTATTCCGAGACGTGGCGGATGATGTCGCAGGTGAAGATTGCGATGGAGAAGAAGGATGAGTTGCGCGAGGTTGTGCGCGGTTATTTGAAGAGGCGACCGGCGGATACGAGCGCTCAGATGTCGCTGGTGGAGACTTATATTACGAAGGCCTCGGATGCGGAGAAGCGTCTGGAGATTTATGGGAACCTGCTGAATGTGGGATCGTTGAAACCATCGGTGCGGTCGCGTATTGCGATTCAGGCAGCGGTGTTGATGGAGGAGCTTGGGCGGACGAAGGAGTTTGCGAGTTATTTGAAGTTGGGGTTGAGGCTTGATACGACGAACACGGACGCGCAGATGATGGCGTATCGATTCCTGCGCGATAATGATGCGAGTACGCGTGCGCGGACGGCGGTCCTGGGGCATTTGGCGGCGGCTGATCCGGCAAATCCGTTTCATCATGCGGAGATCGCGGCGGCGTTGTTGCATTCGGGCGCTTATAAGGATGCGGTGGAGTGGTTTGGCTCGACGTCGAATCTGTTTGCTGTGCATCGGATCCAGCCGGACCCGGCTTTTTCGGTGAAGGTTGCGGAGAATTATGTTCGAGCGCTTTGGGGCGCGGGGCGTGGTGCGGAGGCCTTGAAGTTGATCGAGGCCTATGCGAAGGTCTTTGGGCAAATGGAGAAGGCGCGGCGAGAGGCGGCGAAGAAGGCGGGGGACAAGAAAGATACCAAAGTCGAGGAAAAAAAGGGTGATAAGGGTAATGGTAAGGAAGAGGGAAAAAAGGAAGGGGAAGCGAAGGACAAGGGTGATAAGAAGGAGATAGGGAAGAACGGTACACGATCGCCGCTGTTGGGATTGCAGTTGCACAAGTCATTAATCCTGACGTCGATGGGTGAGCCCAAGAAAGCGCGTGAGGCGTTTGACACGATGATTACGGCGCTGGATGAGCGTGATAAGGAAGACGGGGGTAATGCGGATCGATTGGCGGACCGAATCTGGGCGCATGTGGTTTTGAATTATGATGTGGATAAGGCGGAGGGTTTGCTGGAGCAATTGAAGAGCAAGCTGAAGAAGGACGATACGCGACTTGATCGCCTGGGTGGATTCATCAAGTTGCGGAAAGGTGAGAAGGATACGGCGCGGGCGTTGTTGATGAAGGTAGCGAAGACGGACGCGGGGGCGGCTTATGGGTTATGCCTGTTGCTGGATGGTAAGGATGAGAAGACGAAGCGTATCTCGGCATTGAAGGAAGTTTATTTGCGTGATCCGGGATCGCTGATCGGGTTGAAAGTGTTTGATGATGTTCAGAAGCTGGGGGGGCGGGCGCAGGCGTCGGCAGAGCATGGGGCGGTGACGCGTCAGATTCGGACAATTCCGGAGATGGTGAAGAAGATTGTGGGGCATCGGTTGCCCATTGTGAATTTGAAGGCTCGTGCAGTACGGGCGCAGGTGGGTTTTGGTGATCCGATTGAGATTGAACTGGAACTAAAGAATGTCTCGGGGATTCCGTTGAATTTCGGGACGATTCCGCGGATGGTTTTGCTGGATGGCATGATTATGATCGGGCGGACGCGTCAGCGTATTCCTCCGACGGTGGTTGAGATTGACCGGAAGCTGAGGCTTGCGGTTCGTGAGAGTTTTGCGTTGCGTGTTCGCGTGGATACGGGGCCTTTGGGGGCGTTTGCGACGGCGTATCCGGGTACGACGATGCAGATTCAGATACGGGCGACGTTAAATCCAAATGTATCGAAGCCGGGGACGGCGCAGCAGGATTATGTGCCGGGTTTTCTGGGGGCACGAGCGGTGACGACGCCTATTTTGAGACTGGGTTGGGCGGGAGGCCCGGATGGATATAAGGCGCAACTTGAGACGTTAAAAGGTGGTGATGCGCTTGCGGCGATGCGTGCGGCGGGATCGCTGATGCGTCATATTGCGATGGCGGAACAGAAAGACCCGAATCGCAAGGTGGAGATTGCGAAGGCGGTGAGCGCAGCTTATGAGAAGATGACTCCAATTCAGAAGGCGTATGTGCAACTGTATGTGCCGCGTGATAAGGATCTGGCGGCGATGTATAAGTCGGTGGTGGTTTCGGGTGTGAACAGTAAGGACGGGTTGATACGAATTGCGCAGATTATTTCACAATCTCATGAGACGACATCGGCGGTGTTGTCAGAAGGATTGCGCGAACCGGCGGGTCCAGTGAAGACGTTTGCGGACCATGTGCATAATGCGCTGGTGGAGGATGATAAAGCGAAGCGAGCTCGCGAGAGGGAAAAGGAAAAAAAGAAAGGTAGTGGGACACCTTGAGCAAGGTTTCGTTAATTTTTCGCGGGGAAAACGGTGTCAAGAAATTTTATTCTTTTTGCGTTGCTGATCCTTCATGTGTTGGAGGGTGGATGCGGCAATGGAGCGTATGGTTTTGTCCTTGTCCTTGAGTAGTTTCTTAAGAACGGGGTAGACTTTGTCTGTCGGGAATCGTGTGAGATTCCAGACGGCGATGGAGCGATCGTTGGCGAATTGGGCGGCGTGTCTGATTTTTTTGAGGTCATCGGGGATTTTGAGTTTACCTTGAATGACCTTGAGGACGAAATCGAGGGGACGATGGGAGAGTGCGAAGCGATCGTATCGGGCGAATCTGACTTGGAGGGGTTGGATTGTGCCGGGGCCGGCGTTTGAGGTGAGAGGGTATTTTTGGCCATAGAGGTGATAGCGGACGGTGGCTTTTTTGCCTTTTTTGGGCATGAAGGCGTAGAACTTGAAGTATGTAGCGGGTGGAGAGGTTACGGGGAAGTAGCTGTTACCGCACCAGGAATGGAAGTGAGTTTGAGCGCGTCGCCAGGTTTTAGGGGCATGGCGATACTGTTGTTTGACGTAGGGATCGGTGTCCTGCGCGTTGATGTTGATTTTGGTTTCGGTTTTGTTGATGAGGTAGAGGGTTATCAGGCCGTTCTTGACCGAATTGAAGTCGGCATAGAGGGAGAGTTTGTCGGGTCTTGCGGGGATGTTTTTGGGAAGTGATTTGATGGGGAGCGGTTTGCCGAGGGAGGAGTTGATGAATTTGAAGGCGGGATTGGGTGGGGCGTCGGCGGCGAGGTGGTAGGTTAGGAGGAGAGCGGCGAGGAGTGCGAAGAGTGTCGGGTTGGTTTTTGAGGTAGTCATGGGTCACTCCCGTAAGGGGGGTATCAACATAGCGTCAATGGTATCAATGCGCGAGTTGGATTGGCGTTACGTGGGAAGATTGGGCTTGTTACATATATGACGAATCTGGTAGGATTTTGTCCAGTAAAATATTGGGTTGTGTGGGCTTGCTGGATGGAGTAGTCGGTTAAAGTTCAGGAAAGGGCGTGAAAATGATCGTACGAAGATGGTATTGGGGATTGGCTTTTATGATGGTAATTGGGGGAGGGGATTTGTATGGGGCGAGGCGTGTGGTGCATGTGGAGAGGGAGAGTAGTTGGGTGTATCTGGATATGTTGACACCGAGTTGGCAGGTTGGCGGGCCGTTTGATTATCCGGTGGATGGGGCGGGGCGTGGGTGGCTTGATGCGGATTATGATGTGTTGAGTTCTGTGGAGCCGACGAAGGGGGTTAAATTTGACTGGTATGAAGGGCCGGGGCCGCTGGGGAATGGGTCGATCAGTTGTTGTTTGTATCAGACGGAGATTCAGGGGCCTACGGGGATTGCGACGCTGGTGAATACGCATCTGTTTCGGGGCGAGTTTGATGTGGGGGATTTGGGGGAAGCGTTTAATTTGAATGTGGATTTGCTGGTGGATGATGGTGGGATTTTGTATATCAATGGTGTGGAGGTGGATCGTTACCAGATGCCGGAGGGCGTGATTACGACGGATACGTTTGCGACGCGTCATGGATATGAAGGTGGGTATGTGACGCGGGTGGGGTTGGATGCGGGGGTGTTGCGGGAGGGGGTGAATACGATTGCCTATGAGGTGCATCAGTTGGCGCGTGTGAGTGAGGATGTGATGTTTGATCTGGAGTTGTACAGTGTGGTGCCGGAGCCGGGGGTATTGGGTGGGATGTTGGTGGGAGTGATGATTGGGTTCTGGAGACGATGGGGGTAGAAGGAGGCGTGGGGTAGAGGGGAATGCCTTTTGATGTCGTGTGTACTACGATTCGGCCTTGTTTAACAGAGCCTGAAAGAGGTGTGGCATGGTCGATGTGGCTGAGAAGTCGATGGAAGAGTTGGTATCGCTTTGTAAGCGTCGGGGGTTTGTTTATCCGGCGAGCGAGATTTATGGTGGGATCAACGGGTTCTGGGATTACGGGCCGCTGGGTGTGGCGTTGAAGAATGCGGTGCGGGATGACTGGTGGAGGAACATGGTGGAGTGTCCGCCTGTGGGTCCTGATGGGGATGTGTTGCAGGTCGTGGGATTGGATTCATCGATTATTCAGAACCCGAAGACGTGGGAAGCGAGCGGGCATGTGGGTGGGTTTAATGATCCGATGGTGGATTGTACGGAGTCGAAGAAGCGGTATCGGGCGGATCATGCGTGGGTGGTTGGGTTTCATGGCGGCGAAGAAGACGCTGATTCAAATTCGTCAAGTGGAGTTGTTCCGGAACATTTCTATGCGGTTGTGGCTGACTCTAAGGAGACGGCTATTGAAGCCGCGAAGTCAGAGATGCCCAAGAAATTTGCCAAGAGGGTCGCTGACGCGACGGCTGTTACGGCATTTGATCAGACTAACCTAGCACCTGACTGGCCACGACTTTCCCCGGCGACACAGACGGCGACTTTGACTGAGCCGCGGATGTTTAATTTGATGTTTGAGACTTATGTGGGGGCGATACGAGATGAGGATGCGAAGGCATATTTAAGGCCTGAGACGGCGCAGGGGATCTTTTTGAATTACAAGAATATTCTTGACACGATGCGTGTGAAGGTTCCGTTTGGGATTGCGCAGGTGGGGAAGGCGTTTCGGAATGAGGTTACGCCGCGTAATTTCATCTTTCGGAGTCGAGAATTTGAGCAGATGGAGATGGAGTGGTTTTGTCATCCGGATGATGCATTGAAGTGGTATGACTTCTGGAAGCATGAGCGGATGAGGTGGTGGAAGTCTTTGGGGATTGATGAGGGGAATTTGATTTTCCGGGATCATGATGAGGATGAGCTGGCGCATTATTCGAGTGCGTGTGTGGATGTGGAGTATCGGTATCCGTTTACGGCGCCGGGTTATGGGGAGCTGGAGGGGATTGCGCATCGCGGGTGTTATGATTTGTCGAAGCACACGGAGCACAGTAAGCAGAAGCTGGAGTTTTTTGATCAGACGAACAATGAGAAGTTTGTGCCTCATGTGATTGAACCGGCTTCGGGGTTGACGCGTGGGGTGTTGGTGTTGTTGTGTGAGGCGTTTACACCGACGCCTGAGCGCAAGGGGAGTAAGTATGTGATGAATTTCCCGGCGCGGCTTGCGCCGATTAAGGTTGGGGTGTTTCCGCTGGTGAACAAGGATGGGATGCCGGAGAAGGCGAATGCGCTTTATATGAAGCTGAGGGAGAAGTATGTGTGTCAGTATGATGTGAAGCAGTCGATTGGTAAGCGTTATGCGCGGATGGATGAGGCGGGGACGCCTTATTGTGTGACGGTGGATGGCGAGACGAATGAGAATGGGAATGTGACGATCCGGCATCGTGATACGGCGGAGCAGGAGCAGGTGCATATTGATCGGGTGGAGGAGTTTTTGGGGGAGAAGTTGGGATAGGCTGATGATGGATTTTTCACCGATACAGATGGATGAGTTGCTGGATGACGGGGATGCGGGCGTTGAGCTGGGACAGCGGGTGGTTGTGTTGTTGAAGGAGGGAGATGGGCAGGTGGCGTTGAGTTTCGAAGGAGTGAGGTATATGTCACCGACCTACGTGAATGCATTTGTGATGACGGTGGTGCATGAGGTTGGGGTGGATATGTTTCGGTCGCGTGTTGAGACGGTGAATGCATCGGAGCGGAATGTGGATGCGATTGAGCGGAGTGTTGTGCGGTATGAGAAAGGGATTCGGTTGAGTCATCAGGATCCGGCTGAGGGGTGAAGGGTGAGGCGAGGGTCGGTGGGGTGTGAATTCTTATGCGAGGTTGATGGGGAAGTGGGTTAGTTTTTGGAGGCCCTGTTCGGTGAGGTGGTAGGCGTTTTCGATGCGCATGCCGGGTTTGAGGTGGGGGGCGTAGAGGCCCGGTTCTGCGGTGAAGACGTCGCCGACCTGGAAGGCGTCATCGTAGTGGGGGTTTAGGCGAGGGGCTTCGTGTGGTCGGAGGCCTATGCCGTGGCCGAGGTGGTGGGAGAATTGGGCGTTGGGATGAGCGTTGAGCATTTTGTGAATGTGGTTGTAGAGGTCTTTGCAGCGAACGCCCGGTTGGACGATGTGTTCGATGTAGTTGAATGCTTCGGTGATTTGGGCGTGGGCGGCGAGTTGGTCGGGTGTGGGGGATCGGCCGACGGAGAAGGACCGGCAGACATCGGAGTTGTAACCGCGGACGACGACGCCGAGGTCGAGGACGAGGATTTCGCAGTTGGATGCGGGACGTGGGCGAGGTGGGCCGCCGGGGGAGGCGATCTGGAAGTCGTTGCCGAGTTCGCCGATTTCCTCGCCGACATGGTTTCGGACGGTTTGGTGGATGCCGGCCCAGAGTTCGATTTCGGTGATGCCTTCGGTGAGGGTGTCGAAGGCGTATTGGTAGGCGACGTGTGTGGCGTCGAAGGCGAAGGAGAGGAGGGTTAGCTCATCAGGGTGTTTGGTGCGGCGGAGTGTGAGGAGGGTATTGAAGATATCGACGAGTTTGGCGCGTTGGTGTAGCCAGGGGGGGATTGGGGCGTCGACGCCGATTTGTTTGTTGCGGGAGAAGAGGTCCTCTAGTTCGTATAGGGCGGCTTCGAACTGGTTGTCGACGAGGGTTGAGATGCGGTTGGAGTCGTAGACGCGGACATCGTCTACGG
This sequence comes from Phycisphaeraceae bacterium, assembly GCA_028284925.1. Lineage (GTDB taxonomy): Bacteria > Planctomycetota > Phycisphaerae > Phycisphaerales > Zrk34 > JANQQT01. The sequence goes on along the minus strand of JANQQT010000290.1, from coordinate 13 downwards.
GGTGGTGGGCGTT
>JANQQT010000251.1 GCA_028284925.1 Phycisphaeraceae bacterium | reverse complement strand
GAGTAGGATGGCGTGGCGTCGGATGCCGGGGTGTTTGTCGGCGAGGGCGGGAGTTAGGATTTGTGGGGTGAGTTTATTGAGAGCGTTGAGTGTATAGAGGGCGTGGAGGCGTGCGAGCGGGGAGGTGTGTGTGGCGGCGGTGGATTGGAGGAGTGCTGGGGCGGCGGCGTTGTTTTGGAAGATGAGGAGCTGTTGGGCGGTGTCACGCGTCCAACCGTTGGGAGAGGCGAGGGCGGCAATAAGTTGTTTGGTATTCAGTTTGGCAAGGTTGAGGGAAGGGCGCGGTTTCTGGTTGGTGGGGAAGATGCGGTAGATTCGGCCACGGGTTTCGCCTGCGCGGAGGTTTAGTTTTTGTTGCCAGGATTTAGGGATCCATTTGGGATGTTCGATGACGAAGCGGTACATGTCGGCGATCCAGACAGCGCCATCGGGGCCGGTGCGGACCATGACGGGGCGGAACCAGTTGTCGGTTGAGGTGAGGAATTCAGTCCGGTTGCGGCTGGGAAATCGCTTTGAGTTGAAGAGGACGCCTTGTTGGATGAGCTGTTGCTGGTGTACGAGGTTATGGACGGGCTCGCAGACGAACCAACTGTCTTGATGTGAGGCGGGGAGACGGTTGTCGCGGTAGATCATGGGGCTGCACGCGGAGGTGAACCTGTTTCGCATGTGGAAGTCGTTGAAGCGTGTGAGTGTTCGGCTGGTGGGGTAGACTGGGATGACGCCGACGATGTGGCGTCGGGAGGGTGGGAATTTGACGTGTGGGTTTCTGCGGAGGTAGTGGTCGAGGAGCGTGTATTGCCAAAGGGGATTTGAATTGTTTCCACCGAACCAGTTTCCCCAGTCGTCGCGTGTGATGCCGAATTGGGTTTGGCCTGATTGGGGGTCGTGTTTGCCGAGGTCGGGGTGTATGCGTAGGTCTCGGCCATTGATGTTCTGGGAAATATTGGTTTTGGTGGACCGGATGCGACCTCCGGAGTCGCCGTTTGCGACCTGTAGCCAGTGGTCGAGACGGTAGCGGAGCCCGTTAACGCGGTGTTGCTGGTTTCCTTCGCCGAAGCCTGAGTAGAAGGTTTTGCGAATGTCGGCGACGCCATCATTGTTGGTGTCTTCGGCGTAGATGATGTCGGGAGCGGCGGTGATGAGGACGCCTTTACGCCATGCCTTGACGCCTGTGGGGAAAGGGACGTTGTCGAGGAAGGTGGTGGCGGAGTCGTAGCGACCGTCGCCATTTTTGTCGGTGAGGATTTTGATGCGGCCGCCGGGTTTACCTTTGTTGTCGAGGCCGTTGGGGTAGTCTCGCATTTCGACGACGAGGAGTTTGTTGTCGGGTGTCCAGTCGAATGCGACGGGATCGACGATGAGCGGTTCGGCGGCGACGAGTTGAATGGTGAAGCCGGGGATTAGTGTCATGGAGGAAAGGGCTTGTTTGGGGGCGAGGGGTTTGGGGTTCTCGGGGTCGGGGTTGCGTGCCCAGGTTAGGATTTGTTTGAATGAGAGGCGTTTGATGTGGTGGGGGAGTTTGCCGCCGGTGGTTTCGTTCTGGAGGATGAGATGGTCGTTAGTAAACCAGACGCCGTTGATTCGGCCGTGTTCGGTGATCATGGGGATTTGGAAGGCGGCAGGATCTTTCGGGCGGGATGTGAATGCGATGAGTTTGTTGTAGAGATTGGTGTGTGGGTTGAAGAGTGCGATGCCGAAGTCGGATTCGTTGGAGATGATGATGTCTTTGTGGTTATCGTTGTCGAGGTCGATGAAGCGGAGGCCTATTTTGTTGGAGCGGAGGTTTTTGAGGGCGTTTTTGGGAAGTGGGCGGAGGAGGGAAGGGACGCGGAGTTGGTCAGCGTTGAGGTGGTGGATTTCGAGTTGTGTGTCCGTGTTGACGACGAGGTCGGGGAGGCCGCTATTGTCGATGTCGCGTAGGGACCATGCGGCTGAGTTGTCGAGTATTTTCCTTGGGAGGGGAAGTTTCGTGACTTTGTTGAGTGCGGATGTGATGAATGCGTCGGGAATCCATTTGTTGTTCTTGAATTGCCATGCCTGGGTTGGGGTGACAAGGAGGGGAGTGCCGTCTTTGAGGGCGGCGAAGCGGGCGATAGCGTAGTTGGTTTTAGTTTTGGGGTTTCGGGCGATGAGTTTGGTGGGCGTTTTGGTTTCGAGCCAGGTGTTGGTTTTTGGTTGCCAGATTCGGGTGAGTTGTTTCTTTTTGTTTCCGATGACGACGTCCATGTAGCCATCCTGGTTGAGGTCGAGGAGTCGGACGCCGTTGTCGGTACCGGACGGGGAACGGAGGGGTTGGTTTGAGAGGAGGTGTTTGGTGATGCGGGTGTTGGCATCGCGCATGGAGAGAAATTTGACTTTGGAGCCGTGGGTTTTGGTGGCGTGGTCGATGAGTTGATTGACTTGAGTGTTTTGGATCCAGCCATGGGGGTGGAAGACGAGGGTGAAGAGACCCTGTTTGGCGACGGTGATGTCGATGGCGGCTTTGAGGTCGGTGACGGTTTGGGGGTTATTGGGTCTGTGGAGGTGTTGTGCTTCCCAGTCGCTGGGGATGACGGCGGGGAGCTGGAGGCAGAGTTTTCCGATGACGTAGGGATAGGGGTAGTTGTGGATGATGTTGACGAAATTGCCTTTGTGGGGGACGTATTTGAGGAAGCGATTCTGTTGCTGGTCATCGAGGATGAGATTGCGGGGGATGGTGGGGTCGGCGGGTGTGAAGAGGTTGAAGACGGAGGAGTCGATGGAGAGGAAGTTGCCATCGGGGGTGATACGGTTGAAGATCTCGGCGAAGAAGCGGGGTGAGACGGAGTTCATGGAGTCGCAACAGGGCATGCGGTAGGCGACGGGTTTTGTATTGGGAATTGCGGCAAGCATGTCGATGCACTGGTCGACGGTTTTTTTTGCCCAGTCGAGGCCGCGATTGGCGAGGCAGGGGCAGGGGTGTGCGATAGTGTGGACTTCGAAGGAGAGGCCTTCCTTGATCCATTTCTGGAGTTGGAGGTCTTTGGCGTTGATGGTGTTGGTGAAGATGGAGATTGGGGCGCGGCCGTCGATTTTATTGAGGCGGTTGATGATGGGGCGGAGGTAGGCTTCATATCTTTTGGATTGACGCATGTCATCAATGGAGAGGATGATGACGGCTTTGACATTGGGATCGCCGACCCATTGGGGTGTGGTGAGTTTGGGTGTGTTGGTGTTCACCCAGTAGGGGTTTGCGGGGTCGTCGAGGTAGGTGAGGCGGTTGGATTTGTTGGCGGCGAGGAGGGGGGTAAAGGTGAAGAGGAGGGTTATAAGAAGGATTGGGAGGCGTGGCATGGGAGTACCCTCCGAGTTGGTGACGTTGTATTGGTAACGACGTGACTGATGGAGGGTATTGTAATGTTTTGGGTAAGGGATGGGGGTTAGGGTTTGTGGGTTTTGAGGAAAGCTTGGTAGGCGGCGGCGGGCTTGAAGGGTGAGACCGCGGGCGGGTCGTGAATGTAGAGGGTGTAGGCAAGGGTGAAGGGGGTGTTCTTCTTGACAGGGGTTTTGACATAGGGTTGGCGGCGTTGGCGGGGTGGTTTGGGGAAGGGGTTTGCGACGAGTGCGCCGTAGTCGCGGGCGTGCATCCATGCTTTGCGGTGGTTGGTGTGATGGGGAATGATGAGGATGCCGATGTGTCTGTTTTTGGCGCGTCCCGAGTAGTGTGCCCAGTCGGCGATTTTGCCCCAGACTTGTTTGCCGTTTTTGTGCCCGTGGCTGTTTAGGATTGTGCCGTTGCCACCCTGGACGCGGATGTCGGGGTGGACGCGAATGGCGAGGCCTGATTCCTCCTGGTCGCCGAAGTAGAAGTTGGACTTTGTGGAGAGGAATGTGGCTTTGATGGTGAGGGTGTAGGCATTGGGTTTTGCGTGAAAGGTGTAGGAGGTGGTTTGGCGGCAGATTTCTGATCTCGCGTTGGCGGAGAGGTATTGGTTTTCGGTGATGAATGTGAGGGAGGATTGGGTTGCTTTGGGAGGTTGGATGAATTGGATGAACTTTACTTTTGCGCGGAGTCGCCAGTAGTCATTGCCGTTAAGGTCGCCGAAGGAGATCCAGATGCCCGGGTGCATTTCCTTGTGGTCGTTGTTGGTGGGGTTGGTGACAGGGAATCGGCGTGTGACGGGGATGCCGGAGGGTGTTGTGACGTTGACGAATGCGCGGCGTGTGAGTTTGTGGTGCGATTTGAGGTAGGTGGCGATGCGGGTAGCGTTGTAATAGATGAAGAGTTTTTCGGGGGTGTTGTTAATGGAGAAACCATTTGGAGCGGGTGTGAAGGGTTTATGTTTTTGTTTGAGGAGGTATGCGGTGAGGTGGGCGAGTTGTTGTGTGGAGAGGAGGTGTTTGTAAATGTCGGGCATGGCGGAGAGTTTGGAGGTGATGCGGGACTTGATGGTGTTGTGCGGGATCCGGATGGCCTTGCCGGTGGGTAGTGCGAGGGTGAGTACAGCGCCGGACTCGTTTAGGACGATGCCGGCGTGGGTTTGGTCCGCTTTGGTGGTGATAATGGTTTGGGCGAAGCCTTCGGTGATGGTTTGGCTTGGGTGGAGGATGGCGTTGACGATTTCGTTGGGAGTAGCTCGGAGTGCGATGTCGGAGAGGTTGGGCGCGAAGTTGTTGCCGTGTGATTCGAGTTGGTGACAGTTGGCGCAGAGGGCGGCTTTGGGGTTGTGGAAGATTTCGCGGCCTCGGACGGGGTCTGCGGTGGTAAGGAGGGCGAGGACTTTTTTGGCGGTGTTGGGTTTGGCTTGAGGAGTGAGGATGTTGCGCTGGAAGATGAGGAAGTAGTTGGAGCGTGGTGTGGAGGAGGCGGCGTCGAGGTTTGAGCCGAGGATGACGGGGCCTGGGGGGAATTGTTTTTTGAAGAGGATGTAGGTGGTGTCGTCGGTAGTGATGGTGAG
>JANQQT010000240.1 GCA_028284925.1 Phycisphaeraceae bacterium | reverse complement strand
GAGTTGGAATAGGAGGAAGCGGTCGATGGGGTGGGTTGTGGGTGAGCCGAGGAGGGATTTGAGGTCGGTGGTTTGAAGTGGCAGGAATGACCAGTGGCGGTGTTTGTTCTTGTTGAATTTGATTTTGGAGGTGGATGGCCAGTGGGCGCCATCTGCGATCCATTTGCGGAAGTCGTTGATGACGCGTTTGGGGAGTGGCTTTTTGGGGGGCATTTGGAGGTTCTGGTCGGTGTGGAGGATGGCGTGGAGGAGGAGGGATTTGTTGGGGTGATTGGGGGTGATGGCGGGTCCAGATTTGCCGCCTTTGAGGAGGGCGGCGCGTGTGTCGAGGCGTAGGTCGTTTGAGGTTTTTTCCCCGCCGTGGCATTTGAAGCAGGTTTGGGAGAGGACGGGGCGGATTCGGGATTCGAAGAAGTCGGCGGGGGAGTCGGCGGCGAGGGAGAACAGCGGTGAATGTGAAAGGGTGATAAAAGCGAGGGCTAAATATTTGAATTGTGAGTGCATGAATGACGATCTCGAAGTTGGAGGTTGTTGCGGATATTTTATACCAAGCGTGGATTGGATTGGTAGGGCATCAGGGGAATTCCCAGTAGTTATCGGCGAGGTTGGGATGTCCGGGCGAGTTTGTGGGTGAGGCGGATGGATCGAGAAAGTTGAGTGGGTGTTGGATGTGTATAATCCATTAATCGGCGTGAAGACGGCAGTTATGTCATATCAGCTACCAAGGAATGGAATTGTGTTATGAGTGGTCGACATGGGAATATTCTGGAGACGGTGGGGAATACACCGGTGATACGGATCAATCGTCTGGCGCCGGAGCATGTGAATCTGTATGTGAAGGTGGAGTCTTTTAATCCGCTGGGTTCGGTGAAGGATCGGCTTGCGCTGGGGATTATTGAGGATGCGGAGCGGTTGGGGAAGTTGAAGCCGGGGATGACGGTGGTTGAGGCGACGAGTGGTAATACGGGGATCGGTTTGGCGATGGTTTGTGCGGCGAAGGGGTATCCGCTGGTGATTGTGATGGCGGAGAATTTCAGTGTGGAGCGACGGAAGTTGATGCGTTTCCTTGGCGCCAAGGTTGTGTTGACGCCGGCGGCGGAGAAGGGGATCGGGATGACACGTAAGGCGATCGAGTTGTCTGAGGCGCATGGTTGGTTTTTGACGCGTCAATTTGAAAATGAGGCGAATCCGGAGATTCATTCGAGGACGACGGCGCGGGAGATATTGGAGACGTTTGGCGAGGGTGAGTTGGATTACTGGGTGACGGGTTTTGGGACTGGGGGGACTTTGCGTGGGGTGTCACGTGTATTGAAGGAGGAGTCGCCGGGGACGAAGGTGGTGGTTTGTGAGCCGGATAACTCGCAGCTTCTAGGGAGTGGTATTGAGCAAGAGCGAAATACGGACGGGACGCCGGTTGAGAGTCATCCTAATTTTCGGCCGCATTTGATGCAGGGATGGTCGCCGGACTTTATCCCGAAGATTACGGAGGATGCGGTTTCGGCGGGTCATGTAGATCGGGTGGTTCCGATCAATGGTGATGATGCGCGTCAGGGTTCGAAGGATCTTGCGCAAAAGGAGGGTATTTTTGTGGGGACATCGGGTGGGGCGACGTTTGCGGGTGCGTTGGAGGTGGCGCGGGGCGCGGAGGAGGGGGCGACGATCTTGTGTATGTTGCCGGATACGGGGGAGCGGTATTTGACGACGCCTTTGTTTGCGACGGTGGGTGAGGAGATGAATGAGGAAGAGGAGGCGATATCGAAGTCGACACCGGGCTATCGGTTTGATGTTTCGACGCCTGGGCTGGATGTGGATGAGGAGGACGAGGAGAGCGTGGAGCCTGCCAAGGCGGAGGTTGATGAGGAGGCGAAGGAATTTATGGCGGAGATTTTGAGGGATAAGAAGCGACCCGTGGTGATGTTTGCGTTGGAGTGGTGTGAGTTCTGTTGGTCGGTGAGGAATTTCTTTGCGCATTATGGGATTGAGTACCTTTCGGTGGATCTGGATTCGGTGAGGTATCAGGAAGGTGGAAGGGGTGGGAAGATCCGTGCGGCGCTGAATGCGGAGACGGGGATGGAGACGATTCCGCAGGTGTTTATTGGCGGGAAGTTTGTGGGTGGGGGAACGGAATTATTTGATGCGCATAATGAGGGGAGGTTGGGTGAGCTATTTGAGGGTTGTGGTTTGGGGTTTGAGGCTGAGGAGGGTTTGGATGCGTATCAGTTCTTGCCGGCTTGGACACGGAAGAAGTAGGGCGCGCGGTGATGAGAGGTTTTGGGTGGAGAGAGGGGTAGGGTATTAGTCTGAGAAGAGGGCGTCGATGAATTGTTGGGGTTCAAAGGGTTCGACGTCATCGGGAGTTTCGCCTACACCTATGAACTTGACGGGGATGTCGACCTGTTCGCGGATGGCGACGACGACGCCGCCTTTTGCGGTTCCGTCGAGTTTGGCGAGGAAAAGGCCTGAGACGTCAATGCATTCCTTGAAGAGGGTTGCCTGCTGGACGGCATTTTGGCCGGTGGTGGCGTCGAGGACGAGGATGACTTCGTGGGGAGCTCCAGGGATTTTGTTTCCGGCGATGCGATGCATCTTCTCGAGTTGGTCCATCAGGTTTTTTTGATTGTGGAGGCGTCCTGCGGTGTCTACCAGTAGGACATCGACGTCGCGAGCTACGGCGGCGTCGCAGGCATCCCAGATGACGGCAGAGGGGTCACCGCCCTGTTTGCCTTTGATGATTTGTACGCCGAGGCGCTCGGACCAGATTTCGAGTTGTTGCACGGCGGCGGCGCGGAAGGTGTCGCAGGCGGCCAGTGCGACGGTTTTGCCATCATCGCGGAGGGCTTTGGCCATTTTGGCGATGGAGGTGGTTTTGCCGGCGCCGTTGATGCCGGCGACCAGGATGACGGTCGGACCTGATTCAGCGAAGTGGAGTTTGCGGTCGGCTTCGGGGAAGAGATCGTGGAGGTAGGACTTGAGGTAGTCGATGACCTGATCGCCTTTGGTGATGGTTTTTTCCTGGTAGGCGGTTCGGAGGTGGGAGATGATGTTGAGGGTTGTCTTGACGCCGACGTCGGCCTGAATGAGGAACTGTTCGACTTCGTCGATGAGTTGGGGGGAGAGTTCGCGTTTACCGACGAGCCGTTTGAGTCCGCCGACGAAGGTTTCGCGTGTTCGGACGAGGCCTTTTTTGATTTTGGAGAATGTAGATCGGAATAGTCCCATTTCTTTGAGCCTGGTATTCTTTTGTTTGATGGATTATGGGGTTGTGTTCTGGTTTGAGGGTGGGGTTGGTTTGGATGTTGGGTCGGTGACTGTTGGGATGTCGGGTGGAGTTGAAGCGGTTGCGGTTTCGGGCGTTGGGGGATCGGCGGGTGATTCTGATTGAGTGACGGGTATGGCAAGGTCGCTATGGAGGGGTTGATCGGGGAGGCGTGTGGTCATGTCGGTGAGTTGTTGGACGATGTCACCTTCGGCATCGATTTGTTTGGCGATGCGGTCGAGCAGGCCGTTGATGAATGCGGAGGATTTTTCGGAGCCGAAGGATTTGCCGAGTTCGACGGCTTCGTTGATCATGACGGGGGCTGGGGTGAGGCCGCTAGAAATTTCGTAGCAGGCGAGTCGGATGATGGAGCGATCGACGATGGGTTGTCGGTTAACGGGCCAGTCGTTGGAGAATTTGTTGGAGAGTTGGTCTGCGCCATCCTTGACGAGCCATGCGGAATGGGCGAGTTCGATGGCTTTTTCCTTGGTGTCGTCGGCGTGGGGGGCGTCTTTTATGGACTGTTCGATTTGATCGAAGTCATCGCGGCCGCGTGCGTCGAGCTGGTAGAGCGCCTGTAGGGCGAGTTCTCGGATGTGGCGTTGTTTGCTCATTGAGGTTTGGTCAGATTTGTTTGAGAAGGTGTGCCATTTGGATGGCGCCGATGGCGGCGTCGTATCCGAGGTTTGCCTTGCGAGAGCGGTCGGAGCGTGCTTCGGCCTGGTCGCGGTTTTCGCTGGTGATGACGCCGAACATGACGGGGATGTTGGTGTCGAGATTGACGCGTGTGATGCCCTGCTGTACACCGTTGACGACGCAATCGTAGTGGCCGGTCTCGCCGCGAATGACGCAGCCGAGGACGATGACGGCGTCGTAGTTTTGTGATTGTGCGAGGCGTTGTGCGACGAGTGGGAGTTCGAGGCTGCCGGGGACCTGGGCGATGGCGATGTTATCGGTAGACCCACCGTTTTCCTCGATGGCCTGGAGAGCGCCTGCGAGAAGGTTATCGGTAATATCGGTGTTGAACCTGGCGACGGCAATGGCGAAGCGGAGATTGGCGGCGTTGCTGGATGTTGGTATCTGCGTTGTCATATTCTAACCCCCGGAAGTTTTTCCGACTGGTTTAGGGGTGTATCAGGAGGCACAAGTACCCTGAACGCGTGGTCACTGGGGCAGGCCTAGCGTTTCCGGGGTGGGAATGGGGATTATACCGTGTGGGTGGGACGTACCAAGTTGTGGGGAAGGGCAATGTTTGGAGTTGTGTTGGGGGCGGTTTGGATGTGAAAAAACCCGGAGGATTACTCCGGGTTCAGGTGGCAGGATCCCGGCGTTCCCGGAATAACTCTCTCCCCTCCGCCCCTGTAGGAGTTTTTATCGTCTGGTGTGAGGGGCGACTGAATGAAGTTGGACAATGTATTTCTAATTGGTTGATTGGCGCGTGAAAACGGCTCCCGAGTGGGAACCGTAGTCGGTGTTTGGTGTGTTGATGGAGATGTTATAGTTTGACTTCGTACTGGTCTTCGACGACGAGCGTGTCATCGCGCAGGTCCATGAGCTGGAACGTGAGTAGATGGTAGTTGGTTCTACCGCGTGGGAGGTCGTAGAAGATAGCCTTGAGCGCGTATTCGGGTCGTGTTCGTTTGGAGTCGGCGGGGGGGATACCTTCGCGTTGTTTGACGGCTTCGGCCTGACGTCTAGTTTCGACGAAGATCATGTTTTTGCGTGCGCCGGACTTGTTTAGCTGTACGCGAATTCGGGCGAGGAAGATGTCGAGGCGGGCGGAGGGGTCGGATGTTTTGTTTTCGACCTGATCCATGACGATGACGATTTTGTTTGCCTGGAGTTGTTTGAGTTCGGCGAGTCTGTTGGCGATGACGGTGGTCATTTTATCGGAGGCGTTGACGAGGTCGGCGGAACCGAGGTTTGGGCCGTCGCCGGGGAGGCGGCTTTCGAGGCGGTAGCTTTTGGCGGCGCCCTGGTTTCGAGGGGCGGATTCGCAGCCGATAAGTGTGATGGCTGCGAGGGTGAAGAAGAGGGTGGTGAGGGTTGTTTTTATTTGGGTTTTCATGGTGTGCTCCATGTGGGTTGTTGGGTTAGAAGGTTGGGGGTGCGGATTGCTTTTGGATCGTTATGGTCTGGACCAACGTAATTGTATGTTGTAATCGACGGCGGTGTCTGAGGATGCGCTGGCGACGATGTGGTCTGGTTGGCGTGGGCTAAGTCGTTTGGGGGCCCAGGTCATTTGGGGTGAGATGGGGCGTTGTTGTGCGTCGAACCAGATGACGCGGTATTCGATGTGCAATTCTTCGGGGCTAGTGGCGCGGATGGGGAGGGTGAGTTGCATGAGGTTGCCGGGCGATTTGGTTTCGATGGTGGGTTGTACGCCGATTGCATCGTAAAGGGAGGGGTTGGTGAGAGAGATCTTGGGGTAGGATCTTGCGGAGTCGTATTTGGCCGCGATGGGATCGGTGGGGGTTGATGAACAACCGGTGATTGAGATGGCGAGAGTCATCCATGCTGCGAGGAGGACGCATGCCCAGCATTTGGGGTTGTTGGTTCTAGCGATTTTCATTGGACAGCTCCTTTGCTGTGGAGGGGTTTGTTATCGTTATTGGTCTGTATTTGTTGCAGGTGTTTGATGAGTATTGGACTTTGGGGGAGGTAGGGGGGGTGTTCGAGTCGGGTGAGACGTTGGTATAGGTGCGTGCCGGGCTTGGGTGTGTAGAGGACTCTGCCACCTTCGGCGATGTGACGGTAGAGGGCGGGTTCGAATGCGGAGGGGCCTGAGCGGCCCTGTGGGCCGGGGCGTTCGAGGGCGCCTTCCGCCTGGTAGAGTGTGGATAGCTGGTCGGCGAGGTTTGCGCTTTGGCCGCCTGAGCGTTTGTATGCACTGACGAGGGTGGGGTTGGGGGGTGTGAGGTCCTTACCGCCCATGATCCAGGGGATATCGCCTTTGCGGTACTGGTTGGGGATGACGGAGTAGATGTGTTTTCTGGACCAGGGGGGCATGCCTCTGCCGCGGCCATCGTGCATGCGGAGGTAGTAGACCTTGGGACGTCCGGGTGAGCCGCCGGAGAGGTCGTGCCAGGTTGCGTTGGAACCTGTGTTACCGTCAAAGGTGATGGTGATGTCGCGGTCGGCTTTGCCGAGGTTGATGGGGACAAGGTAGGTGCAGCGTGGGAGGACTTCGAGGTGTCTTGTGTCCGCGTGGGAGGATGCCTTGAGGGCTGCGCCGGCGAGGATGAGGCCGATGCCGATTGCGGTGGCTGTGTCGTTGTTTTTGCGTGCACCGTAGGCGAGTGTTCCTGCGCCGCCGGCGAGCATGATGTTGCCGACGAGGGATTTGGATTTGCGCATGGATTCGAGTGACCACCATTTGGGATATTGGCTGAGTCGCCAAAGATCGACGGCGGCGGGTTGGGATTCATCGGGTTGTGGTTTGCCATCGACGGCGATGTGGATGAGGGGTGTATCGTGGTTGAGTCCGTTGGGGATGAATTTGGACAGGGCGTTGTCTTCGCCGTATGCGACGCGTCGGGGGCCTGTGCCCATATCGACGAGGAGGAGGGTGTCCCAGTTTCCTCCCTGGAGTCGGTCGATGAGGGGGGCGAGGGCGGGATCGAGTTTTCTGACATAGCTGAAGAGTCGTTTGGATTCGTTGGGGTTGTTTAGGAGTTGTGCGTTGGTGGCGGCGATGAGGTAGCCGAGGGCGAATTCGGAGGCGATGATGTCGTAGCCTTTTTTGAAGTAATCACCCTGGCCGAGTTTTTCGTGTTTGATGGCTTGGTCGACGATGGATTGCATGTCGTGTGGGCCTTTGGCGGCGCCTTTGAAATCGCGTAGGGAGAAGAGGGCGTTCTGGGCGGCGGCGCGGGCGTTGTCCCATTCACCTTTGATCATGTAGAGTGCGGCGATGTGGTAGAAGCTCATGGCCTGTTCGAAGGGTTCACCTTTCCAGACCTTGATTCCTTCGTAGATCCATGTTGAGGCGGCGGTGCGTCCATCGTCGTTGACTTTGCCTGTGGTGAGGTATTCGTATGCACGGAGCAGGGCGCGTTCTGCTTCGTCCTCATCGCCATCGGCGAGAGCGGCGAGGCCGAGTCGCATGTTATTGAGGACGATGTCGTTGCTCTCACGGTTGTGTGCGGGGGCGCGGAGTTTGTCACGTGCGGAGGGGTAGTCGTGGGCATAGTAGGCGTTGACGGCGGCGCGTGTTGTGTGGCGGGAGGGATCGCCTCCGCATCCGAGAGTGGTGAGACACAGGGATACGGCGAGGAGTGTGGTGGTGATCGGCGTTTTCATTCCATCTTTCATACGCGTATTAGTCGAGTTTGTTACGGATGACGCCGCGTTTTACTTCGTATTTGTCAATCCAGATGACTTGATCGTTGCTGAGGTTGCGGAGTTGGAATTCGCAGAGGTAGCCATCGCTGCGGGCGGAGCGGGTTTGATTGGTGATGGAGTGGAATGTTGCGGCGAGGCCGTGTGTTGGGAGGGATCGGACGCCGTGTGATTCGCCGCCTCTGAGTCGGAACTTTCGGGATTGGGTGACGGGGAGGACGAAGGTGAGGTTGCGTTGTTTGAGTGCGGGGGATTGTGAGAGTTGGGCGCGGAGTCTGGCCATGAAGGCCCAATTTTCGCGGGCGGGCTGGACGTGGTTGGTTTTGTTGATTACACGGTCCATGGAGATGACCCAGGGTGTGCTCTTGGGGGTGCGGTTTTGAAGGTCGTCATCTTTAAGGAGGGATGTGACCATGGCATTGGTCATGGCGATGAGGTCATCGGAGCCGAGGCGGGTATTGTCGACGCGCGGGGAGCCTGCACAGCCGTGGAGGATGGCAAGGCTTAGGGTTAGGGCGGCGAAGTTCGGGATTTTCATACGCATTCGTACGTTAATGTTATGCATGAGGTTCAGGTTAGGCCTTTGTTTATGTTATCGATTTTGGGGATTATTGGTTGCATCAGCAGTCGGGTAAGGCGAGGACGAGGCAGATTTGTGAGATGTTGAAGAGGGCGTGCATGAGGATGGGGACGTAGAGGAAGCCGGTTTTTTCGTAGGCCCAGCCGAAGCCGATGGAGAGGACGAAGAGGACGGGGAAGGTGTGCCAAGCGAATTCACCGGTATTGGCATCGTAGACGGAGTTGTAGTGGATGGCGGTGAAGAGGATTGAGGTGATGAGGATGGCGGGCCAGCGTTTGCCGATGTAGCGATTTTGGATGAGTGTGGTCTGGATGATGCCTCTGAAGAAGAGTTCCTCGATTATTGGGGCGGTGATGACGGCCTGGATGAAGACGGAGGTGATGAAGAAGGCGGCGGGGGTTTCGCGGATTTGGTGGAGTAGCGCGTGTGAGGTGGATGAGGGGTCTTCGCCAGCTAGTTTCACGATGAATTGGAGGATTGCGCCGAGGCCAAAGACGATGGGGAAGGTGATGAGGAAGGCTTTGATGCCGTCGAGTAGTTGGTGGTGGAGTTTCGAGGGGCTTAGGCCGATGGTTTTGAGGCCGTGGTCGAAGATGTCAGGGGAGCGGATGATGATGAAAAGGACGAGTGGTATGACGCTGAGGAAGGAGAGTGATCCGAGGAGTCCTTTGGGGCCGAGCGGTATGCTGGTGGATTCATCGAAGCCGTAGATTGATCCGACGATGACGCCAGGGATGAGTTGTCCGAAGAGGAAGCACGCGCAAGCGATGAAGAGGTCTTCCCAAGCGATTTTGCCTTGTCGGGAAGGGGCGTTTTGCAGGAATTTTTCGCCGCGGAAGACGCCGATTTTCCATGCGATGAAGAGAGCGACGGGGGCGAGGGCGAGGAGGGCGATCTGGATCGTGATTAAGATTTCTTCGTTGGTCAATTGTGGTTAGGGCCTGTGAGGGGTATAGGTTGAGTGTTGTGCGTGGAGGGTTTGAAGGATTGGGGCTAAACTGCCGACAATTCAAATGACCGCCCATTGCGGATTGAATCTTATGTCAAACATTCTCGACGAGATCGTCGCTTATAAAAAACAATTCGTCGAAGAGGCGAAGCAGCGTATGCCGCCGGAGCAGTTGCAGGAGTTGGCGGAACGAGCGGCGCGACCCCGGAATTTCTTTAAAGCGGTCACGCAGAAGTCGGACACGATTAATGTTATTGCTGAGGTGAAGCGGGCATCTCCATCGGCGGGGGTGATTCGGGAGGATTTTGATCCGATTGAGATTGCGAAGATGTATGAGGAGGCGGGGGCGGCGGCGATCAGTTGTCTGACGGATGAAAAGTATTTTCGGGGGAAGCTATCTTATATTGATCAGATTAAGACGGTGGTGAAGTTGCCGGTGCTGCGTAAGGATTTCATGATTGATCCATACCAGCTTTATGAATCGCGGGTGTATGGGGCGGATGCGATTTTGCTGATTGCGGAGTGTCTGACGGAGTCAGAGTTGATTGATATGCTGATCCTGGCGACTCAGTTGCAGTTGACGGCATTGGTGGAGGTGCATTCGATGGATAATTTATTGCGGGTTCGGCCGCATATCGGATTTCCTCATGCGGGATATTGTTTGCTTGGGATCAATAATCGTGATTTGACGGCGATGACGACGGATTTGAATCATACGTTACGGCTGATTGATCTTGTGGATGATCGGAAGATTCTGGTGAGTGAATCGGGGATTCGGACGCACGAAGATGTTGTGAAGTTGCAGGGGGCTGGTGTGAGGAGTGTGTTGGTGGGTGAGCATTTGATGAAGCAGGAGAATCCTGCGGTAGCGTTGCGGGAGCTGATTCATGGGAATGGGGAGGTGGAGTAAGGGAGAAGGTGAAGAGCGGGTGGATTCGGTTTTTGGATAACGGCGGGGCGGGAGGTTGTTATACTTGCGGCTTTGGATTTGGAAGGTCGTTTTGCTTGCTGAGAAATTGAAGATGAAGATGACACATGTTATTGCGTTGTTTCTGATTTGCTTTGTGTATGTGGGGGTGGTGGCCGGGGCGGATAAGAGGCCGAATATTCTGTTGATTGTGACGGACGACCAGGCGCCGCATACGTTGAAGGCGTATGGGAACAAGGTTTGCGAGACGCCGCATCTGGATCGGTTGGCGGGGTCGGGGCTGGTGTTTGACGGGGCTTATCACATGGGATCGTGGAGTGGGGCGGTTTGTACGCCTTCCAGGCACATGATTATGACGGGGCGGACGGTGTGGCATTTGCCGAAGGGGCGAAGAGGTCGGGGTGGTGGGAAGCATGCGCCGGCGAACCTTGCGCACTTTTCGATGGCGGCAGTGTTTAACCGTGCGGGGTATGACACGTTTCGAACGTGTAAGCGTGGGAACAGTTATGAGGCGGCGAATAAGTTATTTACGACGAGGAAGGATGCGACGAAGCGGGGTGGGACGGCGGCGAGTGGCAGTGCGTGGCATGGTGATCAGGCGGTAGCGTTTTTGAAGGGGCGGGCGGAGGCGAAGGATCGGAAGCCGTTCCTGATGTATTTTGGCTTTTCGCATCCGCATGATGTGCGGGATGGGCTGCCTGTGTTGTTGGAGAAGTATGGGGCGTATAACGCGAAGAAGCCTCCGACGAAGGTGAATCCGAAGGCGCCTCCGTTGCAGATTAACTACCTGCCGGCGCATCCGTTTCATCATGGGCATCCGGGTTTGCGGGATGAGGTGAGGGTTTCGGGCGTATTTAGATCACGCAGTGAGGCGACGATTCGTAATGAGCAGGGGCGGGATTATGCGTGTATTGAGAATATTGACCGGCAGATTGGGCGTGTGCTGAAGGTGTTGAGGGAGACGGGAGAATTGGATAATACGTACATCTTTTTTACGGCGGATCATGGGATGTCGGTGGGGCGTCATGGATTGACGGGGAAGCAGAATTTGTATCAGCATACGTGGCGTGTTCCGATGATTGTGTCGGGGCCTGGGATCAAGGGTGGGAGGCGAGCGGAGGGGAATGTTTATTTATTGGATCTGTTGCCGACGATGTGTGAGATGGCGGGGATCAAGATACCGAAGACTGTAGAGGGGAAGAGTTTTCTGCCGGTGTTGACGGGTGAGAAGAAGGTGGTGCGTGAGGTGTTGTATGGCGTTTATTGCGGGGGGACGAAGCCTGGGATGCGGTCGTTGAAGAAGGGGAAATGGAAGTTGATTAAGTATGACGTGATGGATGGCAAGGTTCGGGAGACTCAACTGTTTAATCTGGAGGAGAATCCGGATGAGTTACTCAAGGAGCATCATGCTGCGGAAGTGGTGAGGTTGACGGGGCATAAGCCCAAGGCGCATCAGGTGAATTTGGCGGATGATCCGAAGTATGCGGCGAAGCGGAGGGAGTTGGAGGCTCTGTTGTTGTCGGAGATGAAGCGGTTGGATGATCCTTATCGGTTGTGGGATCAGCCTATGAAGAAGGGTGGGTGAGGCGCCGCAGGGGTTATAGTGAGTTGAGGAAGCGGATGAGGGCGTGGCGGTCGGGTTGTGGGAGGTTGACGAACTGTTTTTGGGAGTTTGCGGCTTCACCTGCATGCCAGAGGATTGCTTCGGTGAGGTTTCTGGCGCGGCCATCGTGGAGGAAGAAAGTGTGTCCGTTGACGGTCTTGGTAAGGCCGATTCCCCAGAGGGGTGGGGTGCGCCATTCGCGGCCTGTGGCTTTGTAGTCGGGACGGTTGTCGGCGAGTTGTTCGCCCATGTCGTGGAGGAGTAGGTTCGTGTAGGGGTAAATGGTCTGATTGGAGAGTTGGGGGATGGAGGGATGCCTGGCGGTCTTGAGTTGAGGGGTGTGGCAGGAGGCGCAGCCGATGGAGGTGAACAGGGCGCGGCCTCGCTTGACGGTTTTATCATTGACATTGCGTTGTGCAGGAACGGCGAGGGTTCGGAGGTAGAAGACGAGTTTTTTGAGTTGGGCATCTGACATTTCGGGATTACCACCGTCGGGGGATTTGATATGTCGGGCCTGGGTGGAGGTGACGTGGTCTTTAGGTAAGAGGTTTGTGGTGATGCCTATGTCGCCGTTGGCGGCGCCGGCGGCCTGTTGAAGTAGGGAGGGTTGGTTTGCTTTCCAGCCGAAGCGGCCGAGGGAGTGTTTTTTGTTGACCGCATCCCAGACGTAGTTGGGACGACCTGAGATGCCGTCTTTGTTTTTGTCGTTGGGGTCGGCGAGTGCGAGGATGGCTTTTTGGCTGACGGTTTCGAGGAGGCCGAGGCCGTGGACGGGTGGCGCGACGCGTGGTGAGTAGAGGGTGTTTAGGCCGATTGGGCCGTATGCTAAATTGGTGAACTGGTAGTTTGGTTTACGAAGTGTGTAGGTTGTGCCGTCGGCGTATTTTCCGTGGATAGTGGTGTATGTGATTATGACGGCGGCTTCGGGTTGGATGGATTGGATGGCGCGGTCCTGGAGTTGTCCGCCGTAGGTGGGGTGGGGTTTGGGTCCGCCGTCTGGAGCTTTTCCGGGAATGGAGAGGCGGAAGAGCATGGACTTCAATTTGGTTTCGCCGGGGACGGGAGGGCGACCGCGGCCATCACGAACGTGGCATGCGGAGCATGAGACGCGGTTGAAGAGTGGGCCGAGTCCGTCGAGTGATTTGACGGAAGCGGGTGCGGTGACCCAGTTGGTGGTGAACATTCTGTCGCCGAACGCGAAGTCTCGCAGTTTTTCGATGGGGAGGTTGGCGAGTGATTTGCTGAAGGCGTGTCGAGATGTGACGAAGACGGTGGTGTCACCGCCGGAGAGGGCGGCGGGGTTGTGTTTGCTGGAGGAGGGTTTGGGGCCGGCGGCTTGGAGGTTGCGCTGAGTAAGAACGGCAGTGGTAGCGATCAGGGTAGAGAGACAGAGTGCGATGGAATTGAGTTGGCAGGATTTGCGGGGTTGGTGCGGCACGTTTGTGTTCCGTAGCGTTGGCTACTCGGCGGCGATGACGACCTTTAGGCGCAGTTCCCTGCCTAGTTGGACGAGGAGTTTGCCGGCGGTTTGCAGAGCTTTGATGAGGGCTTCGGTTTGTTTTCGTTCGGGGCTGTTTTTGGGCGTGGCGAGTATCTGGTCAAACGTGATCTTGTAGTTGGTGAGTTCCATTGCCTTTTTAAGTTCAGTGCGGATTTTGGCATCGAGGGTGGGGGAGGTCGCTTTGGCCAGTTGGGCGATGCTGTTGGAGTGAGTCTTGTCGGGATTGGTCGAGCCGTGGTATACGAGGATGATGCTGAGGACGTTGTTTCTGAGGTCTGCGACGGTGTTGTCGGCGAAGCAGGAGTGTTCGTGTTCCTGGTCGTTGGCATCGAGTGCGACGGCGATGCGTTCCGAGGCGAGTTCGAAGGCGGCGAGGGTAGCGGCTCCGGTGAGCATGTCGGTGAGGGCATCGGCGGGTTCACGTTTCTTCCATTGGGCGGCGT
Organism: Phycisphaeraceae bacterium; assembly: GCA_028284925.1. GTDB lineage: Bacteria > Planctomycetota > Phycisphaerae > Phycisphaerales > Zrk34 > JANQQT01. The sequence continues at coordinate 98 of JANQQT010000240.1, read as the reverse complement.
AATTGTCAGAGGAATCGGGGTCCCATGCTTCGACGAGACCTTTTAGGTCGGCGACAACGAGGTCAGTGACGGTTTTGAGATATGCTTTTCGGCGTTTG
>JANQQT010000185.1 GCA_028284925.1 Phycisphaeraceae bacterium | reverse complement strand
TTGAAATCGTATCCGCCAACACCCGATTCACCTCTTCGGGCATCCGACGATTAAAACTCCTCAACCCCGCCTCTATGTGTGCAATCGGCACATGCAACTTCGCCGCTGCCAGCGCTCCCGCCAAAGTCGAATTCGTATCCCCGTAAATCAGTACCCAATCAAACTCCCCCTCAAGTAATACCTGCTCAATCTTCTCAAGCATCGCCCCCGTTTGAGCCCCATGCCCTCCAGATCCCACTTCCAGATTCACCTTCGGACGCGGAATCTCAAGCTCGTCGAAAAACACCTTTGACATATTCTCATCATAATGCTGACCCGTATGCACAATCGATTCATCTATCTTCACACCATTCGAACCCGCATTGAATCTCTCCACCGCACGACTCACCGCTGCCGCCTTAATAAACTGCGGCCTCGCTCCAACAATTGTTAATACTCTCACCGATTTCATTCGCACAAGCTCATTCGGCCATCCATCACCAACTCCGTCGCCTCGACGCAGAATATACCACACCAGACAACTCTAAGCCTTGCCCGAACGAACCACTGCCTCACCCGACGAAATCGTCGGAACCAGAACCGGCTGCTCCGTCGTGTCAACAGGTTCACACGTCACCAGATCAATCGGCACGCCTCCCAGTGCTAACGAACGACTCCCCGCTTCCAGTGCCCGTACCACCCGCAACCCGTCATGGCCATCACTCCGAGGCGTAGTGGAATTCAGGATCGAATCAATAAAATGCTTGCACTCCATCCCCAAAGGCTCACCCCCCTGCACCTTCGGTATCAGAATATCACCCGTCCGCATCGTGATCGCATCCGCATAATTGTCTACATCATGCTTCACATCAGCCCCCTTGTCATAAATCCGAACCTTCTCCGCCGCCGACATATCGTCAAACACCACCATCTTCTTCGCCCCCACCAGCGTCACCTTCCGCATCTTATGAGGATCAAGCCAACTCACATGAATATGCGCCATCCGACCGTCCCCAAACGTCAACGATGCAAACACAACATCCTCAATACCAGGCTGCAAATAACTCTGTCCCGAGGCCGTCACACGAACAGGCTCCGCATCAAACAGATAACACGCCACCGAAATGTCGTGCGGCGCCAAACTCCACCACGCATTCTCCGCCCGACGCACGATCCCCAGATTAACCCGCTGAAAATACGCATAATGAGGATTGATTTCACCCTTCGTCACCATGTCCTTCATGTAGTTGACCGCAGGATGATACTCCAGCAGATGCCCCACCATAAGCGTCAATTTCTTTCGCTCCGCGATTTGAATCAATTCTTCCGAATCCGACGCACACAACGTCAACGGTTTCTCAACAAACGCATGCTTCCCCGCCTCCAATGCCATCTTGCCAAGTCGATAGTGATGCGGAGCATCCGCGGCAATCGCCACAGCATCCACTTCAGGATCAGCCAACGCCCGTTCAAACGAATCCGTCACCACCGAATCCGAATACAACCTTGCCATCGTCTGGCGCACATGCTCATCCAGATCGCACACATACTTCAACCTCGCGTCAGCTTGCGAGGCAAAGTTACGGACCAGATTCTTACCCCAATTACCCGTGCCACATACCGCAATTCCTAACATACTGCCTACTCCCAATTGAAAATCCCCTGAAATTGGCCTCACACCGCGACATCCGGGTCGCAGACGCCCCTGATAAGGCCAATAGCCTAGATGTTATCGGCAAACCGATCAAACCGAATGGCCTCCTCCTCAACCATCAACGGCAAAAACAACCGGTTTCTGCCAATTTTTCCCCAATAACGACAAACCAAACGCAATCCCAGATCTCCATAAGCCACGCGATCATGTTTTCGGTAAATCATACAACTCGTTTGCATAGGTTCCTTTTTACAGCATACGAACTTATTCGTCAAATGTTGCCCGATCACCGCACACCGATGGCATCTTCGCGATACAATCAAATCCAACACCACCATGATGCCACCAAACGCCCCCACCTTGATGACCAGCACCTCGAATTTATCCCCGCGAGCCATTGATAGACTTCTACCTATCCTTGATCGTTATCGTTTTTACCTATTCGCACTCATTTTCTGCATTTATCTAGCCGGATTCTCCGGCAACTGGCGAATTTCACCCGATTCCGCCTTCGAAGTCGCCTATGCCCGGCACATTACCCAAACAGGCAAGACCGATTCGCCAATCGACTCCCAGCCGCCCGACAACAGCCCCGCACTCACCAAATTACTCATCATGTCGTTTCAGTCATTCGGCACGGAAAACCTCCTCCCGCCCCACATACTTATTTTCTCCCTGGCCCTGCTAACCATCACTCTCGCATATCTCTGGCTATGCATCCACTTCTCTCGTCCCACCGCCGTCCTAATCACCATCCTCATCGCCCTCAACTGGAATTTTTATCGCTATTCCTTCCACATCCTCACCGACACCCCCTTCGCATTAGGATTCACCCTCTTCCTCTTCTCTTGGGAACTCTTCACCAGGGCGCAGAGTATCAAGCGAAAGGTTTGCATCACAGCACTCACCTTCGCCTCCCTCGCCATCATGGCTTCATTCCGAACCGTCGTCCTCGATGTTATCGCCGCTATCGCCATCCTCGTCGTCTGGCGCATCATCAAAGGCCCGAACCGTAAACCCGCCGCCATCCTCGCTACGATCGGCATCATGGCATTCATCTCCTTTCGCCTGTTTTGGATTGGAAACCTCACCGAACTCCATCCCGATGAGAAGCTGTTCCTGAAAAACTGGTCCCAGTCAATACCTCAAACACTGGATCGCCTGACATCTCAAAACCTCCCACGACTTGTCGGTGAAGCCATCCCGGAAGCAACCATCGGCCTCGACCTCAAACTCTGGGGAATACCCCTCTCTCTCCTTGTCATCTACAGCTGTCTGTTACTCGCCAAAAGCCAACCCCTCTGGGCCATCCTCTTCTCCGTCTTCCTCCTGCAAATGCTCGCCTTTATCATCACCACGCGCTACCTCATTCCCCTCACCCCATTTCTAGCCATCGCGTGGGTAAATGTACTCTTCTACGTGAACAGAAAACTACCTCCCGGACATGCCGGTCGAGTCATGGCATCCCTCCTATTCATCTACCTTGCAGCCAACGGCACGCGCATCGCCTCCACCATCATCGAGCAGCATCGCACCCCATTCCTTCAACACTATGAAAAAGGCCACTACCACAAGATAGAAGCCTTCGCACGGACCCTCAATCAACTCACCAAACCCGGCGACCTCATCATCGCCGACACACGTGATCGCGAAGTCATCGCCTGCCTCGCCAACCGGAAAATAGAACCCGTCGATCTCTACAATCCCATTCAGTGGAAAACAACGCCCGCCTCTCGAACGGCTTTCTACATCGGACCTCTCACCGAAAAAATGATTCAGACCGCCGACAAAGCCAGGCTAAAACTCCTCCCCACGCGAATCGACATGACTCGGAAAAGTAAACGATCTCCCGGCTGGACACTCATTCCCATCAAAAAAGACGCTACCCCTCCCAACACTTCACATCCCAATTAAGCCTACCCACTTCTGCCCGAATCAACTAACGCAGATCTTCCTCAATCACTGCAACCTTCCCCTTCTGAAACGTCAACCTCAATCTCTCATACTCATGCCTCATCCGATGAAAATGAGGTCCATAGTAATACGCAGGACCGTATCGCCTGCCGTGCCTCGGGTAATACCATAATCCACCATGATGGGAATCCATCGACAAATAATACGTACCCAGATACGACCATACCTCACTCGTCAGACCCGCAGCCTCTCGACGCGTCTGAATCCGATGCGCCTTACCCAACGCCATCCACACCATGTCCTTGTCAAAGCCCACCGACACCACACCATGCCGAATCTTCTCTTGAATATCCATAGAATACCCCGCAAACAATTCCGGCCGCTCCGCAATACGATCCTCAGGCGTTGTGGAACAACCACCACCCATCAGTAAACACCAAACCAAGACTACTGACTGCAACAAATTGCGTATCATTCGATCATCATACACAACACACTTCCCTCTCTTTGATCCAATTTAAAAAAAGTGCCGGTAACGGGTCACCTTCGACGAGACATCGTAGCGTGGGGGCCAGGCCGATGAATCTATTCGTCGCGGGACGCGCCATTACCGGCACAATTGAACGAATGACCGCGCGCAAGACGCAGTTCACTTAACTATTCGAAAAGACTTACACTGATCTGGTTCAATCGATCGATCTCTCACACAGCATGGCGACGACGAACCAACGCCAAACCGCTAAGTCCAACAATGCCAATAACGCTTGGCTCGGGTATCGGCTGAGCCGGTGCTTCAACACCAAAATCAAACGTCAATCGCAAGCGATTAGCCTGATCGCTTGACGTACCCATCGATGTGTGCGTATTGACATTGCCGTCAAACGCACGTCCTATTGAGGTCGGTAAGGCGCCTACACCGGCCTGATGAAAACTCGCGACCGCTTCTGCCGTCTGTTCAAACGCATTTTCAAAGATCAGCGAAACATCTGCGATATTGAGTCCCCCAAGTCCCGGTGCATAAATTGCCTCCACCGATAGGAAGAAACCATCCTCATCAGGGTTCCCGTCCTCATCACTATAAAACACATCGTAGAATTCAATCTCCGTTCCTGTGAAGTCATTCGCAGTCTCACCCAAATCCACGATACGTGTCTTCAGAGCAGCGTCCTCAACATCAAAATTGTGAACGAACAAAACCGTCGTCCGCTCCGTGAATCGAATCGACTCAAGATTCGGCAACGCACGTAGCGACGTCGCAACCGCCCCCTCCGCAAATTCAGCCGTCCCGAGCGCAACCAACGCGCACATCAAAATTAGTCTTCGCGCCATTTTTGGTCTCCTTTATCAGTTTCCTTCTCCATGCCAAGCGACAAGCATGGGGCGCATGTTCAAAAGACTGACAGCCTTTTCAGCCTTTCTCACCATTCAACATATTGTCTAAAAGGAACCTGTACCCTACTGAACTGATCGAAGCAGCCAAAGAACTCAACTGCACACTGTCTTTTTCCGGTTCCTTTCCTTCCGTACTGGCTACAAATATACCAGAAAACACCCCGCTTTGTAAAGAATTTTTTCGTATTTTCTCTGGTTCGAATCTCCCGAAAAACACTGTTTTTACCTCATTTTCCGCCCTTCAAATCATACAGCACCGCCTCCTGATCATTCCTCAACAGCAAATATCTGCCCGCAAGCGTTGGCGAGTTCCACGCCTTGCCGTCAAACGCCTCGAATGCCCCGACCACTTCAAATCCCTCAGCAGTAGCCTTCACCGCCTTCACCAGCCCCCACTCGGTCAATACCAGCATCACCTCGCCCACCAACACCAATTGCCCATGCCCAAACCTCCCCTCTCGCCACACGCGCTCTCCCTTCGCCAAATCAAAACAACACATCACCCCGTCGTCCAGACCATACAAGTAACCATCCTTCTCAACGAAATTGCTGAACTTCGCTCGAAACCCCCGGTTCACATAAATCTCCTCCGCCTTCAGTCCACCATCCTTATCCTTCTCGATCCGAACCATCGCACATCCCGCACCATACCCGCTACTGAAAAACAACCTGTCCCTACTCAATACCAACGGCTGCGCCACACGCGGCGTCAGCTTCCGCTCACGCCAACCCACACGCCACAAAACTCTCCCCGTCTTCACATCATGCCCCGTTACACTCGTCAAATTAAACATGAGAATCTGCCGGACACCCGCCACCTTTGCCACCATTGGCGAACTATAACTGGTCTCATCCTTCCCCGCCCCCCAGATCAGCTTCCCGTCATTCTTCCCATACGCAACCAAGCTCTTTCCCCCCTCCCCATTCCCCACATTCATCACGACGATATCATCCACCACCAGAGGCGACCCCGCATTCCCCCATTTCTTCGCCGCCCCGCCATCCTCCTTCACATAATTCCTCTGCCAAATCAACTTCCCCGTCTTCAAATCCAGGCAATTCAAAATCCCCGTCGCGCCATTGGTATATACCCTCTCCCCATCAATCATCGGAGTCGCGCGAGGACCAATACCCGCAATCTCCGCTGGCACACCCGCAGCAAGCCTGTCATACCGCGCCTTGTCCTTATGACTCCACAATAGACGCCCCGTCGCCAGCTCATAACACACCACCGCCTCAAACTCCTCGCGCTGCTCCTGCGTCACCGCCCGCCCACCCTTTACCGCAAACCCCGCCCAACCCGGCCCAACCTTGATGCGCCACACCTCACGCGGGCCCTCCTCATCCCAATCAAGGCTGAATCCCATACCTTTCACCACCGGATACCGTCCCGCCCCCAAAAATCCCAGCCAATCGCCCGCCCCTTCAAGCACCCCCTCTTGCAAGGTCGAATTTGTATCTTCCGGCAACGCCCCAACACGCTCCTCCGCCGTCGGCGTCCAACGAAACGCAAAAATTGGTACAAGATCACCCGAAACCCCTCGTATTTCGACCATCACCGCAGCACCCGCCAATATCACACCCGCCCCCAACAACCCCAACAACTT
>JANQQT010000105.1 GCA_028284925.1 Phycisphaeraceae bacterium | reverse complement strand
ACCAACACGCCCACAAACTCCAACTCCAGCAACAACTCCACACCGCCACACTCGAAGCAAAAGCCGCCTACCAAAACCTCATACAATTCAAAATCTCCCAATACGCCCAACACGGCTCCGTCTGGCTCTACCTCCGAAAATAAAACCCACACCCTCACCCCACCTCCGAATACTCTCCATTGTGCATCACCTGCGCATATCCTGTCATAAAAAACACATCCCCCCCCATCCCGCCGTGTTCAATCACCCCCCACAACGCGCCAAAACCACTTTTTTTTCGTATCATCACCCAACCACGGTCGATAACAGTAACATCGACCCGGCACCAATCCGACCCAATCACGCCGCCCCAACCCCCATTCATCGGGCTGAACGGATGTGCGTGCATGGAGACGCCGCATGAACCGCGCCATTTTCCTTGATAGAGATGACACCCTCATCCACAACGATGGGGACCTCGGCGACCCCGATGGCGTCATCCTCATTAAGGGCGTTGCAAGCGCAATCGCATCCCTCCGAGGCCTCGGCTACAAAATCATCGTCATCTCAAACCAGGGCGGCGTCGCTCGCGGGAAATACGGCGAAGCGGATGTCGACGCCGTCAACCATCGCATCGCCGAACTCATCAAAGCCGATGCCGGAGCCACCATCGACCGCTTCTACTACTGCCCCTTCCACCCCGAAGGCATGGTCGAAGCTTACAAACGAGAACACTCCTGGAGAAAACCCGCACCCGGCATGATCCTTCAGGCCGCCGAAGACATGCGACTCGACCTCCACCTCTGCTGGACCATCGGCGACCAAGCCCGCGACATCGAAGCCGGCGCAGCCGCCGGAACACGCACCATCTTCCTCGCTGACCCCAAAGACGCCGGCGTCCTCCTCGCAGACGCCACCGCCGAACCCAACGCCGTCGCCCGCACACTCGCCGATGCCGTCCGCTACATCGCCCAACGTCCCTACCCCGAGCGAAAAGCAAAAAAGCCCGCACGCCCGACAAGAGCTCGGGCAAAAAAAGTCGAAATTAAGACCCAATCCCCCAAACCCGTCCCCGCAGGCGCCGCACAATCCAAAAACCCCTTTCCCCCCTGGATGGTCGAGCCCGAAGAGGAATCCACACCCGAACCCCCCAAACAAAAACGAGGCCTCCGCTCTCTCCTCACACCCCTGCGACGCGACAAGGACACCTCAACCCAAACCGATACACCCTCGGATAAGGACACAGAGTTCGAAGTCACCCACGCCCAGCTCGCCGCCGACCTCGAAGCCACCGTCACCCAAGCGCCCACGCCCGACATCATCGAACCCGAAACAGAACCTGAAACCGAAACAAAAACAAAAAACCCCAAAGTCGAATCCTCGGCCCCTCCCGAATCGACTGCGACCGAAGAAACCAAACCACAAAGGCCCGCCCAACAACCCGATCCCAAAGTCTCCATCACCACCGCCTCAAACGTCGTCACCGAAACCACCACCGAATCACCCAAAACCAAAAAAACCTCCAACCCAACCCAATCTCCAGCCGATCCCTCAACCGATGACACCCAACCTCGCCACATCACCAAACTCGATCGCTACAAACAAGCCCGCGCTGCAAAACAATCCATCGCCGCACCCGCAGAATCCCAATCCGATTCCACCTCAATACCCCCCCAAACCATTTCAGACACTCAAGTCACCGACCTTCTCGAACAAATCCACCGCGAACTCCGATCTCAACGCGCCGAATTCGATGACTTCTCCATCTTCAAAACGGTCGCCGCCGTCATCCAGATGCTCACCGTCGGATGCACCATCTTCGCGTTCGCATACCTCGGCTCCGGCAACGCCTTCCTCAACTGGATCGCCGGTGCAATCCTCGGCCAACTCATCGTCATCACACTCCTCCTCGCCGATAAGAAAAAATAAACAATACCCCCTACCCATCAATCTCCCTACCTCTACTTAACTCCACCTTTCTTCTTCCCATTCCCACTCCCCTTCCTCTTACTCTTATTCCTGTTCTTCCCACGATCAAACGCCGCATTCTCCGCCTCCGCCTTCGGCAACCTCCCCCTCAACCGCTTCTCAATCTCACCATACCCCTTCTTCCCCGACAAATTCACCCACTCATTCGGATCCTTATCCAAATCATAAAGCTCACTCCCACCGCCCGCATACCGAATATACCGATACCGACGATCCCGCACCGCATGATTCCCCTTCCCGTGCGTCGTTATCGCCACGCGATCCGTCCGCTTAGTAGGCTCCCCCAACAACCCCACCAACGATTCCCCCGCAATATTCCCCCGCTTCTTCAACCCACACAACTCAATCAGTGTCGGATAAATATCCATCAAACTCACCGCCTCCCCACACTTCCCACCCACCACCGTCCCACCCTTCAACGCCGCCGACAAACCCTTCGGCACAACCCACACCATCGGCGTCTTCGTCGCACGCTCCCACAACGCAAACTTACGCCAATGCTCCTTCTCTCCCAAATGCCAACCGTGATCCGTCCACAAAACCACAATCGTATTCTCCGCATACTTACTCCCCTCCAACGCCTTCAACACACGCCCCACCATCGCGTCCGCAAAATGGATCGACGCCAGGTACCCCTGCACCGCACGCTTCCACTGCCCATGCTTCACCACCTTTGCATGATCCCCACCCGGCTTCGCCATCTTCCGACCCGCCGCCGGCACATCACCCAAATCCCCCTTCAAAACCTTCGGCAACCGAATCGAACTCAAAGGAAACTTGTCAAAATATGCCTTCGGCGCATACCACGGCAAGTGCGGACGATAAATCCCGCAAGCCAAAAAGAACGGCTTCTTATGATCCTTCCCCAGCTCATTCACCACCCACTCCGCAACCTTCGCATCCGACATCTCCTCCGTCTTCGCCTCCGTAGGCCCCCAGTCAAAATGCCTCGTCCTCGCAATCCCGTTAAACGGTTTCTTCTTCTTCACCGCATACCCCCCCGGCGACTGACGCTTCAACGATGGAAAATAACGATTCCACGATGCCGCATCCGGATACGCCCCATGATAAATCTTCCCCGACCCGATCGCCTTATAACCATGCGCCCGAAAATGCTGCGGGATCGTCACCGCCTTCGGCATCGCCGCACGCCACGGCTGAGGATTCAAATAGACACCCGACCGATACGGCGGAACACCCGTCATCAACGCCGCCCTCGATGGATTACACGCAGGCGCCGCACAATGCGCATTCGTAAAAATCACACCACGCTTCGCCAACCGATCAATGTTCGGTGTCAACGTCTGCGGGTGACCACCCAATACACCAATCCAGTCATTCAAATCATCCACCGCAATGAACAAAACATTCGGCTTCCCCTTCTTTCCATCCGCCCCCCAAACCCCACCGCCCGTCAACATCACCGCCACCCATACCAACATCCATCGCATTTCACTTCTCATCCTTAACTCCCTCCTTCTTCTTCAGGGGATACGCCTTCTGGTACGCCGTCACCGTCTCATACGCGATCTTTTGCAAAAACTTCGCACGCTTCAAATTAACCTGCTTCAACCCCCCATTCGTCATCAACTTCCGCACATCCCCACCCACCAGCGTCTGGTAAATCACGCACGCCGCCAGGTACGTCCCCAACTGGTTCGGATGTGATTTATCCTTCGTATGCAACACCAGTTTCCCATTCGCCTTCATCGCCGCCTCCCATGCCAACCCCACCGGCGCCACCGGAGCGCCCAACTCCTTCCCAATCTTCGTATAAGCCTCCGCAATCAACTTCATCTTCTCCGGCTGGTGCTGCCGTGCCCACGTCATAAAAAACGCAACCTTCACACCCTTACCCTTCAACTGCCCTGCAATCTTTCGTGCATACATATGCATTCGACCCGGCCCCAAAAACGGCATCTGGCTCTGCTCCTGCAACAACCCATACTCAAATTCCGTCCGCCGAACCTTCTTCCGATGAACCTCGATCTCCTTCAAATATATCCCCTCGTCAAATTGCTTCTCCAACGTATACCCCCCCTTCAACGACCGCCCCAACTCCATCCTCACCCGTGGTCTCGCCGCCTGCGCAAACCGCCTCAACACCGCCGGAAGGTTGTTCCCATAGGTATAACTGTTCCCAATAAACAGGACATCCACCTCCCGAATCTTTCCCTTGACCGCACCCGAAGCTTCACCCCCACCCAACGCCACCACCACAATCAAACACATCCATCGCTTCATCACACACCTCACATTCATCAATTCCCAAGTATACCACGATCCACATCCGCCATTTCCCTGCCTCATCCCTTGATACAAGGCCAAACCTCTCCTAACCCATCCCAAATTTTCCCTCCTGTTTCCACCATTTCAGCATTACAACTCCCCCAACTTCCGTTATGCTTTATGAATCACGTTGACGGAGATATCTCAAAATGCAGCACCAACCACAAAATCCCCAAAATGGCCCGGATGGCAAGCCCGACCTCTCACGACGCCGATTCGTCAAAACCACCGCCGCAGGCGTCGCCGCCTCCGCAGCGGGCATCGGAGCATGGTCCGCCCTCGACAGCCCCATCGTCACCGCCGCCCCCAAATACCCCAAAAAGGCCGGCGAGACGCTCTGCCAGCAACTCTACTACTCATTCAACGAAGAACAACGCAGGAAACTCTGTTTCGATTTCAACCACCCGCTCCGATCACGCGTCGAAAACAACTGGCACATCGTCAAACCGCGCATCAAGCAAATCCTCAACGCCGATCAGCAGGATCTCGTTAAACAGATCTTCATGTCCATACACTCCGAGCAATACGCCTCGGAAGTCTACCGACAGTTCATGGAAGACAATCGGGACTTCGGCACCTCGGCCGTCGCCATGTTCGGCAAACCCGCCAAAGCAGGCTCCAAAGAAAAATCCAAATTTGAATTCGTCTTTACCGGACGACACACCACGCGACGATGCGATGGCGATTCCGTCGAAGGCGCCGCTTTCGGTGGCCCCATCTTCTACGGCCACGCATCCAAATCATTCAACGAAGGCCCCAAACACGAAGGCAACGTCTACTGGTTCCAGGCCGAATCCGCCAACAAGGTCTACGCCGCACTCAGCGGAAAACAACAGAAAATCGCACTCCGTCCACGCGACCGCGGCGAATCCGGAACCAAGACCGTCAAACTCAAAGGCACAACCAAGGGCCTCGAAGGCATACCCGTCAGCGATCTCTCCAAAGATCAGAAAAAACTCGTCACCAAAACCCTCGCCGACCTCCTCATGCCATTCCGCAAGAAAGATGCCGATGAAGCCATCAAACTCATCGAAAAGGCAGGCGGCATCGACAAATGCCACATGGCATTCTTCAAGAACCGCGACATCGGCAAGGATGGCGTCTGGGATGTCTGGCAAATTGAAGGACCATCCATGGTCTGGTACTTCCGCGGCTCACCCCATGTCCATACATGGGTCAACATCCGCGACAAAGCCTAACCCCTCCTTACATCCAACCTGCTAAAATCACAACGCTGCGACCTCAACCCTCGCAGCGTTTTTCTAATCCATCCATCCAGACAAAGAGACACCCCATGCTAAACCACGCCTTCAAACTCACCGTCCTGGCCATAACCACCCTCTCACTCCTCACCGCCTGCTCATCCTCACACAAGACCCAACCCACCGTCTTCAACCCCGCCAAGATGCTCGATGACACCTACTACCTCTACGTCTCCGCAGGCGGAGACAAACGCATCGCCACATACAAACTCAACATCAAAAACGGCAAACTCACACCCGCTTCCTCTATCACCCTCCCCGGCTCGCCCGGCTCACTCTCCATCGCGCCCGACCAAAAACACCTCTACGCCGCCCTCCGCTCCACCAAATCCATCGCAACTCTCAAAATCAATCACGACACAGGTAAGCTCACAAAGGTCGCCGTCACACCGGCCGTCTCCAACCCCGTATACATCCTTGCTACCCCCTCCGGCAATAGCCTCATCACAGCCTACTACGCCGCCGACAAGGCCGCCGTCTACACCATCAACAAACAGGGCCACGTCCTCGAAGGCGCCACCCAGGTCTTCGAAATGGACGACAAACCCCACTCCATTATGCTCGACCCCTCCGCCCAATTCGCCTTCGTCCCCAACACCGGCGCCGACACCATCCACCAGTTCAAATGGAACGCCGCCCAGGGCATTCTCACCTACAACAAACCCAAAAAAATCACCACACCCAAAGGCGAAGGCCCACGCCACTTCACCTTCCACCCCTCACTCCCCGTCGTCTACTTCATCAACGAAATTGGCTCATCCGTCTCCGTCGCCACACTCGACCAATCCAAAGGCACGCTCAAACTCGTCCAAAACCTCCCCACACTTCCGCCCGACTTCACAACACGCAACACCACCGCCGACATTCACATCACCCCCAACGGCAAATTCCTCTACGCCACCAACCGCGGCCACGATTCCCTCGCCGCATACGCAGTCAACCCCAAAACAGGCCGCATCACCTTCATCAACCGATACCCCACCGAAAAAATCCCACGCGAGTTCGACATCGACCCCACCGGAAGATTCCTATACGCCGCCGGACAACGCTCCGGAAAACTCGCCGCATACACCATCAACCAGACCGACGGCTCCCTCACCCATTTCGCCACCTACAACGTCGGGAAAAGCCCCGCCTGGGTCACCATCCTCCGGCTACCCAAAAAATAAACCTTTTACCTCCATCCCCGTTCTACATCTGGTAAAATTGCCCTTCACACTAAATTCCCTTTACCTGACCCTTTGGAAAGGCACACAACATGGAAAAACAGAAAAGCAACCAAATCTCACGCCGCCGTTTCACGCAGGCAGCCGCGGCATCCGCTCTCGCGGCCCCCATCGTCATCCCATCATCCGCTCTCGGTAAAGATGGCGCAGAAGCGCCCTCCAATCGCATCGTCCTCGGATCCATCGGCGTTGGAGGCATGGGCCGCGGCAATACCGGCGCATTCCTCGGCATGAAAGAGGTCCAGGTCGTCGCCGTCTGCGATGTCGATGCCAACAACCGAAAACGAGGCGCAGATCAGGTCAACAAACGATACAAGAACAAAGACTGCAAACAGTACAACGACTTCCGCGAACTCACCGCCCGAAAAGATATCGACGCCGTCCTCGTCGCAACACCCGACCACTGGCACGCACTCAACACCATTTACGCTCTCAAAAACGGCAAGGATGTCTACTGCCAGAAACCCATCACCCACACATTCGCCGAAGGCCAGGCCGTCTACAAAACCGCCGCCAAATACAAAAGAGTCTTCCAGGTCGGCTCACAGCAACGCTCCTCATTCAACTTCCGCCACGGCGTCGAACTCGTCATCAACGGCCATATCGGCAAACTCAAGCACGTCGAGGTCGGCCTCCCCAGAGGAAACAAAAATCCCCCGGCAGGCAAAGTCGAAAACCCACCCGCACACCTCGACTACAACTTCTGGTGCGGACCCTCAAAGAAACTACCCTACATGTCACAACGACTCCACTTCCACTGGCGCTGGAACCTCAACTACGGCGGCGGCCAGCTCATGGACTGGATCGGACACCACAACGACATCGCACACTGGGGCATGGGAATGGACGACAGCGGCCCCGTCGAAGTCGAAGCCAAGGAATTCAATTACCCCAAAGTTACCTCATGCCACGATGCGCCCTATGACTACATGATCCACTGCAAATATGCCAACGGCGTAACCTCCACCATCTCAAACCGAAACCGCATGGGTACCAAGTGGATCGGCGAAGATGGATGGGTGTTCGTCGACCGCGGAAAGTTCCACGCCAGTGAAAAGGAATGGACAAAGAGCAAATTCAATCGCGGCCCCAAGAAAGCCTACTACTCGCGCGAACACCACCGCAACTTCATCGACTCAATCAAATCACGCAAACCCTGCATCTGCACCGCTGAAATTGGCCACCGCTCCATCACCCCCGGCCACCTCGGCTACGTCTCCAGTGCCCTCGGTCGCAAAATCAAATGGGATCCCAAGAACGAGAAAATCATCGGCGACCATGAAGCCTATAAGCACCTCATGTCACAGCCTGCAAGAAAACCCTGGTCGCTCAGCTCCGTGGCATAAACGCCACCAACGAATACCATGAGTCAAACCCCCACCGGCCCTCTCAACACGACAGGGTCGGTTTTTTCATGCTTTCACGTCACAACAAACCCCTTTCAATTACAATCCACCCCCGTTTCCGCATAAAATGAACACACCCTACCGTGACGCGTCAGTATCTGAACCGCGACGCCCCCACGATCAACCCAAAAGGCATACACGGAGTTTTGCCGCCCATGCCAGATACCTCCGCAATCAGTATCAAAATCGACCGCGTCGCCAAAACGCCGTGCCCCAAATGCCTCCGCATGCTCGAAGTCAATGACCTCGCCCCCTTATCCAAAACCACCTGCGTCGCCTGCCAGCACACCTTCACCATCCCCGCCGTCCTCGGCCAGTTCAAACTCACCAAACTCCTCAAAAAAAGCGCATGGGCATGGGTCTTCGAAGGCGAAGACACCAAGCTCCAACGCAGCGTCGTCGTCCAGGTCCTACGACACGATCCCCAGGAAAAGGAACTCTTCGCAGCATTCATCCAGCAGGCCCGAGCGCTCGCACAACTCAACCACCCCAATATCGCCCAGCTCCTCTCCATTGGAACCGAAAAAGACCAACCCATACTCGTCACCGAACGCCTCGAAGGCCAGACCCTAGAAGAACTCATCCTCGAACAGGGTCAGCTCGATGAACGCTACGCCATCACCATCATCCTCAACGTCATCACAGCCCTCAGCGCAGGCTACTCCGCAGGCGTCGTACACGGCGACGTCAACACACAAAACATTGTCATCGCATCAGACGGCTCCGTAAAACTTCGCGACCTCGGCATCGGCCTCATCGCATCCAAACACGCCGAAGCCGGAAAGGTCTGGTCCGCCACCAAATACGTCTCACCCGAACTCATCCGCGCACTCGCCGTCACACCACTCTCCGACATGTACAGCGTCGGTGCCATCCTCTTTCACCTACTCGCCGGACAACCACCCTTCGCACGCGATGACAAGAGAGAAGCCGTCGTCGCCAGACTCCGCGAAGATCCCCCCAGACTCGACACACTGCGGCACGATCTCAACGGCCAAACCGTCGATATCGTCGCCGCCATGCTCGCAAGAAAACCCGAAAACCGATACCAGGATTACGATTCACTCTACGAAGCTCTTTACCAGGCCATGGAAGGAGAGTACGCCTTGGCGACCGAACCACAACCCCAACAATTCAACGAACCCATGCACCCGGGAGACTACGGCGGACCACCCAGACCTCGCGGCGGATCAAGAAGATCCTCCTCCGGAAGAGACCGCGACTACGATGACTACGACCAAAGACCCAGAAGACGAAGAAGAAAAAACAACGACATGATGGGCATCGTCATCGGAATCATCGTCCTCCTCGGCATCGTCGGACTCGTCATCGCTATGTTCTTTACACCCGAAATCGGAACACGCGAAATTTCCGAGGATGAAGCCGAAAAGCAACGCAACAAACAGCTCGAAGAGGAAAACCAGAAAAAGAAAACCCAATCCAGACGACAACAGGCCTTCAATCGCTCAATTGCGTAATCTCAAACCCTTTCCACGGGGAATAAAATGCCCAAAAACCCCGCCGAAAACATCACCGTCGACGCCGTTGAAGTAATCACCTGCGCCACCTGCGGGCACGATTTCAAACCCGGCGATGTCAAACCCATGGCCCCAATCGCTTGCCCCCAGTGCAACATCAAAATGCGCGTCCCGGGAGCCATGGAAAACTTCGTCCTCAATTCCGTCCTCGGCCACGGCTCAACCGGCGTCGTCTTCCGCGCCAAAGATACCTCGCTCGGCAGAACCGTCGCCCTCAAACTCCTCCCCAAAGCCGTCGGCCCCGAAGACGAAGTCCGAACCAACTTCCTCACCGAAGCCCGAGCACTCGCCGCCGCAAGCCACCCAAACGTCGTCACTATCCACTCCATAGGCGAATACGACGAGCAACCCTACATCGTCATGGAACTCATCGAAGGCGCAGAACGCCTGCAGGACTTCGTCGCCAAAAAAGTCCCACTCGATGAACGACGCGCCATGGAAATCATGCGCGACGTCTGCGAAGGCCTCAACATGGCCGCCAAAATGGGACTCGTCCACGGCGACATCAAACCCCAGAACATCCTCATCACACGCGACCAACACGCCAAGGTCGTCGACTTCGGCCTCGTCAGAAAATCAGCCTCCACCAAAGACGCACCCAAAAAAATCATCGGAACCCCATACTACATCGCCCCCGAAGTCGTCAAAGGTAAACCCCCGGACTACCGCGCCGACATGTTCTCACTCGGCGCAACCATTTGGCACCTCCTCACCGCAACACCCCCATATCAGGGCCAAACCGTCAAGGAAGTCGTCCTCGCCCGCATGGAAGGCGCTCCCCCCGACCCACGATCCATCCGCCCCGAACTGAACCCCGCCACCACCAAAGTCCTCACCGGCATGATGGAGGTCGATCCCTCACTCCGCTACACCAACTTCGAACAACTCATTGCCGACATCAATGCAACCATCACCCAAATCGACCTCGGCCCAAAGGAATCCGAACAGGATACTGAAATCGCCCACGCCCTCGGCGTCGACGGCTCCCAAAGACCCGAACACGAAGACTACCACACCTCCAGACGCGAACAAAGAAAACGCGATGCCCGACACGCACGCCGCAGCAGAAGACACAAGAATTCCGCCACACCCGCCATCCTGCTCCTCATAGGCTTCCTCTGCATCGCCGCCATCGTCACCGGCGGCGTCATCGCCTACAACATGAAGGAGAAAAACAAACCCGTCGATGACCCCGACATCATCACCTCAGGCTCAGGCAAACGATACAAGCCCGAAACCGATGACTTCTCCGGAGACAAACTCGCCGAACACTGGGAGAAAAAAGGAGCCGTCACGCACGCCGACGGCAAAGTCACCCTCACCTGCGGCTCAGGCGTTACCTCGTCCATCACCCGTAAAATCGGCCCCGGCGAAATCGAAATCAACGCCACCTTCGACGCCGTTCTCAACAAGAGATACGTCAATCATTTTGGAATTCGCATCGAAGATGAAGTCAACAACGGATTCGTAACCTCTTACGTCCTCATTCCAGACGGCGAACCGCCCATCATCCGCGCCGCGCCAATCCTCGGTGATAAAGAGATGCCCGGCGTGGATGACAACTCACTCACATACGCACCCTCTTCCATCACATTCAGACTCAAATTCGACCCTTCCGATAACTCCTGGCGCGTCTGGTTCGGCTCCGGCACGCCTGACACCACCCACAAATCCAAACAATTCACCAAGGTACTCGGTAACACCGACGCCAGAACCGTCACCTTCTACGCATACGCCTCCGGAGACGATTTCACCGACCAGAAAACCATCGTCCACATCAATCAGATCACCCTCACACGACCCGCGCCGCCCCCCGCCAAACCGAAATAAAACCCCAATCCGAAACCAATCCGACCCAAATGAACGGCGATCACCAGCGATTTCAGCCTGATATCCGCCAAACACCCCCTCTCTACCTACCCAACATGAACATCGATCATTAGTTGGCCCTCTCCCAGCACATACCCACCCGCCCCCCAAAACTGGACTCCCCACACCCCACACCTATACTTACCCTTATGCCAAGCCGCGCCCAGAATTTACAAGTAACCCTCGGCGCCCTGCTTACCCAGGGCGAGTCGGTTATTGTACCACCGCGGATCGGCCGACCCGCCCCTCGCCGTTTCGATCCGCACATACTCCGGTAACTCATCGCAAGCCCCCCTATCTTTCACTCGGGGCAAGCGCCCCACCGATATATTTTCAAAATAAGTACCCGCAAACACGGGTTGATTTAAGTACAGAGACCAACCATGGCCGCTACAAACCTCAACACCAATATCTCCCCGGTCGACGCCGCACCCAAAACCGAACAGTACAAAGGCCTCACCGGCGCACAAATCTTCCACGAACTCATGCGAGAGCATGATGTCGACTACATCTACGGATACCCCGGCGGAGCAATCCTCCCCGTATTCGATGCCATCCACCAGTCCAAACACTTCAACTTCATCCTCACACGCCACGAACAGGGCGCAGGACACATGGCTCAGGGCTTCGCCAGAATCTCCGGCAAACCCGGCATCGTCCTCGTCACCTCAGGTCCAGGCGCAACCAACACCGTCACACCCCTGCAAGATGCCAACATGGATGGCACACCCCTCATCGTCTTCGCAGGTCAGGTCCCCACCTTCGCCATAGGCTCCGACGCCTTCCAGGAAGCCGATGTCACCGGCATCACACGATGCTGCACCAAATGGAACGTCCTCGTCAAATCCGTCGATGAACTCCCGCGCCGCGTCAACGAAGCCTTCCACATCGCCACCACCGGACGACCCGGCCCCGTCGTCGTCGACCTCCCCAAAGACGTCACCGCCGCCGTGCTCAACGAATCCGTCGTCGCCGAACCTCACCTCCCCGGCTACCACATCCGCGAACTCGGTACCTCCTCCGAACTTGAACGCGCCGCCGACCTCATCAACCAGGCCGAACGCCCCGTCATCTACGCCGGACAGGGCGTCCTCCTCTCCGATGCTTCACAATTCCTCAGAGACATCTCCATCAACGGAAACATTCCCGTAACCACAACCCTCCAGGGCCTCGGTGCATACGACGAATCCACCGATCTCTCCCTCCACATGCTCGGCATGCACGGCTCCGCCTACGCAAACTGGGCCATGCAAAAATCAGACTGCATCATCGCCATCGGTGCCCGCTTCGACGACCGCGTCACCGGCAGGCTCGCAGACTTCGCCCCCGCCGCCCGAAAAGCCGAACGCCAGGGCCGCGGCGGCATCATCCACTTCGACATCTCACCCGAACAGATCGGAAAAAACGTCACACCCACCATCGGCGTCGAAGGAGATGCACGCAAGAACCTCGAAATCCTCCTCCCCATGATCGAGTTCAGAAAACGTGAGGACTGGATCAATCAAATCCTCGAATGGAAAAGAAAATACCCCTTCCGCTACAAACCGGATGACCGTCCCGGACACACCAAACCCCAACAGGTCATCGAAGAGCTGTACAGGCAAACCGATGGCAACGCCATCATCTCAACAGGCGTCGGCCAGCACCAGATGTGGGCCGCTCAGTTCTACCAATACAAATTCCCCAGGCAATGGCTCACCTCCGGCGGACTCGGAACCATGGGCTTCGGCGTCCCCGCCTCCATCGGCGCCAAATGCGCTGCCCCCGACAAAACCGTCGTCAACATCGATGGCGACGGTTCATTCTCCATGACCGCCATGGAAATGGTCACCGCCGCACAATATCAGATCGGCGCCAAGACACTCATCCTCAACAACGACTTCCAGGGCATGGTCAAACAGTGGCAGGATCTCTTCTACGAGGAACGATACAGCCACACCGAAATGCACAACCCCGATTTCGTCAAACTCGCCGAAGCCATGAACTGCAAAGGCGTCCGATGCGAATCCACCGCCGAACTCCCTCAGAAAATGGCCGAGTTCCTCGAATGCGATGAACCCATCGTCGGCGACTTCCGCGTCGAAAAACACGAACACGTCTACCCCATGGTCCCCGCCGGCGCCGCACTCGACGAAATGGTCCTCGGCGTCGTCGGCGAAGACGCAGACAAACGATAACACCATAACACTCCCCCCCTAAAAACAAGCGGAACCTCACACATCACGAGGTTCCGCTTTTCTCATTCCTGTCCTTCAACACACTCACCCCATCAATTTCCTCAACACACCCAAATACTTCGGTACCGCTGTATAAGGATCATCCTTCGCCTCATACTCCAACGCCACCGGCCCACTGTAATCCGCCGCCTTCAAAATCCCCATCACTTTCTTCAAATCCGCCGGCTCATGCTTCTTCCCAGCCCGCCGAATACTCACCTTAATCTGCACATTCACCGCATACTTCGCAACCTTCTCCATATCCGCATAAGGGTCGTCCGAATGAAAATTCCCACTATCTAAATTCACCCCAAACCATTTCGACTTCACCCCTTGGATAATCTCCAGCAGCCGATCCACCCTCGTCACAAAATCATGATTCTCCAACGCCAAAATCACCCCCTTCTTCCCCGCCGCCTCACACGCCCTTTCTAAGTTAGGAATCGCATTCTTAATCCCCTGCTCCGCACTCACCCCCTTCGGCGGCTGACCCGCAAACACACGAATCACACCGGCTCCCAACGCCGCATAATAATCCACCCACTGATCCACATGCTTAAACCACTTCTCCAACGCAGGCCCCGCCGGCAACGTAAAGTTATTCCGCACAGCACCCCCCGAAATATCAAGCCCGTGCACAAAACACCGCCGCTTCAACCCCGCAAGATACTCCCCCGTAACCACCTTCGGAAAGAAGTAACTCGTCAACTCCACCGAATCCAGATCAAGCCCCGCACACCAGTCCACAAACCCCTCCATATTCATCGCCCCCTTACTCCCCGCCTTCGCCGTCAGATACTTCCGCATCGAATACGCCGCCAGGCTCAAGCTCCGCCTCTGCCTCCCCCCTCGCTTCACAGGCCCAATTCCCA
>JANQQT010000184.1 GCA_028284925.1 Phycisphaeraceae bacterium | reverse complement strand
CTTTTCGGGGGGATGGGACAGTCATGATTATTTGAAGCGTGGACATACGGCGCGGATCAAGAGTGTGGATCAGCCGATTGCGGGGTTGATTAAGGATTTGAAGATGCGAGGGATGCTGGATGAGACGCTGGTGATCTGGACGGGGGAGTTTGGTCGGACGCCTGATAATAACTATCGGGGCGGTGTGACGGCGCTCGGGCGTGGTCATAATGTGGATGCGATGAATATGTTTTTTGCGGGTGGCGGTGTGAAGCGGGGTGCGGTGGTTGGGGGGACGGATGAGATTGGTGCGACAGCGGTGGATGTGGTGCATCCGATTCGTGATCTGCATGTGACGCTGTTGCATTTGCTGGGGTTGGATGATCGGAAGTTGACGTATTTTCATGGTGGGCGGTTTAAGCAGTTGTCGCAGTTTGGGGGGAAGGTGATTGGGGAGTTGTTGGGGTAGTTAGTTTGAGAAGTCTGGTGAGGGGAGCGGGATGGAGTTTTGGTATTGATGGAGCTAGATAGTGGTTATCGTCCCCTGATTCGCGCGACGTCTAGTGCTCCGCGGCGCGCCCCAGGCGAGGGCGCCTGGGGTTAATTACTGGTCAGGGTTGGGTTTTGGTGCGGGGGCGCCAGCGGTATTTGTTGAGGTCGATGATGCCTTTGGCGTTTAGGGTGATGTTTTCTGCCTGGAGGAGGTGTAGTTGGTCTTGTTCGAGTTGGGGATCGTAACGTGTGCTGATTTGTCCTTTGGCGTTGATGACGCGGTGCCAGGGGACGTTGTGGTTTTCTTCGAGTGCGGAGAGGGCGTAGCCGACGAGTCTTGCGTGTCCCGGGAGTTTGGCGAGTGCGGCGATCTGGCCGTAGGTTGCGACGCGGCCTTTGGGGATGCGGCGGACGGCGTTGTATATGGCGCGGTATTTGGGGGATTGGATGGGCATTGGTCGGGGGTGAATGAATTATCTGTAGAGGATTCTTAGCGGTAGTTTAAGTTATGTGGGAAGCGAGAGGAATGGGATAGCGACTCGTGCATGTGGAGTGATGATCGAGGCGGCAAATTGGGCATTGATGGAGACGTTCAGAGATATTTGGTTGACTCGTCCCAGCGGACGAAGGCTTCGATGGCTTCGAATTCGGGGAGTCCGAGTTCGTCGTAGATTTCGGCGGTGGATCGGTTTCGGTCTTCTGCGCGTTGCCAGAATTCGCGTTTGTCTGTTCCGGGGAAGAGGGCGCGGTCTTTCTGAGATTCGTGTTTGAAGACGGCGGTGCGTTTTCGGACGAGTTCCTGGGGGCTTAGGGGGACGGCCATGTGGATGTGGTGTGGCTCCCATTCCTGCCATGCGCCGCGGTAGAGCCAGACTTCGCACTGGCTGTACCAGTCGCGTTCGCGGACGCGGTTGCATGCTTCGAAGACGGCGGTGAGGCATGTTCGGTGTGTGCCGTGGGGGTCGGAGAGGTCGCCGGCGGCGTAGATCTGGTGGGGTTTGACTTTTTCGAGAAGGTCAACGGTGATCTGGATGTCATCGTCGCCGAGGGGTTCCTTGCGGACGCGTCCGGTTTCGTAGAAGGGCATGTCCATGAAGTGGAGGTGTTCGTCCTTGATGCCGCAGTAACGGCCGGCGGCGCGAGCTTCGCCGCGTCGGATGAGGGCTTTGATTTGCTGGACCTCTTTGGCATCGACCTGTCCGGGTTGTTTTTCGCCGAGGAATTTTTGGATGTTTTCGTCGATCTTGGCGACCTGTTCTGCTTCGATGCCGAAGATTGCGGCGAAGTCTCGAGCGAAGTCGGCGAAACGGACGGCGTCTTCGTCGAAGACGGCGATGTTGCCGGAGACCTGGTAGGCGACGTGGACTTCGTGGCCCTGATCGACGAGGCGGATGAGTGTGCCGCCCATGGAGATGACATCGTCATCGGGATGGGGAGAGAAGATGAGGATTCGTTTGGGGAAGATGTCATCGCCGGGTCGGTCGAGGTCGCCGGGTCGTTTTTTGCTTTCGGGTTTTCCGCCTGGCCATCCGGTGATGGTGCGGTGGAGCATTCGGAAGACTTCGAGGTTGATGATGTATGCGGGGCCGTGTTCGGCGAGGAGGTCCTGGAGGTTGTTTTCGTTGTAGTCGAGGTCGGTGAGTTTGAGGATGGGTTTGCCGGTGCGGTTGGCGAGCCAGATGACGGCGGTTTTGATAATCTGGGGTGTCCAGTCGACGGGGCCGAGTTCCCAGGGTGAGACGTAGCGTGTGAGGTGAGCGGCGGCGGCCTTGTCAAGCATGAACTGGGAGTTGGTGTGTTTTTGGAGGAATGAGGCGGCGATCATGGGGGTGATTTCGCCTTCGACGGCCTTGGCAACGACGGGGGCTTTGCCTTCGCCGAATGCGAGTAGGATGACGCGTTTGGCTTTCATGATTGTGCCGACGCCCATGGTGATGGCGCGGCGGGGCACGTTTTCCTCGCCGAAGAAGTCTGCGGCGGCGTCGAGTCGGGTGACGTGGTCGAGTGTGATGAGTCGGGTGACGCTTGTTTCGCTGGAGCCGGGTTCGTTGAAGCCGATGTGTCCTGTTCGACCGATGCCGAGGATCTGGAGGTCGATGCCGCCTGCTTCGTCGATGGCGTTTTCGTAGTCGAGGCATAGGCCGTGGACGTCTTCGAGGTCAATGGTTCCGTCGGGTATGTGGATGTTGTCGGGGTTGATGTCGATGTGGTCGAAGAGGTTTTCGTTCATGAAGCGGTGGTAGGATTGCAGTTCCTGGGGCTTCATGGGGAAATATTCATCGAGGTTGAAGGTGATGACATTTTGGAAGGAAAGGCTTTCGTGTTGATGCATGCGGACGAGTTCGGCGTAGACGGCGGTGGGTGTTGAACCGGTGGCGAGTCCGAGGACGCAGGTTTCACCTCGGCCGGATTTGTCTTTGATGAGTGCGGCGATTTCGCGTGCGACGGCGAGGGAGGCGTCGGTGGAGTGGTCGAAGACGCGCGTGGGGATAAGTTCTTTCTCGGTGAGCATGTAATCGGGCATCATGGTCATGGGGGTGTACCTTCGTGGAGGGTGAAGGTAAATATACGAGGTCGGT
>JANQQT010000183.1 GCA_028284925.1 Phycisphaeraceae bacterium | reverse complement strand
TTTTTCGGGTCTTCTTTAGGATCGTTGTTCTTTTTATCTGGTTTGTTGGGTGACTTTGGTGGCGTATTGTTTTTCTTGTCGTCGTTGCTTTTGGCCAGTTTTTTGTCGTTTTCGGATTTGTTATTTGTGCCGTTCTGGGTGCCGCTTGAAACGACAAGTGCGATGGTGATGCCGACTGCGACGAGTAGCATGCCGATTGTGATTAACAGACGTTGCATGGTGCGTCCTGACCGTTGTTATGGGGTGAGGGGTGAGAGGGAAGTATAGCGGGTATGGTGCGGTTGTCTTTTGATATGAAGGGGGTGATTGGCGGGGTGAAAAACGGAGGTTTTCGGGTTGGAAGCGGCTCTTATCGTCCTTCTTTGATTCTCTGGCCGAAGAAATCGTTGAGTTCGGGTATGGCGTGAATTTTCTCCGCGACGGCGTCGATGTCGTACTCAAGCCGGACAAATTCGACTCGATCCTGGTGGATGATGGTGTATCCGGAGCGCGGGTCCCGGTCGCGGGGTTGTCCGACGGAGCCGACGTTAATGACGGCCTTTTCACCGGATTTGATTTCATAGACGTTTTTGAGTTCTGCGGGGGTGTAGAAGTCGGGATCTTCGGTAAAGACGCCCTGCACATGGGTGTGTCCCACGAAGCAGATGTGTTCCACGCGTTCGAAGATCTGTTGCATTTTGGTCGGTGAGGTGGTGGCGTCTTCGGCGAAGACGTATTCGTTTATGGGTCTTCGCGGCGAGCCGTGTACGGCCATGAGGTCGTTGCCGAAGTTTTTTCGGATTGCGAGATCGGCGAGGAACTTCCAGCGTCTTGCGCGGTGTTTGGGGTCTTTTTCGTGTTCGAGTTGGGATCTTGTCCAGAAAGAGGCGGCTTCGGCGCCGACGTTGAAGTTTGTGGGCTCGTAGAGGCAGGCGTAGTCATGGTTTCCCATGAGGGCCCAACTGCATTTTTCGATGACGAGGTCGAGGCATTCGCGCGGATTTGGGCCATACCCGATGATATCGCCGAGGCAAATGATGCTTTCAATGCCTCGTTGTTTGATGTCTTCGAGGACGGTGGTCATCGCTTCGAGGTTGCTGTGAATATCCGAGATGGCGGCGATCGGGTAGGTGATGCGAAGTTCTCCGAAAAGGTTGATGGGAATGTTAAAAATGCAGATGATGAGGGTCAAGTTGGCGTTTGAAGCAAAAGGCCTTGACTTTCGGGGTGTAAGCAGGGGTTCTGGCTGTGGTGAAATATGCTAATTGTACGTACTAATGGGTGAATTTGGGGGCCTTGTAGACCTTGACAGGGATGATATAGTGTTATTTAATAATGATGTTAGTGAAGAGGTACAGGCAACGCATGGCGATGTTGAGGGAAATTGACATCGACCAAGTGAGGGCGCAATGCTCTCTGGAGGGTCATGTAGCTCGCTGCTTCACTTGGGAGGGTGAGAATCGACGCAATAGCGGCACTATTTTGAATGATTTTGTGTAAGGACCGGACATTTAGTCCTGGAGGTAAATGTTATGCCCAGTTCCACTGATTGCTGGGGGATCGAAGTTGGCGCGAACGCAGTAAAGGCCATTCGTCTGCAAAAGGCGGGTGGTTCTGTTCGTATTACGGACTTTGATTACCTGCCCTATAAGAAGGTCTTGACGACGCCGGACACGGATATGGATGAAGCGATTCGTTTGGCTTTGGATCAGTTGCAAACGCGGAAGCAGTTCGGCAAGGCGGCGGTGGTCGTGTCGGTGCCGGGTCATCAGGCGTTTGCGCGGTTTGCGAGTTTGCCGCCTGTGGAGCCGAAGAAAGTTCCTGAGATTGTGAAGTTTGAGGCGGTCCAGCAGATTCCGTTTCCGATTGACGAGGTGGAGTGGGATTACCAGACGTTTTTGTCTGAGGATTCGCCTGACGTTGAGGTGGGAATTTTTGCGATTACGAAGGAACGTGTGGCGAAGTGGCTTGCCAACTTTGATGGGGTGGATATTACTGTTCACGGGTTGTGTTTGTCGCCGGTGGCGGTGTACAACGCGTTGGCCCACGACCGTGATCTGGCGGATTCGTCTTCCGGCGTGATGTTGATGGATATCGGGACAAGTGCGACGGATCTGATTATTGCGGATGGGGGTCGAATCTGGATGCGAACGATACCCTTGGGCGGGCATCACTTTACGGAGGCTTTGGTGAGAAGCTTTAAGCTTTCGTATTCGAAGGCGGAGAAGTTGAAGCGGGAGGCGGCGACGAGTAAGTATGCGAAGCAGATTTTCCAAGCGATGCGGCCGATTTTTGTGGATCTGGTATCGAAGATACAGCAGTCGATGGGGTATTACCAGACGCTGAATCGGGATGCAGAGATTGAGAAGATGATTGGTTTGGGCAGCACGTTCAGGTTGCCCGGCTTGAAGAAGTTTTTGAACCAGCAGTTGAATATGGAAGTTCGTCGGCTGGATGATTTCAAGAAGCTGGATGTTGAGGGTCGTAATGCCTCGGCGTTTGCGGAGAACGCGGTGACGATGGCTCCGGCGTATGGTTTGGCGTTGCAGGGGCTGGGTATGGAGGCGGTGAGTTGCAATGTGTTGCCGGAGGTGATCATCCGTGAGCAGGTATGGAAGGCGAAGCAGCCTTGGACGATTGCGGCGGCGGCGATCTGTGCGGTGTCGGCGGGTGTGTCGTATTTTATGACGTCGAACCAGTTGTCGGGATATGAGTCTAATGCGGAGCCTAGAAATGCTGTTCAGGGTGTGATCAGTACGGCGTCGGATCATAAGCGCACCTGGAACAAATTGTCGACGGACGATCCTCGCAAGAAGATCGGGAATTACCAACGGATGTTGGATTATCGGACGGTTTGGCCGTTGCTGATGCAGGATATTCAAGCGGGCATTGCGTCGGCGTCGGTGGGTCAAGGGGATGTTTCGAAGCTGCCGCGTAATGAGCGTAAGCAGATCTTCATGACGAATCTTGATTACAGGTATGTTGGCCCCAAGGAGAAGGCGGATTATTTCCCGCCGAAGAAGGCGGTAGCGGCTGGGGCGAAGCGAAGGTCGGGGCGTCGTCGTGCGGCTCCGGTTGTGACAAAGGTCTTGGAGCCAGCGCCTTATTATGAGGTAACGATTGAAGGTATTACGCCGTTTACGCGTCGTGATGCCGGAGGGCGAATTGTTGAGACGGCGGCCAAGTTCTTGACCGAAACATTGATTTCGTATTTGGGCGAAAGGGGGGTTGAAGAGAAGGATCGTCGGTTACGTCCTTATCGTATTTCGGATGTGAGGATTGTTGAGGTGGTTTCGGTTTCGGTAGATAGTCGAACGGTGACACCGGATCAGCCAAGCAATCGTCGAAGGCGTCGATCCGAGCCTACCCCGAAGCCGAACGAGGTAAAGGTTCCTGGGACCATTACGATTGAGAGTGAATTGCCGCAGAATCCTGACCTTAAGGATGAGGGTCGAAAGAACGATCAGCGATTTAAGATTTCGTTTCGAGTGGAGTTGGTTCATCCCGAGGATGCCCGGGCGATTGAATCCCAACTTCAGGCTGCGGGTGGGGGTATCAAGACCGCAAATGCGGAAACGGAGGTGAAGCCGTGAATCGAATAGCTCCCGTATTGGAATGGATGAAGTCAAACCCCGTCGCGGTTGCGTGTACGACTGTGGTATTGATTTCACTTGTGGTTCTGTTTTGGTTGGCACCGTCGAAGGCGGCGAGCGCCGTGAAGGAACACGAGCCGAAGATTAACGGCATGGCGGGGCAGATCCGTACCAATTCATCGACGCGTGTTCAGATTCCGGGGATGGGTGCACATGATCCCCCGCAGAGCATCAACATCGTGGTGAATCCTCAGGCTATTGATAAGCTAAAGGGAACTTACGCGACGATGAGGAACGAGTATGAAGCGATTGAAAAGTTGGTACTTGATCTGAACAAGTACGGGGACGCGGGTATCAAGGATGATGATCATACATTGGTGGTCAATCAAGCCTATTTGCCTAATCCGAATACCGATCAAGACAGTGGTTATGAGCAGGTTGCGAAGGGTGTTTACATTAAGAGGATTGATGGTCTTCGTGCTCGTCTGAACGGGGGTATTCCGCCTGGCGCGAAGGATATCGCGGCGATTAAGCGGTTGGAGGAGCAGAAATTTAAGGAATTGACGAACGTCACGACCATCCCTAAACAGCATGAGTCGACGATTATTCGTCGCACGGCGGACCTTGTAGAGGAGAAATACAAGAGTCGGGCGAAAGAGATTGGTATTTATTGTGATGAAGTACGCCGAACGGCTGACCAGAAGGGCTT
This sequence comes from Phycisphaeraceae bacterium, assembly GCA_028284925.1. Taxonomy (GTDB): domain Bacteria; phylum Planctomycetota; class Phycisphaerae; order Phycisphaerales; family Zrk34; genus JANQQT01. The sequence goes on along the minus strand of JANQQT010000183.1, from coordinate 8,070 downwards.
TACCGGACCGTTTCATATTGGCGCATGGGTAGCTTCAGGCACAGCCTATGGTCCCGAAGCGGTTTGGGAGGGTGAGCTTGTGTTATGGATTCAGCAGGACATTGTTGAGGCGATTGTTCGCGCGAACAGGGATCCATCGAAGGGTAAGGCTGCGACTGTTGTGGACGCGCCGATTAAGCGGTTGGTGGGTATTCGTGTTTTTCCCGGTTATCTTGGGATTGACACGGTTGATAAAGGCGTGAATCCTCGGACTGATTTGGGGGCGAATTTGACAGGGCAGGCTCAAAACCGTAAGGGTCTGATCGCGAAGACGCGTAAGGCGTTGAATGAACGTCTTGTTGATAATTTCACTGCTTCGCCGACGGGTCGTGTGAGTAATCCCCTTTATGATGTTCGACTGGCGGAGTTGAAGGTCATTGTCGATTCGAGCCAATTGCCGAAGGTATTTAACGCGATCGGCAGCGTGAACCTGATGGCAGTTACGGGTGTGAAAATGAAGGCTGTGGATGAGTTTGAGGAATTTCGAAAGGGTTATTACTACGGGACGAATGTGGATGTCATGGAGTTGACTCTTGAGATAGAGGCGAAATGGCTTCGCGAATTCACAGCGGGCAAACTTGAAGACCTTGCGAAGAACCAGACGGTCGGTTTTATGCCGGACCGTTTGCGATATCGATTGGGTGTGCCGACGGTTGATCCGAAGTTTGCGCCCAAGGAAAAGACGAATAACTAATCAAAGAAGTGGCGGTGCAGGGGTGCGGGACTCGAGAGCAATCGTGTCTGGCGCGTAGACGCCACGAAAGGAGCCGTCGCTATGAAAATGAAGAATATCAGCGTATTTGAAAAGCACGTTGAGAAGGTGTTTATTGTTCTTGCGTTGCTGGTGCTGGGTGTGGCGGTGTGGAAATACGTGGCACAGAAGCCGATTCAGGTGACGGTGGATGGTCAGAAGCATCCGATCGAGGCGACAGATGCGTTGTTGAAGGAGCGTGCGGATCGCTTGAAGAATTCGCTTGAGACGGCAGCTCCTAAGCCAGCACTGGCGAAGTTGGAAGTTCCGAAGTATCAGGAACTTTTAGAGAAGCGCGTTAGTGAGCGTTTGCTAAGTTCGCAGCCGTTTTTCCCGCTGGGACCTATTGCGAAGTTGGGGCGTCCGCCGGTTGCAGACGAGGAGATTCTGGTGAATGTGCCGAAAATTCCTGCTGTCATCAATCCGATGGCACGTGCGGGCAGTGGTACGATACCGTTTTCCGATCTTGAGATTGATCTTGACGGTTGGTCGAAGGTGTTTACGGAGTTGGCGGGGGCGACGACGGTCAGTTCATTACCACGGGACCGCGCGTTTATTTCGATTGCGGGGACTTTTCCGGTTGAGCAGTTGGTACGGGAGTTTCGCAAGCCCGGAGGGCGGAAGACGCGTGAGTTGAATTCGAAGATGTATTTACCCAGTGCGGTGGGAATTATGGCGGTGTTGGTTGAGCGTCAGGAGAAGACGGGGCCTGGGGATGAGGATTGGTCGAAGTCTGAGTTGTTGGATCCGATGCCTGGTCAGTTTCTGGCGAGAGCGTTGCGTGACAAGAGTTTGATTACGCGTGAGAATTATAAGACGTGGGTGAAGCGTATCGTGGAAGCGCAGTCGCTGCTTGCGATGCCGGCAGTTCCGGGTTTTATTGGTCCGAAGTGGACGCCGCCAAGCTCGGGTGATGAGGGTAAGGGGTTGGAGAATGCGAGTGAGATCGTCAAGCTCGCGGCGGAAATCAAGGGTTTGAAAAAGTCGATTTCGCGTTTTGACGAGTTGATAAAGAATGTGAAGAACCCGCCGCAGCGGAAAGGGGCACCGAAACGTAATCCCAAGGCGATTGAGGCTCGAGTTAAGAGTTTGACGCGTCAACTTGATATTCAAAAGAAGAAGTTGGCGGAGGCGGAGGCGAAGTTTAAGGAACTGACTTCGAAAGAGCCTGCGGATGGTGATAAGTCGAAGGCGGGCACGCCACGTGTAGTGCGGCCCAGCACGCGTGTTAATCCCAAGGATCTCACCGCGCCGAAGAAGTCGCCGGAAGAGTTGGCGGCAGAGGCTCGTGCCCAGGAATTACAGAACCTTGTGGATCAGTTTGGCGGGAAGGCTATGAAGGTCACCTATATTGATTTTACCGCGGAGCAAGGGAAGGTTTATCGATATCGTTTCAAGGTGCAATACATTAATCCGCTTTATGATGATCTAACGTTGTTGCCGAACAAAAAGCAGATTGAGGAGATGAAGAATAAGTTTTATCTTGAGAGTGAGTGGAGCGGCTGGACGAACGAGGTTTCGGTTGAACGGCTGAGTTACTACTTTGCGGAGCGTAATCAGCGTCGGGGTAAGGGGCAGGTGAAGATCTTCCGTTATACGCATGGGAAATGGCTTGCTGAGACGTTCCCGGTCGGGCCTGGTGATCCGGTGGGTGACGTGAAGGATATCGAGATTAACGGACAGACCGTTCCTGTGGATTTCTTCACGGGCGAGTACATGGTGGATGTGAACTTTAAGAAGGAAATCGTTACGGTTCAGGGTAACCTGAAGTCGACTCGCCGGGAGACAGAGATGTTGCTGACGCAGGGTGAGGATCTTGTGACGCGACGATCGGATCTGGATAAGGCGAGCGAGAAGCGTACGGAGCTTGAGGCGATTATTGCGACGCAGAATGCCCAGGCGAATGCGGGTAAGTAGGTTGGGGTTGATTTGAATTTGGATGATAAGAGGCCCGACCGGCTGGTCGGGCCTTTTTTTTAATTTGATGTATGTGATTGGTCAGAGTAAGCCTTTGATTCGAAGGATTGGTTTTTACGCCGCGGATTGATGGGGGCGGCGTCGGATGAGGGGGGCGGAGGCAAGTGCGACGAGAATGGTGGCGGAGGCGGGTTCGGGGATGGGCATGACGAAGACATTGTTTCGCATGACGTTGATTTGGGTGTTTCGCATGATGATGTCGCTGAGGCGAGTATTTTCAAGTAGGCCGAGGTCGTACAGGTTTGCAAGTTCGGGATCATTCTGGTACCAGAAGCGGTCACCGTCGCGAAGGGCGAGGAACTGGGCCGCTAGGATGGCGTGAATGGTTGGCCCGACGGTGAGGCCCGGGATGTGGTCTTCGGCGAGCATGCCGACCCATGCGTCGATTTCATTGACGGATGCATAAGTGTTTTGGAGGCCTGTGAGGATGACGGGGTCGGAGGTGATGTCGGCGAAGGTGAGGATCTCGGGGAGGTTGAGTTCCTGTCGGATGGTGTTGAAGTCAGCGAGGCCGTGGTCGCGCCCGCGTTGGATATTCAGGGCTGCGAGGTCTAGTCCGCCTGCGCCGGGAGGGCCGAAGAGGAAGTTTCGGACATCGTCGACCATGCGGATGTCAATTTGTTGTTGCCGGGTGGCAGCGAGTCCCCGGAGGATGGGATCGACGCCGCCTTCATCGGTGATGCGAGCGGGATTGAAGAACGCATCTTTGAGTCGTAGGTGTCCTTCGGTTATGGGGTTACCATTAACGTCCAGTCGAAGGATGGTGGACTGGAGCATGGAATGGCCGAGCCGGAAGGCGGCGGTGGAGAATTCATTGGCGATGGAGGCGTTTGTGTTGGGGTCGTAGCTGGAGTATGCGTCGAACGCGTCCGGGCCCAGAAGGGCGGGGAGGAATTCGTTGTAAGTAATGATCTGCATTTGGGCACCGACCACTTTTCTGGCGGCCTGGTAGAGTTGTTCGTCGTTCCAACCGGGATTAGCGGCGGCGAATTCACCCGCAAGGCGGTTGTGTTCGCGCATGAAGAGTGTGTGCATTGCGGTCAAGCCGACTTGCTCGTTGGCGCGGACGTCACCGGAGATGAAGAGTGAATCGGGGGATTGGAAAGGGAGTGAAGCGTTTTCGTGCGTTCCGGAGTTATCGTTGAAGGGGAGGAGGTCACCCGTGGTGTGGGAGGAGATTCTGAGTTTTCCTCCGGTGAAGGAGCGAAGGAAGGCTGCGCGGCGGGCATCGGAGCCGTAAACATTGGATGCGTCGATGTAAGAGGAAATCTGGTTGATTTGTTGACGTGGGCTTCCATTGTCGTGGAGTGACCGCTCAAAGTCGAGGGTTTGTGTACCGGTGTTAAATGGATCGAACCAGGGATCTCCTGTAGGGACGGTGATGGGCAGGGGTTCAGCGGGAGAGGCTGTGGGAGTGAGGTCAATATCGTGATCGAGGAATTGTCCCCATTGCCAGACGTAGCCGGAGAGTTGGTAGGTATTGGGCATATTTCCGGACTGTGCAAATAGGGCGTTTGAGATCAGCCGGGGGTTTGGACGCGAGGGACCCGAGGGGTCAGAGACGCCATCTGCATATGCAGAGGGTGTGAGTCGCCGTAGGTTCGTACCGGCCACGCCCCATGTGGGGTTGGCGATATTGTTCCCTGAGCCGTCGTATGTTCTGGTTTCCGCAAGTGCGGGAATGGTGGGCACGCTACAACACAACGCGGTAACAAAAACTGCGATCTTTCTCATGGGTCAGCTCCCGTGCAATGACCATTGTCTATGGAATTGGCTGTCGTATCCGGTTTCTTCACCTCAAGTGACACTACTATAACGGTGTCACCTGTAATTATAATGCGTGTTTTGAGCGACGCCAGCTAATTTAATCGAATGTACGGATTTTTCCGGTTTACGGAGTTATTCCGATAGCGTGTCTTGAGGAAGTTTTGTCCAGGGTGTAATGGGGACACCCGGGGCGTTTTTGGCGTAGTGAGTGTCGAGGACTGTTTGCCAGTCGTCAAGGTTTTTGACTTTGATGAATGCGTTTTTTACGGCGTCATGATTGGGATGGTGTTGTGAGAATTTGATTCCGAATTTTCTCATCATGCGGCCGGCGAGATGTTCGCCGTGGATACTGACGGATAGTTGGAAGTGTTCGAGTAGGACATTTTTCTGTTGTTCGATGTCGGGCGAGGTTGGTGATTTCTCTTGCAGGAGTTGGTGTGCCTGTTCGAATATCCAGGGATTGCCGATACACCCTCTTGCGACGGATGCTCCGACGACGTTGGTTTGTCGGATCATGTCGAATATGGCCTGGGGTGAATCGACGTCTCCTGAACCGAAAATAAGGAAGCCGCTTTGGGTGGCGGAGGCGTAGTGACTGGTGATTTGTTTGAGGATGGGCCATTTTGCCGGACCGATGTATTTTTGCTGTACGGTTCTTCCGTGAATGGTGGTGGAGGCGTAATCTAAGTTGATTGCTGCGTCGAGGATTTTGTGGAAGTTTTCGGCCATCTGTGGCGTATCGTCATAGGCGCGGCGAAGTTTCAGGGACAGGGGGATGTTGTGGGGAATGGCATCGCGAACAGCTTGTAGTATGGCGATGGCTTCATCGGGTGCGGAGAGGAGGTGGCCGCCGCGACATTTCTTTTTGATCTTTTTGACGGGGCACGCGAGGTTTATGTCAATGACATCGTAATCTAGGTTGGCGAGGATTTTGGCGCCTTTTGCGATGTCTTCAGGATGGGAGCCCATAAGTTGGCCGGCGATGGGGTGGTCGTCGTCGCTGAGGCGTGCGTGGTCGAGTCCTTTGCCGCCCTGTATGAGGAAGTGATCGAGCATGGCTTCTGTGACGCAATAGGGGCAGCCGTGTTTCCTGGCGATGAGTCTCATGGCGGTATCGGAGTAGCCTGCGAGGCCTGCCTGGTAGAATGGCGCGTGGCGAACCCAGCCGAGGGGATGATCCGCCGGCGGTAACTTTGGTATTGGGTGATTTGATTCGCTGGGGGTGGTGGCAATCATCTAAGCATGATATGTTGGTAGGCGGGGTTCTGACGAATTGACTACGGATAGGCGTGGTCATGTATGAATGACGAGAAACAGTGATGCGGAACAAAATAGTTGGTTTGGGCATGATATTTGCGGTGGGTATTGGCTTAGGCGGATGTAATTATGTGAAGGAGATTAAGCTGCCATTCGTCACGGAGCAGGGAAAGCGGGTGGATAAGGGAACAGTGACGGTGGAGGAAAAGGTGCTGGTTTATCCGGTGGTTGAGAATCCTAAGACACCTTTTGGTGATCCGATTGACATTGAGGTGGTTCGTGTGGGGAATGCGGTGAAGCTGTATAACCGTTCTGTGAATTCGTATAGCAATGTGCAGTTATGGTTGAACGGTCATTATGGTGTGACGTTGAAGGAGATTCCGATCGGGGCGGGTGAGCCGATTTCGCTGGAGAGTTTTTTGAATCAGCATGGTGAGCGATATCCGGTGCGGAAGTTCTTGAGGCCAGATCGTGATCGTACGCTTGTGAGGGCGGATCTGTATGTGGGTGGTCAGTTGCACAATCTGGTTGTGCGATTGGAGAAGAATTGGCAGGAGCCCTGAGGTTCGGGTGAGAGGGCTTTTTGATGTCAAGTGGTGATGTTTGCGATGAGGGCGGATGGCTTGATGCATGCCTGGATCGAGTGAAGCGGGCCAGAGTGACTGTGTTTGGGGATTTGTGTTTGGATGCTTATTGGCACCTGGATACGGTTGAGCAAGAGGTATCGATTGAGACGGGGAAGTTGGTGCATCGTGTGGCGCGATCGGAGTACTCGGCAGGCGGGGCGGGGAATGTCATCGCGAATTTGAAGGATTTGGGCGTGGGGCGGGTCTATGCCGTGGGACTGGTGGGTCGCGATATGTTTGGGATGCAGTTGCGGGAGGTGTTATCCGATGAGTGGATTGATCTGAAGGGGGTATTGGATATTCAGGGTGATTGGACGACGGCGGTTTATTCGAAGCCGCTGATGGATGGCGTGGAGTTGAATCGGATTGACTTTGGTGGATTCAATCGGTTGGCGGAGGAGACGCGGGATGCTTTGATGGAGATGTTGGCGAGGACGGTCGGGGAATCGGATGTGTGTATCTTGAATCAGCAGATACCAGGTGGGGTGTTGGATGAAGCGATGATTGGGCGGGTGAATGAGTTGATTGACTCGTGCGTGGGATGTCGATTTATTGTGGATTCACGGCATCGAGCGGGGCAATTTCGCGGGGCCATGTTGAAGGTGAATGCGCATGAGGCGGCGGGCTTGTGTGGTGAAGAGGTGGGGTTGGGTGAGAGAATTGAGTTGGAGCGTGTGGTGATGTATGGGCAGCGATTGGCGGAGGAGTCCGGTGAGGGGGTGTTTGTGACGATGGGGGAGTCGGGGTTGGTGGTTGTCGAGGAGGGAGAGGTTGAGATTATTCGTGGGCTTGAGGTGAGTGGGGAGATCGATCCCGTAGGGGCGGGGGATACGGTGGTGGCCGGTTTGGCGGGGGTGGTTGGTAGTGGGGGAAGTCTGGTCGAGGCTGGGCGGGTGGCGAATATGGCGGCTTGTGTGACGGTAAGGAAGTTGTATACGACAGGGACGGCGCAGCCGGGTGAGATTCTTGAGGTAGGGAGGAATGCGGCATGTGTCTATGAGCCGGAGGTTGCGGAGGATGTGGAGAGGGCGGTGTATTTGGAGGGGACGCGTGTAGAGTTGGTAGGAGCTTGCCTGGATTGCGGGAAGGCTGGGGTTGAGGGCGGAGTGACGGATGTTGTGTTTGACCATGATGGGACGATTACGACATTTCGAGCCGGCTGGGAGGCGGCGATGGAGGAGGTGATGATGGATGCGGTATTGGGAGATCGGATTGATTATTTTGATGAGGGTATTCTTGAGACGGTGCAGGGACGCGTGAGGGAGTTGATTGGCAGGACGACTGGCGTGCAGACGATTGTGCAGATGGGGGAGTTGTTGGATCTGATAAGGGAATTTGGATTTGCGGGACAGGAGGATGTGCTGGGCGCGGGAGAGTATAAGGCGAGGTATAAGCGGGCGATGGAGGCGTTTGCCGGGCCGCGACGGGAGGGTGTTGTGAGTGGGGAGGTTGCGGCGGAGAGATATCTGGTGAAGGGTGTGGTCGAGCTTTTGGAATTGTTGAGGGGGCAGGGCGTTAGGCGCCATTTGGCGAGTGGGAGTGATGTGGAGGATGTGCGTGCAGATGTGGAGGCGTTGGGTTTGGGCGCACATTTTGGTGATCGGATTTACGGGTCGGTAGGTGATCCGGAGATGGAGCCGAAGCGGGAACTGT
>JANQQT010000159.1 GCA_028284925.1 Phycisphaeraceae bacterium | reverse complement strand
ATGGTGGGTAGCCTGTTCAGGAGTGAGGGATAGTTTAAGTGGGCTGAGGAGGGTAGGCGCGCGACGGGGGCGGGTTGGAGGGAGAAAGATGCGGTGGTGGAAATTGGAGTGTCAGGAAGGTTTGTATTGGGGATTCTTTTTGGTGGGGATGGGGGCGTTGACGTTCTCTTGCCAGGCCTTGAGTTGTTTGAGAAGTTCGGCGGCTTTTTGGGGGTTAGATTTGGCGAGATTGTGTTTTTCGGAGAGGTCGTTCTTGAGGTTGTAGAGTTCGGAGTGGTTGGTTTCGTAGAAGTGGATGAGTTTGTAATCGCCTGCGCGGATAATGGCGCCGGGGGTGGTGCGCCAGGTTCCCTTCTGGACGTTGGCCTGGAGGTAGGCGGGGAAATGCCAGAAGATTGCGGGGCGATTGAGGGAGGCGGCGCCTGAGGAAGCGAAGATGGGTTTGATGGAGACACCATCGTGGGGCTGATTGGCGGGCATGGAGCCGCCTGCGAGGTCGACGAAGGTAGGGAAGAAGTCTACTGAGATGACGGGGGTGTGAGAGATTGAGTTGGGTTTGATGACGGCGGGCCAGCGGACGATGAGCGGGACGCGGATGCCGCCTTCGTAGAGCATGCCTTTACCGCCGCGGAGGGGTGCGTTGTCGGTGATGTTTCGTCCGGTGCCGCCACCGATGGAGCCGTAGCCGCCGTGGCCGCCGTTGTCGGAGTAGAAGATGACGATGGTGTTTTTAGTGAGGTTAAGGTCGGCAAGGGTTTTGGTGACGCGTTTTACGGATTGGTCGAGGGAATGGACCATTGCGGCATAGGTGGGGTTGTGGTGGCCTCGGACGGGTTTCTTGTTTTTGTAGAGTTTGATGTCGGCGAGCTTGGCCTGGATTGGGGTGTGGACGGCGTAATGGGAGAGGTAGAGGAAGAAGGGTTTTTTGTGGTTGCGTTTGATGAAGGCGACGGCGTTGTCGGTGAGGAAGTCGGCGAGATAGGTGTTTTTGGGGATTTTGGTCTTGGGGTAGGTCCGGTACTTGGGGGCGAAGTGTCCGCCGCGGGTGACGATGGCTTCGTTGAAACCGCGCGCCTTGGGGAGGTAGGGTTCATCGAAACCGAGGTGCCATTTGCCGTACATGCCGGTGTGGTAGCCGGCTTTCTGGAGAGATTGTGCGAGGGTGATGACTTTGAGGTTGAGTTTTGTCCTGGTGGGAATGGGAATGAGTTTGCGGAACCGGGATTTGCCGCGGTCGGAGTTATTGACGGTGAAGACGTGGTGCCGTGGTGTGTATTGCCCGGAGATGAGGCAGGCGCGGGTTGGGGCGCAGTTTGGGGCGTTGGTGTAGGCGTTGGTGAATTTGAGGCCGTCTTTGGCGAGTTGGTCGAGGTGTGGTGTTTTGTAGTAGCCGGAGCCGAAGCAGGCGAGGTCGGTCCAGCCGAGGTCATCGGCGAAGATGAAGACTATGTTGGGTTTTTTGGGGAGGGATTGGGCGGCGAAGAGGGGTTTGGCGCCAGCGCAAATGAGGAACAAGAGCGTAAGGCAGAAGTGGATTTGGAAAGGACGAGTTAGTTTTCTGGTTGTCACGGTGATTGTGTTCCTGGATGAAAGTTAGTCTTTCTTGTTCTTGTCGCCGCCGCTGAGAGGGTTGGGGATTCTGTTCAGGATTGAACCGGCTCCTTTGAGGACTTCTTTGGCGGCTGCGCCGCCGAGGTTGCCGATGACTTTGCCGGCGCCGTCGAGGAGCTTGCCGCCTTTTCCGAGGACGTTGCCGGCTTCGTTGGTGAGGTCGCCGACAAGTTTGACGGGGACGTCGCCGAATTCGCCTATTTTGCCTACAGCATTTTTGAGTTGGCCGACGAGGATCTGGGGGAGGACATCGGGGCGTTCTTCGAGGATGGCCTTGAAGGTCGCGGCGAGGATGATACCGGTGAGTTTCTTCATGTGTACACCGTTGTCGGATTTTGAGCCGACTTTTTCAAGTTCGATTTCGGGGACGACGATGGTGACGGGGTTGTCGGGTGAACCGAAGTCGTTGAGAGCGACGCGAAGCTTGATGTTTTTGAGCAGGACCTTCTGAATGGTGAAGTGTTTGCCGGGATCTGACTTCCCGGAATCTTCGGAAGGTTTGGAGGAAGAGGAATCGGAGCCAACATTCTTGTTGATGTTCTCCATGATGACATCGAGGTTGGTTTTTTTGTCGTTTTCTTCGAGGGTGATTTCGATGTCGGAGAGGTTGAGATTGGGGAGTTTGATGTGATCCTTGAGTAGCGTGCCCATGGTGATGTTGACGGCTCCGGAGCCGAGGTTGAGGAAGTGGGGGGTTTTGAAGTCGGGGGGATTTGAGATTTGGTAGCCGTTGAGTTCGAATTCGCCACTAAAGAGGCCAATGGATGCGGATTCGAGGTCGGCATCCACGCCCATGCAGCGTTCGGTGGCCTGGACGATTGCGACTTTGGCGATGGAATCGATGTAGAAAAAAGCGACGAGGGCGGCGATGATGAAGATAGCGAAGAGGACACAAAATATCTTGATTAATCGTTTGACCATTGATGCACCTGGGTGGGTGAGATGGATGTGACGCGATATAAACCTGGTAACTTATATGTTGGGGTTATTATCGTTTCTTTTTGTTTTTCTGCTGCTGGAGATATCGGCGTGTGGGGAAGCGGGCGCGGGTGTACGGCCCGCCGTGCTGGTCGCGGAGGTCATTGGTGCGAAGTCTCATTTTGGCAAGTGTTTGTTTGTAGACGGGGTCGGCGACGAGGTTCTTGAGTTGCTGTGGATCAGTCTTGAGATCGTGGAGGAATTCGTAGGGCGGGTTTTGCTGAAAGTAGCGAGCGTAGACGTAGCGTTGGTCGCGGACGCCGACCCACTTGGGTATGGCGGGGTGGTCCATGAGGTGTTCGCAGAGGAAGTCGGTTCGCCAGTTTTTGACGGGGGCATCGTCGACGAGAGGTTTGAGAGGGCGACCCTGATGGAGTTTGGGAGGGGTGATGTTTGCATAGGCCAGGATGGTGGGAGCGATATCGAGGTTGAGGACCATTTTTTTATTGACGCGATGGCGTTTATCTTTGGGGATACGCGGGTCGAAGATGACAAGAGGGACGCGGAGGGATTCTTCGAAGTGTGACCATTTTCCGGCGAAGCCACGTGAGGCGAGATAGTAGCCATTGTCACCGGTGAAGATGATGACGGTGTTCTGCAGGAGTTTCTTTTGTTTGAGGTGTTTGACGACGCGACCGATGGCGTAGTCGACACCGGAGATCATGCGGAAGTAGTCTTTGGCATTCTTCTGGAATTTTTCGGGTGTGTCCCATCGCCAGAAGTAACGGTCGCGGTTCATGGATTTTCTGAGGAACTGGGGATGGGCGTTGAAGACGGCTGGGTCCGACAGATGAGGTTTGGGGATGGTGACGTCCTTGTAGAGGTGTTGGACGACTTTGGGGTGTGGGTAGTGGTTTTTCTTGTCGGCATCTTCGGCGTGAGGGGCGTTGAAGCTGACGGAGAGTTGGAAGGGCTTGTCGGGTTTCTGTTGATCGATGAATTGGATGGCGTGGTCGCCGGCGAGTTGGGTGATGTGGCGTTTGGAGCCATCGGGTTGTTTTTTGAAGTAAGGATGTCGGTGGAGTGGTTTGAAGTAGTCGAACATTTTTGGTCGGTATGCTCGGGGGATGGCGACGCCGAATTTTCCGATGAAGCCGGTGGTGTAGCCGGCTTTTCTGAGGAGGATGGGGTAGGAGGCGTCGCAGTGAGCGTTGGCGATGGGTGGGGTGCCGAAGGTGTATTTGTGTGTTCGTTCGTAGAGGCCGGTGAAGATGGTGGCGCGTGAGGCGGCGCAGATGGACGTGGTGACGAACATGTTGGTGAAGCGGACGCCCTGCTTGGCGAGGCCATCGATGTTGGGTGTCTTGACGACGGGGTGGTTGGCGATAGAGAGGAAGTCGGAGCGGTGGTCATCGGAGAGGAAAAAGATGATGTTGGGGGAAGCGGCTGCGCGGGTGGATTGGATAGGTACAAGGGTAAGGAGCGTGGCGAGTGCAAAGAGCGGGAGGAAGAGGATGGAGTTTGGTCTGGTGGGCATGGTGTGAAACTCGTGGGGTTTGTGTTTCAGGCCGGCGAATGAGCGATGCGAATGGGTGTAGGTTATTTGAGTTGTTCGGCTTTGACGGTGAGTGTGAAGGCTTCGTTCTGCATAAGGATGGATTCGTTCTTGAAGTTGACGATGGCGGAGCCTTTGGCGGCGAATTGTGCGGTTTCGTTGTCGCCTTCGTGGGCGCGGAGGAAGTCGTAGGTGAGAAGGACGGCGGAGAGTTTATCGTTGGCGGGTCGGAGTTGGCCTTTGATGAGGAGTTCGTGGGAGTGCGTGCCTTCTGAGTGGTTGACGGAGATTTCGTAGCCCTGCGTGGCGGAGACGATGGTGAATTTTGGTGACTCTTCGGCTTCCTTGATGGTGAATACGAGCTTGACGGTTGTGCCGAGAGGTTTGATGTCTGCGGCGGAGGATTTGGGTTTCCGAATGTTGCGGTAGGGTTGCGTGGGTAGTTTCGTGATTGCATCTCTTTTCGGTGGCGGGGTGTTGCGTGGATCAGCGTGTTGGAAAGCCTGGGAGATGGAGAATGTGACGATGAGGATCAGGGTGATAATGATGGATGCGATGAGGGAGTTGCGCGCGGACATTGGGATGCTCCAATCTGGGGAGGATCATGGGGGCTGGAGCATTATAGGGGATGTGGTGATTGTAATTCAGGGGGATTATTGATTTGGCGAGCGGAGGGGGCGGGGGTGAACGATTAAGAGAACGGGGGTAGCCAAGTGTACAGGGTGTTTGGACTCGCGGGGAAAAGGTTGAATCCCGAGTGTGACAGGGGACGATAAGAAAGATTGACAGGAAGTACGTATGCGTCGTATGATTGTTGTGGCGATGGGAGTGGTTTGCGTTGTGTTTGTGCGCAGGTGATGGCTGTGTTAGCGGTATGGAGTGAATGTGATGTTGAATTTGCTTGGCAGGCGTGACGGTAGGGGCGGGCGGATGTGTGATTCGATATCGCGACGATCGTTCCTGCGGGTTGGGGGGATGGCGGCGGGTGGATTGAGTTTGGCGCAGTTGTTGGAGATGGAAGCCAGGGCGGGTGTCAAGCGGAATCATAAGGCGATCATTAACATTTATTTGCCGGGCGGACCTTCGCATCTGGATATGTTTGATCTGAAGCCTGATGCTCCATCGGAGATTCGGGGAGAGTTCAGGCCGATCAAGACGAATGTGAAGGGGATGGAGATTTGTGAGCTGTTTCCGAAGCTGGCGAAGATGGGTGACAAGTTTTCGATCATTCGATCGATTGTTGGGTCAGAGGGGCGGCATGATGGGTATCAGTGCATGACGGGTCGGACGGTGCGTGAGAAGGGGACGGCGCCTCCGGGTGGTTGGCCTAGTGCGGGTGCGTGGGTGTCGAAGATTCAGGGTCCGGTGAACCAGGCTGTTCCGCCGCATTTGAGTTTGATGTATCCGACGGGGCATCGACTTTGGGGCCAGCCGGGTGGTGGTGGGTATGTGGGGCAGGCCCATGCACCGTTTACGCTGGTGAATAAGAATCCGCTGGCGAAGGCGGACAATTTGACGCTGAAGGGAATATCGCTGGAGCGGATGCAGGATCGGAAGAAGTTGCTGATGGCGGTGGACGGTTTTAAGCGTGATGCGGACAGCTCGGGACTGATGGAGGGGTTGGATGCTTATTCGCAGCAGGCGGTGGGGATCCTATCGAGCCGTGGATTGATGGATGCGCTGGATTTATCGAAAGAGGACCCGAAGGTTGTGGCGCGTTATGGGAAGAATGAGCCTAAGTTTCAGCGGGATGGCGCTCCGAAGATGATTCAGAACTTTTTGTTGGCGCGGCGGCTGGTGGAGGCGGGAGCGCGGATGGTTTCGTTGAATTACAGTCGATGGGACTGGCACGGCGGGGACGGGATGAATTTCCCGCGATCGCGTCAGGAGTTTCCGAAGCTGGACCAGGGGTTGGCGGCGTTGATTCAGGATTTGCATGAGCGGAGATTGGATAAGGATGTGTCGGTGGTGGTCTGGGGTGAGTTTGGGAGGACGCCGAAGATTAATAAGAAGAACAGTCGTGATCACTGGCCACAGGTGAGTTTTGCGTTGATGTTTGGCGGTGGGGTTAAGGGTGGTCGCGTGATTGGCGCGACGGATAAGTGGGCGAGGCATGCGGTGGAGAGGCCGGTGACGTTCCAGGAGGTGTTTGCGACGTTGTATAAGAATGTTGGGATTGATGTGAGGACGGCGACGGTGGAGGATCCGACGGGTCGGCCTCATTATCTGGTGGATTCGGGCGTGGAGGCGATTGGGGAGTTGTATTGAGATAGAGGATTTAGTTAGGACTTTTTGGCCCGCTGATTATTCGGCGGGTTTTTTATTAGGTAGGAGATAGAGGGAGGTCTATTTCTGACGCGGAAGTTTGAGTTTTATTTTGCGGTTGTTTCGGAGGACGGTGACGGGGATTTTTGTGCCGGGTGGGTAGCGGAGTGCGTAGAGGATGAATTCGGTTTCGGTCATGGGTTTGGACTGGTTGTCGAAGGAGATGATGATGTCGTTCTTTTTGAATCCTGCGCGTTTGGCGGCAGCGTGGGCGCCGTATTGGCCGACGTGTTGGGCGCGGAGGGCGAGGGCTTTGGTGGAGAGTTGGTATTTTTTGTATTCGTCGGCGGTAAGAGAGACGAGGTAGATGCCGCCAGTGGCCATGCGTCGTAGGGGCCAGGTGGAGACGCGCCAGGAGATGTCCGTCTTTTTTCGCCAGCCTTTGGGAAGAACGAGGGAGAATTTTTTGATTTGGTTTTCACGCTGGACCTGAAGAAGGAGGCGGGAGTTGTCGGCGGCGTTGTGGAGGATGTATTGGATGTCGGCGATGGAGAGGATGGGTTGGTTGTTGATTCTGGTGATGAGGTCATTGGGTTTGAGTGCGGCGCGTTCGGCGGGTGAATCGGGTGTGATGGAGGTGATTTTGGCGGTGTGTTTGGGACTCAGGTTGATGCCGATGACGGAGGGCATGGGGTAGGGGTATCGGAGTTTTGGTGGGAGGGGTTTGCGGCGATCGAAAAGCATCTGACGGTCGGCATCGCCAATCTGGTGACAGTGGATGCAGGATTGGGTGACGCGTCCTTTGTAGTCGATTTCGGGCTTGTATTTTTTTCTGAGGGCGGGGTATTGGTGGGGATAGCGGAATGGGGCGATGTTTTGACGTTGTTTGCGTTTGAGAGTCGCCCGATTGGCGGGATAGTTTTTGTGGACTTCGAGGGCGGCGAGGAGGGAGGCACGGAAGGATTCGACGGAGATGTCGCGTTCGGTATCTTTCATGTCGGAACGTGTGCCGAATCTGCCGTAGATGGTTTTGTCGGCATTCATGAAGAAGGCGGTGTAGGAGAGGTCGGTATCGAATTCGAAAAGTTTGAGGTCAATGTTGTTGGCGTAGATGATTCGGACACAGATGAATTTGTCCATGATAGCTTTGACGCGTTCGTCGCGGTTGGCGATTTTGGCATCGAAGCCTGCACAGGCATGGCAGGGAATGCAGCGGAAGGTGACGAGGAGAGGTTTACCGGTCTTTTTGGCCAGCGCGATGCCTTTGTCAAGGTTGTTGTAGATCCAGTAGCCATTGGCGAGATGGACTGTGCGGTCGTTTTTGATCTTGGTATCGCGGTCGTTGGCGGCGTGGGTGGGGAGTGTGGCTGTGAGAAGGGTTGTCACATATAGAAACGACACGATTGATAAGGTTCGCATGGGTAGATCTCCCTAAGAAAGGTTGACATACCCATTATTAGTCGTCCCACCCGCTGAGTCTTTTTTGTGGAGATTCTTACGAAAGATTGTTACGCAGCGTTGTAGACGTCGGCGGCGGCGTGGGTGGCACCAGAGCGGTCGAGGAGTTTTTCGAGTGCGGCGAGGAGGAGTGTGACGTTGGATTGTGTGGAGGAAGCGCCCATGAGACCGATGCGCCATGCCTTGCCTTTGAAGGGTCCGAGGCCTGCACCGATTTCGATGTTGAACTGGTTGAGGAGTTGCTTGCGGATGTCCGCCTCATCAATGTTGGCGGGTGTGTGGACGGCGTTAAGTGTGGTGAGTGAGTTTTGGGGGATGTATTGGAGGTCGATGGCTTCGAGGCCGGCGCGGAGGGCGGTGTGATTGAGGTGATGACGGGCAAAGCGTGCGTCGAGTGTTTCTTCGTGGATGAGGAGAAGAGCTTCGCGGAGGGCGTAGGTCATGTTGACCGGGGCGGTGTGGTGGTAGACACGTTGTTCGCCCCAGTAGTTTCGAAGCATGGACATGTCGAGGTACCAGGACTGGACCTTGGTTGTTCGCGCATCCATTACGGCGAGGGCGGCGGGTGAAAAGGAAACGGGGGCGAGGCCCGGGGGACAGGAGAGACACTTTTGTGTACCGGAGTAAACGGCATCGATCTGCCAATCGTCAACGCGGAGGTCGAGACCGCCAAGAGAGGTAACGGCATCGACGAGAAGGAGGGCGCCGGCATCGTGGACGATTCGGGAGATTTCCTCAAGGGGTTGGTGCGCTCCGGTAGACGTTTCGGCGTGGACGATGGCGAGGATTTTGGTTTGGGGGTTCTGTTTGAGGGTGTCTGCGATCTGCCGGGGGTCGTAGGTTTGGCCCCAATCGATTTCGAGGGGGTGGGTAATGGCGCCGTATCGTTGGGCGACATCGGTCATGCGTGTGCCAAAGACACCGTTGACGCAGGTGATGACGTGGTCGCCGGGTTCGACGAGGTTTGCGAAGCAGGCTTCCATGCCGGCAGAGCCGGTGCCTGAGACGGCAAGTGTGAGTTCGTTTTTGGTCTTGAATGTATCGCGCAGGAGTTGGCGGGTTTCGTCCATGATTTGGAGATAGGTTGGATCGAGGTGGCCCACGGTGGGGGAGGCAAGAGCGGTGAGTATGCGTGGAGGGACATCGGAGGGACCGGGGCCCAGCAGGACGCGTGAGGGAGGATCAAGTTGGGTGTAGGTGTTTGTCATAGGGAGTTTTTATCGTGGATGTGGAGTCGTGACAAGGCATTAGGTTAAAGAGTTGGGGTGTGATGGGGGTGATTCTGGAATGGAAGGTGTGGGAGGCTATCATCACGGTTCCCAAAGCCATTTTGAATAAGGAAGTAAATGATGAGCGCACCGTTATTGTTTAAGAATCGTGTGATGACGCCCGGCCCGACGGATGTTCCGCCGGAGGTTCTGCTGGAAATGGCGAAGCCGATTATTCATCATCGAACGAAAGAGTTCCAGGGGATCTTTCAGGAGTTGAGTGAGGGGTTGTCGCGACTGTTTCGTACAAGTGGACCTGTGCTGTCGATTGCGGGATCAGGGACGACAGCGTTTGAAGCGGCGCAGACATCGTTGGTGAAGCCGGGGACGAAGGCGTTGACGATTGCCGGTGGTAAGTTTGGGGAGCGGTGGCAGGATATTTATGAAACTTATGGTGTGGAACAAGTGCAGATCAACGTGGAGTGGGGTAAGGCGGTGGATCTTGGAGCGGTGGAGGCGGCGTTGAATGAGCACAGTGACATCAGCGTAATTACGGTGGTGCACAGTGAGACGTCGACGGCAACGGCGAGTGATGTTAAGGGGATTGCCGAGCTGGCAAGTAAGACGGATGCGATCCTGATTGTGGATGGGATTACGGCGGTGGGCGCGTTGCCAGTGGAGATGGACGCGTGGGGCATTGACGCGTTGGTGACGGGGTCGCAGAAGTCGATGATGTTACCGCCTGGTCTGGGGTTTGTGGGGTTGGGTGAACGAGCGATTGCGCGGTTGGGTGAGACGGATGGGATTGCGAACTACAATCTGGACTTGCGTAAATGGTTAAAGAGCCATGCGAACAAAGATGTTCCGTTTACGCCTCCCGTGGGTTTGGTGCGAGGTCAGAATGTTGCGTTGAAGATCGTTGAGCGCGTTGGGTTGGAGAACGTGTGGGCGCGAACGGCGAAACTGGCGGAGGCGACACGTGTGGCGTTTGGGGCGATGGGATTGAAGCCGGCGAGTGAGTCGCCGAGTGATTCGGTTACGGGTGCATATTATCCGGATGGTGTGAGTGATGGAGCATTCCGTGCCGCAGTGCGGGATAATCACGGGATGGCGATTGCGGGCGGCCAGGTTGGGCGAAATGGAGATTTCAAGGGTAAGGTATTCAGGGTGAATCACATGGGATATGTGGATGCGGGTGATACCCTGGCGAGTTTGCTGGCAATTGAGACGGAACTGATTGCGGCGGGCGTAGAGATTGAGGCGGGAACGGCGTTGGCGGCGGCGGGCGGGGTATTGTGCGGATGAGGTGTTTGAAAGTTGAATTGAAAAGGCCGCACGATTCTGATGAATCGTGCGGCCTTATTTTTTGGTGGGGAATCGTGAGATTATCTTCTAGGGCGGGGGAAGGGTCTGATGAAGGGCGTGTGTGTAAGTTTTGAAGGTGTGACGAGGATGATAATTCGGCGTTCACTGTCATATGCAGATTTGTCGCTGGAGCTGGTTTTGCCGTAGAGGACACCTGCGTGGATGATGACGGGTTTAGAGGGAGGGGAGGTAAAGTTGAAGGCGGTTTCAAATTTTGATATTTGAGGAATTTCGATGACGTGCTTTTTGTTGTTGGATTTTTTGAACTGGATTTTTTTGATGGGACCATCGAGTGTGGTGAATTTGGGGTTGAAGGAAGTGATGATGTTTTTGCCATCGGGGGACCATTTGCCAGTGACAGAGATGTTCATGCCGAGGTCTGCAATTTTGACGACGGGGTGAAAGAAGGTGTCGCCATTTTTTTTGGTGATTCGGTAGTCGGTGACGTGGGGGAGTTGCTGGATGATGGCGATGTCAGCTTTCTGATTATTTTGGGTGGCAACTTTGGGGGCTGCGAGGACGACGGTCGATTTGGGGGTTGTGAGTTTGCGGAGGATGAGGTCGGCGTTTTTAGGTTCGAGTGCGACGAAGGCTTGTTTAGTGAGCTGTTGGAACTGTTTTTCGGTAAGTGATTTCTGGAACGTTTCGGCGCAGGTATCGTCTTTGAGGAGGAGGATTTTCATGTCGTACCTGAGGTTTGGTTGTTGTTGAGCTTTTTTGAGGAACTCGGCGAGTTTCTTTTGTTGCGCGGCGGGGCCACGGACGACGAGGGAATTGGTTCTTACATCGTGGTGGATTTGGAGGCCTTTGAGGATGTGTGGTGGGAGTTTGTAGGTTTGGACCATATCGTTGCGCTTGCCACCGCTTAGTTCGAGGATGCCTTTGGGGGACTTCGCGTTGGGATTGGTTGTGCCGGCGCCTAGACCTCTATCTGGTTTGAGGTTTTTGGGCACCACGGGATTGACCGTTTTGGGTTTGGCTGGATTGTTAAGGTTTCTGGGCACCAGAGGATCGGCAGTTTTGGGTTTGACGAAAGGGCGCGTAGTTCCGTGTCCGCCTTCCGGGGTGGTTTTCCTTATGAGGCCTGCGCTGTTTCGTGAAGGGTTTACATCCGGGCTGAATCGTTTTTTGTCGTCAGATTTAGGATAACGTGATCCGATGTTTGGATTGGTTCGTTTAGAGAGATGGTTTTCTCCCAATCCGCCGAAAACGGAGGCGCCGACGCCGGCGCGACGGGAGGAGGATTTTCTTTGTCGTTGTGCGAGGATAACGTATACGCCGTTGAAGTTCATGGCGGAAAGTTTGTAACTGTCATCGGAGAGTTGCCCGAGAAGGAAGTTGATGACTTTTTTGGCGGACAATGAGCGGAGCTTGAGAGAGACGGGAGTATTGGAACCGATTCCAGCGGTTTGGAGTGAGGGCCAGGCGACGGAGATGTTGATGTCGGCAGACTTTCGGATGGTGTCGAGGGCTTGAGAAAGTGGGGTATTGGTGAAATCGACGGTGATTTTCTGTTGGAGAGCTTTGTCGAGGGCTTTTGCCTTACGGGCGTTCGTGACTCTGAGGCCGAGCTCGGGGTGGGAACCTTTGCGGGGAGAGATGACGATGACGCCATCGGAGATGGTGTAGGAGAGATGGTGGGTTGTGCTGTTAAGGAGGAGGTAGTGGAGGGTTAGTTTGAGAGCGTGGCTTGCGGTGACGTTTTTGAGGGCAACAGTAACTTTGGTTTTTTGGGAGATGCCGACGCTTCGAAGTCGCTTCCAGTTGAGGATGATGTCAGCGTCGGTTGTGCTTCTGATATGTTCAATGATGGAGGTGAA
>JANQQT010000122.1 GCA_028284925.1 Phycisphaeraceae bacterium | reverse complement strand
TTTTGGTTTTGTTGGGGATTTTGAGATGGGAAGCATAGAGGCGTCGGACTTTGGCGTATTCGTAGGCGACGGTTTCGTCATCCGCGACGCCGTCGTCGTGGCCGCGTTCGACCATGAAGGGGCGGGGTGCTATCAGGGCGGCCATTTCGGCGTAATTGAAAGTTGAGCCGAGGTCGAATTCGAAGATTTCGTATTCGCCGGTGTTGACGTAAGAGCGGGGGTTGCGTGTGGAGGCGTTTTTGTCGACCCATTCATTGAAGTCGGCGGAGCAGATGGATAGAGCGTATTCGGGGACGAGCGGTGGAATGCGCATCGCGCTCTTTCCGCCGTAGGAGAGGCCGTAGAAGGCGATGCGTTTTGAATCGACGTAGGGCAGGGTTTTCAGGAAATTTATGATTTGTTTGTGTTGGGGGATGATGATGGAGAAGAGTGTTTTCTTGAGGGGATAGGCTTTGCGTTGGAGGGTGCGGAATTTGTCGCGACCGATGTAGAGGTTCTGGGGGGCAAATGTGATAAAGCCGCGCTCAGCGAGCGTGGTGGCGAACGCTTTGTAGTAGTGGTGTTGTTCCTTGCCGATGACGGATTGTGGTCGGCCTTCGAGACCGTGCTGGCAAACGACGACGGGTCGAGGTTTAAGGTCTAGGTTTTTGGGAATGGAGAGGATGCCGTATGCGATGACATTGGGGAAGACATCGAGGACGACTTCGTAACGGGTAACCTTGGGTGTGCCGGGGATGAGGCGTGTGCGGGGGTTGAGTTTGGAAAGGGGAATGTCGAAGTGGCCGATGACTTCGTGTTTGAAGTGGTCGCGGTGGGGTTTGATGGAGGTGGCGAAGGTTTTGTGTGATTTGTAGTTAAGGGTGTTCCAGAACTTCTTTTGTCTGAGGTAGGTGGATTCGCGAAGGAGGGCTTGGGAGTGGCGGTCGAGTTGGTTGAGTTGGCGCAGGTGTCGGGCGGATGGGGAGGGAAGGGTGTGGAGAGGCTTGGGCTTGGTGTGAGGGGAGAGTCCGGCAGAATGGGAAGTTATGGATGAGAGGAAGTGTTGGAGGGTGTCATCTTCACAAGGTTTGCTTTGGGTTCCCTTGGGGCCACCGAAAGAGCTGTGATAAGGAACATCGCGCGAACCAACAGTAAGCGAGGTTGCCTGGTCTTCGGGGGAGTACTTAGGGTTGAGGGTGGCGGGGGCGCCGCGACCGCCGGGGGGAAGTGTTAGGGATGGGCCTGCAGAGTATTCAGTGATGAGTTTTCTAGGCGCGATGAGTTTTGCAAGTTGGGCATCCCCAAAGTGATTGAGAAGTGCAAATACGTTACGGTCGATGGGCTCCCGCCAGATCTTTTGCCTGGAACCGAAGTGACCGGAGACGAGCGTGGTGTGGATGCGTGTGTCGAGAGCAGCGGTGTGCAAAGCGATGAGTCCGCCTTCGCCGTAGCCTGCAAGGGCGATTTTCGTTTTGTGGTTGGGAGTGGGTTTGTTGTTGGGGCCGACGGTGTGGAAGTGGTTGACGACTGCAAGGACTTTTTGGATTTCGTAGGCGAGCATTCCGCGGCCTAGTTCATAGGCGGAGCGGTAAATGTATTCGCGATTAGTAAGTGTTTTGACACGGTGGTGTTCAGCGCGGTTGATGAGCATGGGGATAAAGACGCGGCAGCCGGATTCTGCGAGGCGACGGGGGAACTGGGCGTTGAGCGGGAGACCGGGGGTGAGGCCGATGAGTTGTTCAGGCGTGTTGTCGCAGTGCCCTATGGCGATGACGTTGGCGATGGGTTTTTTGTTTTTGGGGACGAGGAGGATGCCTTCGGCGGTGACATTGGCGAAGGCAGGTAGGGAGACCGCGTAGGCCTTGAAGGATTTGGTTTCGGCGACGAGTGCGGGAGACGCAGTGGTGGCGAGGAGTTGGAACTGGGGGAATTTGTGGATGGGATCTCGAACACCGAGGATGTGAGCTAATCGCTTGCGGTTGGGGATTTGTGATTTTCTAAAGGCCTCGAGGGAGGAGTAGTTGAAGTTAAGACGTTTCTCACGTTTTGCGATCGACAATTTGAGTTGATCGAGAAGGAAACGATCGACACCTGCGACGAGGTGGGCGGCGATGTCGCCTTTGAGGATAAGGGGTTGGGTATGAGGAAGGATCTTGGGAGGTTCCTTTTTGGCGATGTCGATAGCGAAGGATTGGCAGGGGGTTGAAATGAGGCATAGGAGAGTGAGGAGGAGCGATATCTTGAGGATACGGGTGGGTGAATCGCGCGGCATGGTTATCTCACTTATGGGAGAGGTATTGAATCTGAGTAGTTTTACCACAGAACCGGGAAGGAAAGTGGGACAATTGTCTGTTAGAGGCTCAGAGGGGCAACAATCGGGCAAACGAGTGTAACTTAAGGGCTTGCGTGTCAAGTTGTTTTGTGGTACGGAGAGGGGAGGAGAAGAGTTTAGGCGGTGGTTGGTCTTAACAAATTATGGCGAGGATTGCTGACCGGAGGAAAGGTTGCTTTTCAGCCGACGCGTTCCTCTTTGGGTTCGCGGGTCATGAGACGTGTGATGCCCTCGATGGGGTCAAGTTCGTTGAAGAGTACATCGTGAATGGCTTGTGTGATGGGCATTTCAACGCGGAATTTCTCGGCGAGTGAAATAACCGAACGTGTGGTGGGGACGCCTTCGACGATCCCCGGAAGTGCGTCTAATACTTGTTGGAGCGTTTTTCCTTTTCCGAGTAATTCGCCGGCGGTTCGGTTTCGGCCTTCCGGGCTGAAACACGTTGTGGCGAGGTCGCCGACACCTGCGATTCCGAAGAAGGTGTCCTGATTCGCGCCCATGGCGAGTCCGAGCCTTGTGATTTCGGCAAGACCCCTTGAAAGGAGTGCGGATTTGGCGTTGATGCCGGCCTGCAAACCGTCGATGATTCCCGCAGCCAGGGCAATGACGTTCTTGGTGGCGCCTGCGAGTTCGACTCCGAGAAGGTCCGGGTTCGTGTAGACGCGGATCCAGTTGGTGGTGAAGGCGACCTGGAGGGCTGCGGCGAACTGTTCATCATCGGAAGCGGAGCAGACGGTTGCGGGGAGACAACGGGCCAGCTCGGAGGCGATGGATGGCCCGGACAGTGTAGCCAGTGGTCGCGGGGCGCGATCAGGATTATCGTTGAGGACATCAGCGATGATCTGCGTCGGACGAAGCAGGGTGTCGTTTTCGATGCCTTTGGCGACGGAGACGACCGGGGTATCGGCGTGGATGTGTTCCGCGAAACTCTGCCAGACCGAGCGGATGAACTGCGTGGGAATGGCATTGACGATAAGGTTGGCCTCGTCGGAGGCGACAGCGGGATCGGCTGTGAGTTTGAGCGAGTTGGGGATGGTCACGTTGGGAATGTAGCGTTCGTTGGTACGCGTCTGAATCATCTGGTCGATGTGTTCTGTATCGTGTCCCCAGATGGTGACGGAGGCGCCTTTGTTGTCAAGGAGGAGGGCACAGACCGTGGCCATTGCGCCGTCGCCGAGGATGGTGATGTTTTTGAAGTGCATGGTGTGGTTTGTCCGGGGTGGCGTAGTAATGAAAGAGTATACGCGGATGGAGAGAGGGATGTTCAGATTGAGGGGGAGAAGGTGGGAGATATTGCGAGCCTGGCGGTTTGGGGGGCGGGAATCAGGTAGAGCGCGTTTTGAGTCATGGGGTAGGCTATGATTAGAATAGCGGGGATGGAGGGTTTGGGGTGGCAAGGAGGGGGTGGTTGGGTCGATCCTGTTATAGAGGAATGGAAGTTTGAGTATGGAGAGTCTAGAGCGTTTGCGTCGGAACATCGGAAGTGTCTATATGGGGGATGAAGATGCGGTGGATCGTGTGGTGGTATGTCTGCTGGCGAAGGGGCATGTGTTGATAGAGGATGTGCCGGGGGTTGGGAAGACGGTGTTGGCTCACGCGTTGGCCCGATCGATTGATTGTGATTTCGCGCGGTTGCAAATGACGCCTGACATGTTGCCGGCGGATGTGCTGGGCGTGACGGTGTGGCGTGGGGATGAAGAGCGTTTCGAGTTTAAGGCCGGGCCGATTTTTTCGAATATTCTGCTGGCGGACGAGATTAACCGGACGACGCCCCGGACGCAGAGCGCGTTGCTGGAGGCGATGAATGAGGCGCAGGTTTCGATTGATGGTCAGACGCGCGAGATCGAGGCGCCGTTTATGGTGGTGGCGACGCAGAATCCGTTTGAGTTCGAGGGGACGTATTTTTTGCCGGAGAGTCAACTGGATCGTTTTCTGATGCGGATTCATCTGGGGTATCCCTCGGCAGCGGATGAGGGTCGGATTCTGACGGAGCAGCCGTCGCGGACGGTGCTGGCGGATCTGGAAGCGGTGATGTCAAGGGAAGAGTTGCTCGGTTTGCAGGGGAAGGTGAATGAAGTGCGGATGGATGAGGCGTTGGTGGACTATATCGTACGGATTGGGCGCGCCACGCGCAAACATGAGATGGTGCATGTGGGTGTAAGCCCGCG
>JANQQT010000101.1 GCA_028284925.1 Phycisphaeraceae bacterium | reverse complement strand
TTTTTCTTCGGTGAAGCCTTTGCGGGAGAGGAGCCATTTGAGTTCGTGGAGTTTGAGGATTTTTGCGGCGATGAAGACGGTTAGGGCGCCGGTCAGGGTGGCGAGGGCGAGGGCCTGGACGGCGGTGGTGCGGGTTAGGTTGGTGAGGTCGAAGATGGTGAGGGTTGGGTAGACGGTGACGGCCATGAGGGCGGTGATGAGGGCGATGCGGGACCAACTTTGCCAGACGGTTTTGGAGATGGGGTTGTCGGTGTAGCGTCGGATCTTGAGGATAAGGATGAGGCATTGGAGTGAGGCGCATGTTGCGGTGGACCATGCGAGTCCGGCGGCGCCGAGTGGCCAGATGAGGGTGAGGTTGAGTGCGAAGTTGAGGGTGACCATGGAGACGGCGATTTTCATTGGGGTGATGGGGTTTTGCTGGGCGTAGAAGGCACGGGTGAGGATCTGGTTCATGGAGTATGCCCAGATTGCGGGGGCGTAGCCGAGGAGAACCCATGAGACGCGGGAGGCGTCTTGTGCGGTGAGTTGGCCGCCCTGTCCGTAGATGGCCTGGGTGAGGGGGTCGCGTACGAGGATGAGGCCGACGGTGGCAGGGAGGCCTATGAACATGGTTAGTCGGAGGCCTTGTTGGAGGAGAGAGGTGAATTGTTTTTTGGAATCGGCGACGGCGGAGAGTGCGGGGAAGATGGCTGTTGCGACGGCGATGCCGAAGACGCCGAGTGGGAATTCGTAGAGTCGTGAGGTTGCGCCGAGGACGGCGACGTCGCCTGTTTGCATGGGGTATTGGACATTGGCGAAGGGGAGTTTTTGGCCGGGGTCGCCTGAGAAGAAGAAGGCGATGAGGGCGTCGAGGAGGGTGTTGATTTGAAGGATGCCGAGGCCGAGGACGGTGGGGCCCCACTGGAGGAGCATGGCGCGGAGTCCGGTGTGCATGTTGTCGTTGTTTTGAGATTGGTCCCTGGCGAGGGCGATGCGGAGGGATTTTTTGAGGTGGACTTGTGTGCGCCAGGCGGAGAGGTTGGCGGGCACGATGTTGTCTTTGGCGAGGATGTGGTATTGCCAGATGACCTGGAAGATTCCGGCGGCGACGACGGCTGCGGCGACGAGGTACATGGCGGCTTCGGGGTCTTCGACGAGTGAGATGCCGATGAATGCGGCGGTGATGATGGCGATGTTGAGGATGATGGGGGCGGCGGCGGGTGGGCCGAACTTTTTGTGGACCTGTAGCATGGCGGCGAGGAGGGCGGTGATGCAGACGAAGGGCATGAAGGGGAAGGTCATGGCGGCGAGTTTGATGGTGATGTGTCCACGTTCGGTAAAGCTACCGAGTGTGTTTAGGGAGAGGAGGCCTATTTCGCAGATGATGAGCAGGGCGATGGTGATGATGGCGAGGAGGATGCAGACGGTCATGGCGAGGCGTTGTGCATCGAGCGGGAATTTTTCCCTGAGTTTGGTGTATTGGGGGATGAATGCGGCGGAGAGTGCGCCTTCGCCGAAGAGTCTGCGGAAGAGGTTGGGGGCCATGAATGCGATGACGAATGCATCCATGATCATGGAGAAGCCGAAGACCCATGCGAGCGCCCAGTCGCGGCAGAGTCCGAAGACGCGGGAGAGGAGGGTGAGGGCGGAGACGATTCTGGTATGTGCGACGAAGTTGGTATCCTGCGGATCGTGGTTGGAGAGGATTCCGCCGATCCACCAGAAGAATGTTCCCGCGAGCAGGCCGATGGAGGAGGCGTACCAGTCGGTGATGGTGACGGTTCTGCCGGGCGCCCATGTTTGGGCGAGTTCATCGGCGATGCTGTAGGCGACGAGGAGGGTGAATGTGGCGAGTGCGGGCGATCGCCACTTTTTGCCGAGGGGTTTGGCGAGGAGGGCGAGCCATGCGAGTCCGGCGTAGGCGAAGGCGTGTAGCCATTTGTCGACGCCGAAGGGGAGCATGTCGTTGTGGATGCCGACGCGTTGGAGATCCATGCGCGGCCAGTGAGAGGCGATTGCGAGGGCGATCCAATAGAGGAAGAGAATCGCGCGGCCGAAGGTGAGGTATCGTGATGGGGGTGGGTCGGGCTGGGTCACGATGAGGGAGAGGTGAGGTTTTCAGAGGATTCGATGGTGATGGGGGGCATGGGGGCGAGGCGAGGTTTGGAGGATTTGCGTCGGCGTTTGGTTCGGATGGATTTGGCGAGGGCACGGTAGTCCTGTGCGCCAAGGGAGGTTGGGGCGTATTGGAAGATGGTCGTGCCGAAGGAGGGGCATTCGGCGAGTTTGATGTTGCGGCGGATGGGAGGGTGGTAGACGAGGGCGTCGGACCAGGGTTGGTTTTCCTTGCGGCCGGCTGCGAAGAACCGGGTGAGGTCGTCTACGACTTCTTTGGCGAGGTTGGTGTTGGCATCGTATTGGCAGAGGATGACGCCAGAGACGGAGAGGGTGGGGTTGAGGTTGTCGCGGACCATCTGGATGGTGGCGAGGAGTTTGGAGAGTCCCTGTAGGGCGAGGAAGTGTGCCTGCATGGGGACGATGATTTCGGCGGCGGTGGCGAGGGCGTTGATGGTGAGCATGCCGAGGCTTGGGGGGCAGTCGAGGAGGACGTAATCGTATTGGTCGATGATGGGGGCGAGTTTTTGGGAGAGGATTTGCTGGGGGTTGGGGAGTTGGGTGAGTTCCTGTTCGGCGGCGGCGAGGTTGACTTCGGAGGGAATGAGGTCGAGGTTTTTGTCGACGTTCTGGATGACGGAGGCGGCGGATTGGTCGGGGTCGATGAGTAGGTCGTAGGAGGTGGCGTCGATCTGGTCGGCGTCGATGCCGAGGTGGAGGGAGAGGTGTGCCTGGGGGTCGAGGTCGATGAGGAGGGTTTTGGATCGTGATTCAGCGAGGGCGGCGCCGATGTTGACGGTGCTGGTGGTTTTGCCGACACCGCCTTTCTGGTTGATCATGGCGATGACGCGGGTATTGGTTGTTTGTGTGGTCACGCGTTACACCTCCGTGTGTGCGGTGTGTTTCGATTGGGAGAGTATAGGTTGTATGAAGGGTTTGGCGAAGTGGGGAGGGAGGAGGAGCGGTGAATAAGCGTGTTTTTGCGAAATTGAAGAGCTTGTCTGCCGGCGTTAATATTGGGTGGGTGAGGTGTTTTACATTTCGGATTTGTTTTGGTTTTCTGATCGGAGTGTTTTTTTATTGCATTGAATTCGGAGTTACTGAAATGACCGCTCGACTTGAACATGTGAATCTTTGCGTTCGGGATGTTGACGGGATGATTCGTTTTTTGCAGACGGCGTTTCCGGAATTTCGGATTCGGCGTGATGCGACCGATCCGGATGGGACGCGTTGGGTTCATGTTGGGACGGATGAGACGTATGTTATGTTGAATCAGGCGACTGAGGAGGAAGGGGAACGGAGAGAGCTTTATGGTGGCGTGCCGGGTGTGAATCATTTTGCGTATGAAGTGGATGATGCGGAGGGGGTTCGTGATCGACTGGCGGCGGCGGGATACCGGGATTCGACAGTGCGGAATGTGCATCCGTACCGGAAGCGGGTTTACTTTAATGATGCTGAGGGGAATGACTGGGAGTTTGTGGAGTATTTGACGGAGGATCGGGAGAAGCGTCATGATTATGAGATACCGGATAAGTGAGGGGGTAGGCGAGAAGAGTCAGGCGAACTATTGGTGGGTTCGACATGAGAAGATTGTCGAAGCATTTTCTTTTGTATTTGGTTATCGAATCTTCGAAGGCTGTTTGTAGTGTCTGGAGTAGTCCAAACTGATTTGGGAGTTAGTCGATGTCCGGGGGGACGGTGTCGATTTGGGGTTTGGTGTTGCCTTGAATGGCGGCGATTTTTTTGGCGGTGGAGTTGATGGCGTCTTTGCCGTGGAGGATGGAGACGTCGAGTGTGAAACGTTTTGCCTTGCCGGGTTCTACTTTGGGAACGCGGTTGAATTTGCGTTCGACTTTTCGGTTGTAGGGGAAGCCTGTGCCGGGTTCGATTCCGGTGACGTAGCCGGTTTTGGTTGCGGCGGTGTTTTTCCACTGGGTGAGGTAGGGGAGTTGTGAGATGGGGTATGACATGGCGATGCCTTTGTCGGCGGCGGCGTTGTGGAGCATGACGGTGACGCGGCCATCCTTGTCGGCGAGTGGGTAGTAGCAGTAGACCTGTTCGACGAAGCCGGGTGTGGGGGCGAGGTAGGTGTCTGCGGTGGCGACGGCTTTGGCGGCGTTGGCGTTGAAGGGGGTGAGGCGTTTGGTGGGTGCGATGAATTTGGAGCCTTTTTCGAGGATGGGGGGGCCGTAGTTGGCGTGGTAGATGAGTTGCATTTCCTGCGGGAAGTGGCCGTGGTTGGTGACGAGGTCGTCGAAGCGGAGCGTGTTTGAGCCGGGTGTGGTGGAGATGTCTGCCCAGAGCTCCAGTTTGGGGCCGAAGAACATGCGTTCATCGACGCGGCCTCTGACGTGGATGCGGTAGGGGGGTTTTTTGTCAATGATGACGTGGACCTGCGAGGCGGGGATGTTTGCGATTTTGCCGTGCAGGGTGAGGTTCATTTTGGCGGTGTCGCCGGTGTTGTTGATGAATTGATCCTCGCCGGGGTGTCCTGCGCTTTCGAGTCCGCAGCGGCACATCCATTCGTTGAAACCTTTGAGCCAACCGAGTCCGCCGCGGTCGTGGAGGTTGATGAATTTGGGGTGGATGACTTGTTTGACAGGTGAATTCCAGCCGAGGGTGATGTCACCTGATTTGACGGTGTGTACGCCCATGCCGCGTGTGGGGATGACGACGATTTTCATCTTGCCGTTGTTGATGGTGATGATGTCGACGCCTTCCTGTTCACCGCCGCGGAGTGTGGTTTTCGTGACGGACCAGGGGATGTCGGGGGTTATGCCGAGGTCGGCGTTGGTGATACGCCAGGCGTCGACGTGGACGTTCTGTTTGTCGCTGGTGAGGATCTTGATGTAGGGTTCGGCGGATGGAGTTGATGCGCAGGCGGTGAGAAGGGTGAGATTGAGGGTGATGAGGAGTGAAAGGTTGATTTTGCGCATCATGGCGGCTCCTTTTTGTTGGTTTGCGGCATCATGATACGAAAAAAAGGCTTTTTTTGACAGTGGGAAGGGCGGTTGTGGTAAAATTGGGTTTTATTTGATGAAGGAACGGAATGAGAGGAAAGCTGGCATCCGGTATTGCGAGGCGTAGAATGGCGGGAACCGCCGGCTCACGTCGGAGCCAGGCGAAAATTGACCTATGAAGGTCGTCACAGTCGCGACGCTGCAGAGTTCATCTCACGAGAGCGACAACTGGTTGACGCCATGAAGATAGATCCACGATTCACACTCGAATCGGGCCGGGAAATATTTACCGGTAACGAATTGCTGGTTAAGGGAGCTTTGGAGACGGAAGGCGGCGTTCATCTGCTGACCGGATATCCTGGTTCACCCGTGGCTGGTTTTTTTGATGCCTGTGAGTCCATTGGCCCACTGCTTAATGAAAAGGGTATCGTTGCGCGAATGGGGAATAACGAAGCGCTTGCGATGGCGATGGTGAATGGTGCGCAGACGGTGGGGTGTCGGGGCATGCTGGCGATGAAGAATGTGGGGGTTCATGTTGCATCTGATGCGTTGGCGTTGGGTGTGCTTGCGGGGACGAAAGGGGATGGTGGTGCGCTGGTGGTGTGTGGGGATGATCCTTGGTGTGACTCGACGCAGGTTCCAGCGGATTCGCGTTTTATTGCGGAGCATGTGCGGATGCCGATGTTGGAGCCGTCGTCGCCGCAGGAGGTTAAGGATTGGGTTGACATGGGGTTTAAGCTGTCGCGGGCGGGTGGGATTTACGTGGGTTATATGATGACGGTGGTGGGGGCGGACGGTGGGGGCGTGGTGGAGCTGCGGCGGAATCATTATCCTGAGTTGAATGCGCATCAGAAGAAGGCGTTGAACTATGAGAAGGATATTGAGGGGGATCTGGAACAGTTTGTGTTGTTGCCGCCGCGGACGTGGCAGCGGGAGTTGGGGATACCGGAGCGTCATGAGAGGTTGCTGGCGGCGGCGCGTCGGTTGGGTGTGAATTACATCGAGAATAAGCCTCAGAAGGGTGAGGTTGAACCTTTGGGGTTTGTGGCGACGGGGACGGCGTATGCGTATTTGCTGCATGCGTTGGAGGATTTGGGGTTGGCGGGGCGATTTCCGATTTTGCGGCTTGGTGTGAGTTATCCTGTTGATAGTGAGCTGGTTCATGAGTTTGGATCGCATGTGAAGCAGATGGTGGTGATTGAGGAACGGCGGAGCTTTGTGGAGGCGAAGGTTCATGAAATTGTGGACCGGCTAAGACATACGGGTGACTGGGGGCATGATGTTGAGGTGTGGGGTAAGGTGTTTCCGGATGGATTGAAGGGTATTCCGTCGGAGCGGGGGTTGCATCCATCCTTGCTGGTGCAATTGCTGGTTCCGTTGATTAAGGACCATCCGACGCTTCCGATTGAGATGACGAATGGTGTGCTTTCGGCGGAGCTGGCGCGTATTGAGAAGACGTTGAAGCCGAATGTTTCGACGCGTAAGCGCACGGCGACGTTCTGTCCGGGTTGTCCGCATCGGGATTCGTCGAGCGCGTTGTTGAAGTTGCGTGAAGATTTGCTTGACCCGGACTATATGCAGCGTCATTACAAGAGCGGGCCGGTGGACCTGGTGGCTCATGGGGATACGGGTTGTTATACGATGCTGATGTTTGAGCCGAATAAGCCCCTGATGCAGAATTATTCGGGGATGGGATTGGGTGGGGGGACTGGATCTGGGGTTGATCCATTTATTACGAATAAGCAGATCGTGTTTATGGGTGATGGGACGTTTTTCCATTCGGGTCAGGTTGCGATTGGTCAATCGATTGCGATGCATCAGGATATTACTTACATCATTCTGGAGAACCGGACGACGGCGATGACGGGACATCAGTCTCATGCGGGGGTGGAGACGGACTTGACGGGGAGTGAGCAGACGGCGTTGGAGATTGAGCAGATCGTGCGGGGGATGGTTCCGAGGAAAAGCAAGGCGCCGGTGCGGGTGGTGCGGATGAATCCAGAGGATCGGGATGATTATCGCAGTGCTCTGGAGCGGGCGATTCTGGCGGATGGCGTGAAGGTGATGATTGCGGACAAGGAATGCGGGATTACTAAGAATCGGCGGGTGAAGTCTGAGGAACGTCGGGAGCTTAGGGATAACGGGTTTGTGCGTCGCAAGTCGTATATGAATATCAATTCGGAGGTGTGTGAATATTGCATGGAGTGTACGACGCAGACGGGGTGTCCGGGTTTGAAGACGGTGGAGACGGATTACGGGACGAAGATGCAGACGGATTTTTCGTGGTGCGTGAATGACCAGGCTTGTTCGCGGATTTATGCGTGTCCCTCGTTTGAAGAGGTGACGGTGATTCGTAAGCAGCGGGCGCGGAGTGGCGATGAGCATGTGGATTTGTCGGATATTCCTGATCCGCCGCGTCCCGTTCATGCGGATCAGGATGCGTGGCGTTGTTATTTGACGGGTGTGGGGGGGATGGGGATTGGTGTGGCGACGGCGATTTTGGTGTCGGCGGGGTTTGAGATGGGGTATGACGTACAATTTCTTGACAAGAAGGGGCTGGCGATTCGGAATGGGGGCGTGTTCAGTCAGATTGTTTATGGTCGGGGTGAGAAGCGATCGACGACGCCTGTGATTCCTTATGGTCAGGCGGATGTTTTGATTGGGGTGGATGCGTTGGAGGCATCACGGGCGATTGATCCGAAGCAGCCTTATCGGGTGGTGTCGCGTGAGCGGACGGCGGCGGTGGTGAATACGGCGAAGACGCCAACGATCATGTCGCTGATGGGTAAGGAAGACTTTGATGTGAATGAGGTTGCGGATGTGATTCAGAAGAATGTGCATCCGGAGCGTTTTATCGGAGCGAATGTGGGTGATCTGTGTGAGCGGGTTCTTGACAGTAAGTTGTATGCGAACATCATGATGCTGGGTATTGCCTTTCAGCGGGGGTATCTACCTTTGACGCTGGAAGTGATTGAGAAGGCGATGCGTCGGATTGTGCGGCATGAGTATGATCGGAATTTGCGGGCGTTTCATATTGGTCGGAAGGTGGCGGAGCGGCCTGATCTTTTTGAAGTGGGGTTGATGCATAAGGTGGAGTCGTCTCGGCAGGCGATGCGACGGAAGATCAATACGCTGCGGGCGCATTATTCCTGGCTTAGCAGGAAGCGTGGTGAGAAGATTGCGCAAAAGTTCAGGGTCTTAATGAAGAAGACGTTTCGGGCGACGCGAGGTTTGCGTGTGGATGATGAGTTATTGCGTGATGTGATTATTCGTGCGTATGACTGTGCGATATGGGGTGGGATTGAGTATGCGCAGGAGTATTGCGATCGGCTGGTTGCGACGTTTGACAAGGATGACCCGGATCGGGGGTTTGCGGTGACGCGTGCGGTGGTGTGGAATTTGGCGAAGGTGATGTTGGTGAAGGATGAGGTGTATGTGGCGGCGATGCTGACGAGCCAGGAGAAGTATAAGCGGGATCAGCGTCGGTTTAAGGTGAATACGGCGCGGGGGGATCGGATCAAGTATCGTCATCATAACCGGCCGGAGTTTGTGTTGTTTGGTCGGCGATTTGCGTTTAAGTGGCGTGGGAAGGACTGGCAGTTGAAGTTGATGGCGCGATGTCGGTGGTTGCGTAAGTTGATGCCGGGTTGGCACAAGCGCGAGAAGGAGTTTCGTGACTGGTACGGGCAACTTGTGGATGAATGCAGCTGGGGGAATGATGCGCAGTATGACAAGTGGTTGCGTATTTTGAGTACGCCGAATGATGTGACGGGGTATCGTGAGATTCGATATCCGAAGATGGAGGCGGCGCGTGCGCGGGCAGAGGCGATTTTGAATGAGAAGGAGGAGGGATTGGGTGTGGTGGAAGAGCGGGAGCCATTGGTGCCGACGGTTGCGGTGAGTTTGACGGATCAGGTTTTGAAGTAGGATTAAAAAAGACGACCTTGCGGTCGTCTTTGGGCGGGTGGATGGTGTTTGGGTAATCTATATTTCGAGTGGGATGCGGTGTTTTGATTGGGGGGTGTGGTGTAATTTGGGGATTCGTAGTTTCATGCCGATGCGGATGAGGTTTTTATTTTTGATTTTGGGATTGGCGGCGAGGAGGAGGCTGGTCCGTTTTGCGCTGCGGAGGGTTTTGAGGGCGATGGCGGAGAGGGTGTCGCCTGATTTGACGGTGTAGTAGGCGGAGGTATGCGGGGTGGTATTTTTGCCTGGAGTAACGGGCGGGATGCGGAGGCGTTGGCCGACGCGGATGTGGTCGATGTTGCGGATGCGGGGGTTTGCCTTGCGGAGGGCGTTCATGTGCCGGACGGAGCCGAGTTTGTTCTGTGCGATGGTTGAAAGTGTGTCGCCCGGCTTGACGGTGTAGAACCGGTCGGCGGCGAAGGCGGAAGTGGAAGCCATGCCGGTGATGAGAACAGCCAATGCGACAGCGAAGGGGGTTCCTGTACCTCTCATTTTACAACTCCTGAAAAAGTAATTTTGTGGCGGACGCGCGTCCCAGCGAATCATCGGAAGGGGAGGGGATGTGTGGTGAAATTTTGGGGAGAGGCAGGCGGTGTTATTTTGAAGAGATGGAATTTGAGAGTTGAGTGAGTTTCTTATCGGGCGAGCGGGCGATGGTTGGTTTGAGGGGAGGGG
>JANQQT010000100.1 GCA_028284925.1 Phycisphaeraceae bacterium | reverse complement strand
GATTTTTCGGTTATGACGCCGGCGACGCATACGGCGCAGGCGCCGGTGCCGCAGGCCTGTGTGATGCCTGAGCCGCGTTCCCATGTTCGCATGGTGACTTCATCGGGGGAGTGGATCTGGACGAAGTGGACGTTGATTCTGGCGGGGAAGACTTTGTGTGTTTCGAGATATGGGCCGACTTGTTCGAGGGGGACTTCGTTGACGTTCTGGCAGTAGATGATGACGTGGGGGTTGCCCATAGAGACGGCGGTCATGTTGAAGTCGAGGCCGGCGTGGAGGAACCATGCGGCGTCGCCTGGGAATGAGAAGAGGTTGTCGATGGGATGGTTGACGATTTGTGTGAGGTCGGCGTGGTCGGGGCCGAGATCGACGGGGATTTCGGATGGCGTGAGTATGGGGGCGCCCATGTTGACGGTTGCAAGTGTGAGTTTACCATCGCCGTTGGATTCGTGTTGGATGGAGAGTGTGCCTGCGCCTGTCTCGACGCGGATGGGGTTCTGGTCGGTGAGTTTATGGTCTACAGCGTATTTGGCGAGACACCGGATGCCGTTGCCACACATTTCGGCTTCGGAACCGTCGGCGTTGAACATGCGCATTTTGAGGTGAGCATCGTCGGGGTTATCGGGTGGTAGTATGAGAATGAGGCCATCGGAGCCGACGCCGCGGTGGCGGTCGGAGATGGCGGTGGCGAGTGCGGGCAGGTCATCGGGGAGTGATTCATCGAAAGCGTTGACGTAGACGTAATCGTTCCCGAGGCCGTGCATTTTGGTGAATTTCATGGTGTTGGGTCCCATGTTTGTTTGGTGGTATGGCGTACTGGTCAGATATCGGTTCTTTGGTGGATTTGATCAAGTGAGTGCGTGTGTTTTCTGTTCGATGAGGTGATATTCAAAGGCATCGATGATTGCTTCCCATGAGGCGTTGACGATGTTTTCGTCGACGCCGATGGTGGAGAAATATTGATCAGCGTGATCTTCATCGGTGACGGCGAAGTCGATGACGACGCGTACCTTTGCGGCGGTGGCATCTGCGGCGTTGACGACGCGTACCTTGAAGTCTGTGAGTCTGACTTTTTGTATTTCGGGGTAGTGGGGGAGGAGGCATTTGCGCAGGGCGGCGTCGAGCGCGTTGACGGGGCCATCACCTTCGGCGACTCGGTGCTCGATGGTGTTGTTGATCTCGAGTTTGACGGAGGCTTCGGTGATGGGGTTGTCGTTGAGCTGCTTGAGGATGACGCAGCGGTAATGGTCGAGGAGCCAGAAGGTTTTTCGTTTGCCGAGTTCCTGGAGGAGTAGGAGTTCGAATGAGGCGTTGGCGGCTTCGAATTGGTAGCCGGCGTTTTCGAGATCCTGGACACGTTCGAGGACGCGTCGCATGGTTTGGGGATCGGCTTCGGAGTCGAATTTTTCGCCGAGGGTTGCGGTGAGGTTAGAGAGGCCGGAGAGTTCGGAGACGAGGATTTTGCGTGAGTTGCCGACGGATTCGGGTTCGACGTGTTCGTAGGAGTGTGCGATCTTGTTGACGGCGTGGACGTGCATTCCGCCCTTGTGTGCGAAGGAGGCGGAGCCGACGTAGGGTTGATTTTCGCGGAGGTTCATGTTGGCGAGTTCGGAGACAAAGCGGCTGGTTTCGGTGAGTTTCTGGAGGGCGGCTGGATCGTGCAGGCAGTTGGTTTTGAGTTTGAGCTGGAGGTTTGCGATGACGGTGGTGAGGTCAACGTTGCCACAGCGTTCGCCGATGCCGTTGATGGTTCCCTGTACCTGAATGGCGCCGGATTGAACGGCGACGAGGGAGTTTGCGAGGGCGAGGCCTGCATCGTTGTGGGTGTGGATGCCGAGTTTAAGATCGGGGGAGAGGTTGGATTGAATTTGTTGGATGGCGTATTGGATCCATTCGGGTAGTGAGCCGCCGTTGGTGTCGCAGAGGACGAAACGGGTTGCGCCGCCGCGGCGGGCGGCATCGAGGGTTTGGAGAGCGTACTCGGGGTTGTCTTTGAATCCATCGAAGAAGTGTTCGGCGTCGTAGAAGACTTCTGCTCCTGATTCGGCGCAGAACTCGACGGATTCACGGATCATGTCGAGGTTCTCATCGCGTGAGACGCGGAGGACTTCTTCGACGTGGAGATCCCATGTCTTGCCGACGATGGTAATGACGGGGGCGTTGGAGTCGACGAGTGCGTTCATGCCGACGTCGTCTTTGGGGTGGGTGTCGCGTCGTCGTGTCATGCCGAAGGCGCAGACTTTGGCGTGTTGGAGGTCGAGGGCTTGGGCCTGGTCGAAGAAGGCGACGTCCTTGGGATTGGAGAGGGGGTAGCCGCCTTCGATGTAGTCGACGCCGAGGGCATCGAGGTGTCTGGCGATCTTGACTTTATCGATGAGAGAGAATGAGACGCCTTCGCCCTGCGTGCCATCGCGGAGGGTGGTGTCGTAGATTTCGACGTGTGAGGGAAGGTTTGGGTTGTCTGGAAGGGCGGTCATGGTTTGCTCCAGTTGTTTTTCATTTGATCGGAGAAACGGGGTTGGTGTGGATAAAAGAAAAAGCCCTGCTTATCGGCAGGGCTTGACGATTTTCTTGAATGGGTATCGCGTGCCTACCGGGGTGAGGGGGAGGTTTTAATCTGAATAATGGCCGCGATGATGGTTGAGGCGTTGTGCATGATGGGTGGATTATAGCGGGGGTGAGGGGGTGGGTAAAGAGAATATCAGGTTGGCGTGATGTTGAGCCATTGGTGGAGGTTTTGGGTGAGGGTGGGTGTAATTCTGGGGGCGAGGTCTGTGGGTGAGTAGAAAAGTTCGAGCATGGAGGGGATGTTTGAGATGTGGGATTTGATGATTTGGGAGAGTTTTGGCCAGTCGATGGTTCCTTCGCCTGGCATGAGGTGGGTATCGATGGAGCCATCGTTGTCGTGTATGTGGAGGTAGTCGATGACATCGGCGGCGTCCTGGAGGGATTGGTAGATGTTAGAGGTGATGTGGGCGTGGCCGGTGTCGAAGCACATTCGGATGTGTGGGGAATTAGCTTCGCGGATGATTTGGGCCAGGTCGGTGACATCGTGACCGAAGGGAGCGATGTTGGGGAGGTTTTCGATGAGGAAGGTTGCTTTGAGGGATTGGCCGATGTCGGCGAGTTCGTGGAGGGATTTGATGAGGGCTTTGCGGCGTGCGGTGTATTCTGTCGCAGTTACGTTGCGGTTTTCAGCATTTAGTGGGGCTGGGTGGACGACGAGTGCGGGGGCGTTGAGTGAGAGGGCGAGATTTGCTTCCCGGGTGTAGGTTTGGATGGCGGCGAGGCGTGTGGGTTCGTCGGGAGAGGATGGGTCGTGGGTTGGGCCGAAGATGGCGTGGATGGAGTCGATGTGGAGGGAGGCGTTGTTGGCGAGTTGGGTGGCGTGTTCGTTGGCGGGGGGATTTTGCTCGTTGCGGTAGTATTGGCAGGAGATTGCGCCGAGGGATTGGTAGAGGGGGAGGAGTTGGTCTGGAGGGAGGTCGTCGAAGCCGAAGGGGGCGACGGTTGAGAGGGAGGGCATAGGGGCGTCCATTAGTGATTAGGGGGATTGACGCGTATGTGGGTATTGTTGAATGTGACGCGGTGGCGATTGGAATGGGGCGGGTTGCGAAGTTCGCGTGGATCTATGTCAGACTTTCAGGTGTTGTCGGACGAAGTTTGCTCTGAGTTCGCGGCGTTGGGGGCCTGAGAGTCTTTCGCCGGCGATTTTCTGGAGGTGAGCAGGCTGGGTAAGGAGGTAGAGTTCGTTGAGGGTATGCATGGGGATGTCGTCGATGCGTTTGAGTGAGACGCCGAGGCGGACGTAGGAGAGGAGATAGAGCGTTTCTTCCTTGCCGAGGAGTCTGGCGTTGGAGAGGGCGCCGAGTGCGCGGAAGATTTTGTCATCGAGGACGGTGGGGCGATGTTCGAGGAGGGCGTTTCTGGACTTGATTTCGTACTCGATCATCTGTGGGATGATGGTGTCCTGAAAATCGTCAAGGAGTTGTTTTTCGGTCTTGCCGAGGGTGGTCTGGTTGGAGACCTGGAAGAGATCGCCGACGGCATCGGAGCCTTCGCCGTAGAAGCCGCGGATGGCGAGGTGCATGTCCTTTGCGGCGTTCTTGAGTTTTTCGATTTCACCGGTGAGTTTGAGGCCGGGGAGGTGGAGCATGACGGAGACGCGTATGCCGGTTCCTATGTTGGTGGGGCAGGCAGTGAGGTAGCCGAGTTGTGAGGTGTAGGCATAGTCAACGTGGCGTTCGAGTTTGTCATCGTCCTGATCAGCCTGTTTGTAGGCGTCTTCGAGTTGCATTCCGGAGCGGAGGATCTGAAGTCGGAGGTGGTCTTCCTCGTTGACCATAATGGCGAGTGATTCATCGGCTGAGACGGCGACGCCGCGTGGGCCATCGGAGTGGCAGTGCTGGCGGGAGATGAGGTGGCGTTCGACGAGGAGCTGGCGGTCGAGTTTGGGGGAATCTGCGAGGTCTATCCAGAGCATGTCCTGGGCGAGGTTTGCATCGAGGATTCTTTTTTGGGCGAGGGAGAGCAATTCGTTTCGCTGGGATTCGGTGGCGGTGGAGAGGAAGGGGAAGCCTGCGATGTTGCGGGCGAGTCTGACACGCGAAGAGAGTACGACATCGCCTTGCGGCCCTTCGCCACTGAGCCAGGTACCGGCATGTTTGGGGAGGTCGCCGAGGGACATGGGATTAGTCGATTTCCGCCTCTTCGAGTTCGTCGCGTATTTGGGCCGCGCGTTCGTATTGTTCCTGAGTGACAGCGTCCTCAAGGTCGCGGCGGAGTCGAATGAGACGTTGTTGCCTTATTTCGTCGATGCCTGCGCGCTGAGGGACTTTGCCAAAATGCTTGGACGCTCCTTCGTGTGCTCGTTCGAGGAGGTGCTTGAGCGGTTCGGCAAAGGTGCTGTAGCAATCGGGGCAGCCGAGGACACCATTTTTGCGGAACTGATCGTAGGTGGTGTCACAGGAGGGGCAGAGTAGAGGTTCATCGGTGGCTTCCGGACCGGAGTGCTTGAGGACGAATTTTTCGAGCAAGTCGTTGATGGGGGCGGACTGGACCTTTACGGCGACGCCTTCCTTGATGGCGTGTTCCTCGCAGAGGTGTTTTTCGATTTTCTTTCCGCCTTTGATCTCGATGAGATGGACGGTTGCCAAGTTGTCGCAGTGGTCACATTTCATGTTGTGTCTTTTATAGTGTTGTGGCTAGTGCATATTAGGTGTTGGATTTTGCTGGATCAAAGGCATCTGGTGAATGGATGTAACGCCATCAGAAAGAAGTATCGGCAGTAAGGGCGGTAGGGCTTGATGTGGCGCCGGGTGATAGGCGTGGCTGATGCTGCCAGAAAAAAACCACCTTATTTGAAGGTGGTTGTGAAGGGTGAAGCAGGGGATCCAAGACTTGAACTTGGACTAACGGAACCAGAAACCGTCGTGCTACCGATTACACCAATCCCCTGTATTGGTTGATGAATATTTATCGGGCGGATGGGTTATCGCGCTTGAGCAAGGGGTTGGGTGGGGTTCGAATCGGGTGTTTATCCGGCGAGGGCTTTGTTGAGTCGTCTGGCGAGCCTGCTTTTTTTACGGGCTGCGGTTTTCTTATGGATTGTGCCTTTTGCCGCAATTTGGTCGAGAGTCTTGGAGGCCGCGACTAGTGCATCGGAGGCGTTTTTCTTGTCGCCATCATGGATCGCATCGTTGAGGTTGTCGATCGCGGCTTTGATGCGGCGTTTTCGCCAACGGTTCCGGGCATTGCATGTTTCGTTCTGCCGTATTCTCTTTTTTGCACTTCGTGAATGTGCCATTTGTATTGTCTCACGTGAAAATAGGAGGTTTTGAAGGTGATTATTATGGCCTTGGGTCATCGAAAATCAAGTATTTGAGGGTTTTTCCGGTGAGTGGGGTGGTAGCGGAGTGGTTTTTTGTAAAAAATGGATGTGGTGAGGAAAAGCGGTAGTTTGAGGGTGCGGTGACCGATATGAGTGAGGTTATGGAAAATCAACGCATAGTAATGGTCGTTCTGGTGTTGGGTCTGGTGGTTCAGTTTGGCGGTGTCGTGGAGGGGCAGGTGCGTCCGGAGAGGCTTGGATTGAAGCCTGTGGATCAACGGGTGGATGATGTGGGGTTGCTGAATCGCAGTTTAAGGAAACGTGAGGCCGGGTTGGGGATTCATGGGCAAGATTCGTTTATTTTCAGGCGTGCCAGGGATGTGCAGGGTGGGGCTTTTGACCTGGGTCGGAAGTTTTATGTTATTCGGCAGGGGATGACGGCAGTGATTGATCAGGGTCAATATACGGAATTTGAGAATCGGCGGACGGGGCAGCGCGTGACGATAGCGGATATTCCCGCGAATACGGTGTTTTTGATTGGCGGCGTTCCGGACCAGAAGCCCGAGGTTGTATTGCCTGACCATCCTCAGTTGGTCAAACGTCGCGTGGGTGGGGATTATCGGGGCATCGGGCGGTATGGATTTGGTGAACGTGTCGATGGTAGAGTTGCTGAGGGACGGGCAAAGCGGATGGCGGCGTGGCGGATGTATTTCAGTATGGAAAACCGGGGGCGGCAGGCGGTGTTGAACGGGATTGATGAGGCGGTGGCGAAGGATTTATCGGGGACGGTTCTTGTTCCGATCAGGCGTTGAGGCCAAAGGGTTTCTAGATTGCAGGTTTGCGGGCGTGTATTTGTTGATTTTTCGTCGATATGCGGATGGGGGTTTTGTTTTTGTGAACAAAGGCAGTATCGGTGCGCCGATTCTTTCATTGGATGCGCCTTCTGGCATAGATACGACAACAGGCACCGTATTCGAACCTGCGATTCAAGCAGTCGCGACCATGACACTTGCCTTACCCAAAGCAGGCTTACGCGCTAAAGGTGTGGCAGATCACGTTGGAGAATTATATCTGGCAGATATTAGCGTACCGCCGGAATTATATGCCTCGCCAGCATTGAGTTTGCAAGTTGGGCATATCTTCGCTGAGAGCGATATTGTCCGTTTGAGCTAATTAGGGTGCGACTGTTGCTGTAACTTCCGGTGCAACATCGACAGTTGCTTCTGGTTCTGGTACACGTTGACGTTGTTCTTCTAAGAAGCTCGCAACATCAAATTCGACTGAATCCAATATTGCCTGTAATTCATCCGGTGCGGAACCATCCATTGCCTGAATTGGATCAGTGTACATATAAAAGAGAAAGTTCATCTCCTCGACTTGCAGCCCTGCCAGCCATCCCCGCGTATCCGGTAGATTTTCCGGGCAATTCACCGCAGAGAATTGTGTGCCCGATGCCGGCAACCCACCCACCTCAAAGTTATAGTCACGCTCAACATCGGTGCCAATGGTGCATGCTGCTTCCACAATGATAAATCGTAGCAGGCGAGTGCCATCCAACGTGATATTCGGCACACCATATCCTTCATCAATAGGAATACCACTCGTCACACTCGGGAATCCCCACAAAAGCACGATAAAGCCACGACCATCCGTTACAGGTCCCGTATAAAGTGCAAATGGGATGGGGCGCAAATCCCCAATATCATTGATGATGACCGTGTCGTAGCCAAACTCCCAATCATCCGGCAGATCAATTTCCAGTGGTGGTGGCACAATTTCCCCAATCAAGGGATTGATCTGGAACGGGGTATCGGTGGCGGCTGGCATCGGGGTAATGCTGGGTTGCAATGTTGGGAAAGACGATGGTTCCAATGTGGGTACATCGGTCGGGATAGCTGTTGGTGTGGGTGCATCGGTTGGTGTTGTAGCCGCTTGAGGCGCACAAGCAGCAATCAACAGGATAGTTAGCAGCAAAATATATCGCATAAGACTCATTTATGTGATTTCCTCAATACAATAGGAATGCTATCATACTCAAGACAATCTTGCATGGCGTTTTGTAGCATTACAAGATTAAATGCGGTATAACAATGCTCTGACACAGGAGATAATCACAAACTGTGAAATCAGGTAATCAAACATCATATCGTATCCGCGCTGTCAAATTGGCGGATAGCCAACTCATCCAACGCTATTTATGGACACATCTTAGGTTTGAGCAAGTGATAGAACGGTTAAAGCGCGTTCAACACCTCACCAATCAAGAACGTGGGGGGGGCATCGTCGTGATGAATACAGGCGGAACGCCACCTATCGTTGCTTATGGACAATTGACACGCTGGACACAATGCGCCGAAATCAGCGATTTAATTGTGCTGGAAACCCATCGCAGGCAAGGCATCGGCACCATGATGATCCGCTATTTGATGGACATGGGTCGTAATATGGGGCTGAGTTGTGCGGAAATTGGCGTAGCGGAAAGCAATCTACTCGCTTTATCACTCTATCGGCGGTTGGGCTTTGAAGATTCATATACCGTACAAGCCAACCTCGGCAACGGTGAAGAAACGGTCATCTATCTGCGTAAAACCATCAGCTAGTCTCTCATCTCGCCGTAGGG
Organism: Phycisphaeraceae bacterium; assembly: GCA_028284925.1. Lineage (GTDB taxonomy): Bacteria > Planctomycetota > Phycisphaerae > Phycisphaerales > Zrk34 > JANQQT01. The sequence continues at coordinate 6,375 of JANQQT010000100.1, read as the reverse complement.
GAAGCGTGGGGTATGCGTCGATTTACGATGCGTCAAATCATGCTATGATGGTCCCATCTGATAGGTGAGTGCCCCCATTCACAGGATCAGATCAATTACAAGGCTTCCCCGATACTAAGTACCCCCGACCTCCCAAGGGGGTATTTGGTTTTAATGAGCTAGCTCTCTGCGATTTCTATCACAACTTTTGCTAAATCATCCGGCAGTGCCAACTCCGCAGCAACCCATTCGCCATCGCCATATTCAGGACGCTCACTTTTCAGTGTCTTCCAGCGACGTTTTGCCTCACCTTGACGATCTGTCAGATATTCGACAATCGCCATGCCAACTACCGCATGTTTATCGTCGGGCGGTATATCTAATGTGATCTGAAAATATTCTTCAGCTTTTGGAAATTCGTTGCGGAGTAGTGCAATAAGTCCTAATCCTGTTGTCTTCAGCCTTGAAATGTTGTCGCGCATTGTCTTTTGGCGAATCATATTTTCATTAATGAGCCAAATTTCTCGTTCTGCCTTCTCCAATTCACCTAATTCACGGTAAAGAATCCCTCTAAATCCGTGTAAATATGCAAGTTGTACTTGTGTATTCTGGTTTACATCGAGTGGATCATCGGGACCTAGCTTTTTGTAAAGTCCATCGTAAGTTGCCATTGCTTCATCAAGAAAACCTGATTTTTGTAGCGATAGCCCACGACACAAATCTAAGAAAGTATCTTCCGGTTTGATTTCATGGATTCGTTCCGCATCAGCTAAGGCAGCTTCATAATCGTAGCGTGCTATATGAATAAACTGTCGTAAAAACAGTGCATGTAAATCATCTGGCTGTTTCTCTAAGACCTGCTTCATATCAGCGAGTGCCGATGGATACTTTTGGATACTACTGTAGGATTGAGCACGGTGTTTCAACAGGACAGAATTCTCGGGCAATAGCTTCAATAAACGTGTCGTGAGGATGATTGCAGTTTCTGGCTGTAAGTTAGAAAACACTAAGCGAGGAAGAAAGTACAAACCTCTTGCTATCAGAAAGCAAATAATCAAAATAATAGCAACATATAACAAGCGAGATTCGAAAAACACACTAAGCACTACAATAACACCCAGTACAAAGCCCAACCATCTCGATACGTCCTGATTCTGTCCCATTCTTCCTACCTAACATTAGTTGCAGTCTTTAGAAAGCATTCGCCTGCATGTAGGCTTGTGCTTCTCGCGCAATATCGCTTTCCGGTAGATATTCGCTGGAAATAATCTCCACGATGGTGCCGAGTTCCGCCCATTCATACAGATGAAGTGAATTGCTGTTTTCGCTCATCACACAGCCGAACGTTGAGGGATAATCCACACCACCACCACCGAGATAGGCACCGTTTGGCAATAGCACCGCCCCATGAAAGCCATTCATCAAACCCGGCGTAACCTCATAAATCCCCATGAAGTTATACATCTCCCATTGGTCACAGCCATTATCCCCACACAAGGAAAAACCACTGCCGTAGGCGACATCGTTTTTCGTCAAAATCTGGAAAGTGCCGGGATACGTCGGGGCTTCTTCACGCCCGGAAGAAATCGCCCAGCTAAAGACCTGCTGTCCATTTTCATAGGCGATCAACCACTGCCGATCTAGATCGACAATGATACGTTTGTGGGCAATCGGGTCTTCTGGCAAGAGGGTATCGCGTGAAGGCAAATTGATCACCTGCCCGATGGATAATTCGCCCCACTCTAAACCGGGATTGGCATCGTTAATGAGTTGGAAGGGCAGCCCTGTCTTGCGTCCAATACGGAAACCATTATCGCCCTGCTCGATAGTGTACGTTGTCGGTAAATAGCGAATCCGCAGTAATGCGGAGTCGGTTCCGGCGGCAATTGCCTGTTGAACTGCCGCAATGCTCTCCCTGTCATCCAGATAACGAGGATTTTCGGAGCTGTTTAAGCTGCTGTTGATGGCTGCAATGAATTCACGGAAGGCATCTTCCCGCAGGGTCAAGCCGTTGGGTCCTGCCGCCAACCAACGTGTAAGTTCTTCATCGGTGGTTGTCCAAGGCACAGATTCATTCAAAAAAGGGTCGTAGCCTAAAATGCGGAATTGCTGTGTGGAAAAGACATAAGCATCTTGTAGATAAGGCGATGGATCGACGATATTGGGTTGAGTCGAGCTGGTGATGAGTTCAAAGCGACCATCTTTGACAATGGTATCGGCTGATTGTGATAGACGTTCTAGCGTTAGCGTGACATCCAGCTCTCGGCTAGAACGCCCCTGTACACCGACCAATTCTCCATCACGCCACACATACCCTGCCTCATAGGGCGCGATGTAGACATCTTCGGTCAAATTTAGCAAATAGGATTGTGCTGTGCCATAATCCAATTCGATGCTTGGCGCAATATTCACGCCAAATGGAATGCCTGAAAATCCAGCACCATAAGCACTGTCCAGCGTATCTTCAAGGTTGAGGCGCAAACCAAGTGCTTCTGGCTCAACAGTGAATAAAGCGTCATTTTCCAGCATGAGCGTAATTGATGCTGTTTCGTTCCATGCGCTGATTAAACGAGATTCCGCTTCGCTGCGGGTCAACCCGCCTAGAGGGGCATTCAATGCCCAGATGTTCGGTGCAATTTTCCCTGCCAGTCCGTAACTCAAGAAAAATGTCAAAATCCCTATAAAAGCAATCAACCCGACCAATTGTAGGGTTATCGGATTTTTCCGCAGATACCATCCAGCATCCTTCAAGAACATCCAAAACTGCTGCCGCCATTCGCCATTGGGTAGTGGTAAATTGAAACGTGATAATTTGCTCGTCGATTCTTGGCGAATGGAGACCATTGTCTCACGACGACGTTGGCGTGCTTCATAACGCTCCCGTGCTGCACGATTTCGCTTGCGTCTGGGTTCGCTGTAATCTTCAACCATTTGAATGACCCGATCATACTCACAACGATTTATTGTATTTTAGCAAAAATCACAAAAAATTGATGAACTAACATCCATGAGAATAAAATCAACATGTGGAAAGCGTAGGTGAGGGATGGTGTCGGATGGAGCAACCAGCGAAATTGCCCCATTGTTTTATTAGGATATGATGCTTACCAAGTTGTGTATCCACCATCAATAATGAGGTCACTACCGGTCATGAAGTCAGATGTTTCGCCAGATAGATAAACAACTAAGCCCTGTAATTCCGTGACATCTGCCATACGATTTATCGGTGTACGGCTCATCCATTCAGGAGATACTGTTTGTCCCACTTCCGTCTGTAGCAGATCAGTCACAAGCTGAGTACGGGTATATCCGGGGCTGATGCAATTGACCCGAACTCCACGTTCTGCCCATTCCGCAGCCAAACTTTTTGTCATGTGGATAACACCCGCTTTGGAGATATTATAGGCAGATTGATGCTGTGGCATATTGACGATTGTCCCCGACATGGAAGCGGTATTGATGATTTTTCCATAGCCCGCCTTCAACATCGCACGCGCTTCTGCCTGACAACAGAGAAACACACCCTTGAGGTTGACATCCATCGTTCGATCCCATTCTTCTTCTTTCATCGTTTCCGCATCATGCCAGAAGCCAATGCCGGCATTGTTGATGCCAATTGTCAACTTGCCCCACTTATCGACAATTGCCTTAACCATCGAGTTGACATCGTCAGATTTTGTCACATCACAGGCGATAGCCATTGCCTCTACGCCTTTTTCGGTCAATTCATGCGCGACAGTTTCGGCTGTTTGCAGATTAATATCCACAATAGCAACGTTCGCACCCGCTTCCGCTAGTGCATGGGCAATTGCACGTCCAATACCTTGTCCGCCACCTGTCACCAACGCTGTCCGACCATCTAATTTGAACCGTTCTAAAATCGATCTTGCTTCCAGAACAACATCACCCATGACAAAGCCTCCCTTTTTTGAATGATGAAATATTGAATATAAATATTTGCACATTTGTGAATAAAATTCACATTTGTTCAGTTGGTAGATAATAACCTTTAATTTAATGTTTGTCAAAACGATGAAGAAGCTATTCAGCAACGCGAACAAACCGAATAGGACTTTAGTCCATCCGTACTTTCCTTATTTGAAAGTTAGCCAAAATTGCCATATGCTTGAGATAAGCATTAATGCTAAACGGAAATTATTTTGAGGATTATGTGATGAAAATGAAACTAGTCCTTTTTGGATTTGTCAGTTTATTGATTGCAGGCGGGTTATTCTGGGTTATGGCACCCGATGTGCAAGCACAAGCAATGCGCTGCGACCAATTCCAGAGCGAGAGCATCCGCTTCCAAGGGTCAGCCCTCTACACGATGTATTGCCAGCAACTACAGGGTGCAGGTGTCGGTGATCCAGTGATTCTCGATAGCGGATTCATGGATGCAGTCGATATTTTCGGCTATGTGCCGGGTGACATCACCGTGTGTATGCGTGGTGAAGGGGGGATGATCTTCCGTAACAAAACCACTATCCCCGTCACCAATGAAATCCCTGCGACGACTTGGTACGACGGTGGATATACGTGTACCTTTGTCAACAAAGAGGGGATTTTGGTGCTGGTTTCCAATGGTGGCAGCCGACCTGCGCCCGAAGTCGAAGTCATTGTTGAAGAAGATGGCACCGTTGTCGAAGTCACACCGGAACCTGCCAGCAATGCGCTGCAAAATTGTCGCGTCAACACCTACTTGGGCATCATGAATTTACGTACTGACCCCACAACATCAGGGGATGTGATCAGTTGGATTCCCTTCAACACGACGCTGACTGCGATTGGTAAAACGGATGGTTGGTACAACGTCATCTACCGCGATACCAATGGTTGGCTTGCCGCCGATTTTGTTTCGCCGACTGGGGAATGTTAAAACAACACAGGGGCGTAACAGATGCGCCCCTTGTTCTTAAAAACTCCTAAATTTCTTCCGGTGCGTCAACTGTTAGCTCATCGCGCACATTGCCCGTGTTCAATACGCCTGATGGTTCGATCAACATTAGCAGACATTCTTCGTCTGCAACCGGGCGATGTTCCACGCCATGTGGCACAATGATAAATTCTCCTGCATGGACGACCACATCTTTATCACGAAATTGCATTGTTAGTGACCCCTCAATAACCATGAACATTTCATCTTCATGATCATGATGGTGCCAGACGAACTCACCATGAACTTTGACAATTTTGACTTCAAAGTCGTTGATTTTCCCCACCAATTTGGGTGTCCAATGTTCATTGAACAATGCGAACTTCTCCGCAAGGTTTACCTTATCAACCACCATTATGCCTCCTCAACATCAAAGCCATCTTCGACCCAACGCGCAATGCCACCACTCATATTAACCAGATTGGTATAACCTTCTCGTTGCAAAACACTAATGGCAATCTGTGAGCGAATACCACTACCACAATGCAATGCAACTGGGCGATCTTGTGGGATTTCATCTCTACGTTGAAGAATGTGTCCCATCGGAATATGCAATACATCAGGAATATGTTGGCTAGCATATTCATCTTCGCCACGCACATCAATAATGAGCATATCCGCTTGTTCAATCTCGCGGGGGGACTGGAACTTGATGATCCCAATATTACGCACATCTTTTAGCACTTCTGTCGTGAAATATCCCGGCACATTATCCACCCCAATTGAGAATAAATTCTTGAGAATTTCAATCACTTCATTGTGGTACGATAGAAAGAATGTTGGCAAGTCATACTCAACAAACCAACCGACATAAGTCGTGAAATTCGTTGATGAGATAGGAATATTCACCGAACCCGGGATGTGCCTTTGTGCGAAATCATTGGGTGGGCGTGTATCAATGAACAGTGAACCGGGAGGAACAATCCCCTCAGGATACTCTTGAATATGTTGTGCTTGTGGAATGTCGCGCAATAATTCTGCTCCGCGCTGATTCACATCTTTCATACGAGCAAAATAATGCGGGGTTTCTGGTTGACCACTGAGCAACCATTCAACAAATGTATTTTCATCAGGCTGATGAAACGCTGGATTAAACCGTTTTTCATAACCCAGCGTTGTCGATGGTACTGCCCCCAAGGATTTCCCGCAGGCACTCCCTGCGCCATGACCGGGCCATATATGCAGGTAGTCATCCATTTGGGCGAATTTTTGAATGTTGGCATACTGTTGTTTGGCACCGGGTTCAGCAGTTTGCAAGATACCAACGGCATTTTCCAGTAGATCAGGTCTGCCGACATCGCCCGCAAACAAGAAATCACCTGTAAAAATGCCCATTGGGGCATCAGCTACCGCCGTATCCGTAACCTGTAAGCTGATGTGTTCTGGTGTATGACCGGGCGTGTGGATCACCTCAAAGCGTACCTTACCGATCATGAACTGCTCACCATCTTGCAATTCAGTCA
>JANQQT010000093.1 GCA_028284925.1 Phycisphaeraceae bacterium | reverse complement strand
GTGTGGTGGGGCTGGAGCTGGATCGTCGGCCTTTCTTCTTTAAGGAGGCGGAGTTTGTAGTGTCGTGCTCCTACGGGCCCGGCCGGTATGATCCGAAGTATGAGGAGCGTGGGCTAGATTATCCTGCGGCATGGGTGAGATGGACGGAGCAACGGAATATCCAGTCTGTGCTGGATTTGATGGCCTCAAAGAAGCTGGACGTTTCACCTCTGATTACGCATCGATTTGATATTGGTGAGGCGAATGGCGCGTATGAATTGATCGAAACTGGACGGGAGCCCTATGTGGGGATGGTGCTTACGTATCCTGGTATGACGGCGGATCGTATTGAGCGAAGTGTTCGACTGGGGAGTGGTGGCGAGCGCAATGGGACGATTGGATTGGGTGTCTTGGGGGCAGGGAACTTTGCGCGGATGGTGATGTTTCCGGCAATTGCGAATTGTGATGCATTTACGCTTGAATCATTGTGCACAGCCAAGGGTGTGTCTGCAGCACACAGCGGAAAGAAGCTGGGCTTTGCTCGAGCAACGACAGATGAGGACGAGGTGTTTGCAGATGATCGGATTGGGGCAGTATTTTCGATAACACAGCACAATGAACATGCGGGGCATGTGGTTAAGGCGATCGACTCAGGGAAGGCGATTTTTGTTGAAAAGCCGTTGTGTTTGACGGAAGAGGAGTTGGAGAAAATCGAATTGGGCGTTGAGGGGGCGGGTGATGCGTGTCCGTTGGTGATGGTTGGCTTTAATCGTCGGTTTTCTCCGGCAGCGCGGATGGTGAAGGAGTTTTTTGAGGGTAGTTCATCGCCCATGACGTTTTCGATGCGGTTTAATGCGGGGGAGATTTCCTCGGAGCATTGGACGCAGGATGAAGAGATTGGGGGGGGAAGGATCATCGGTGAGGCGTGTCATGGAATTGACCTTGCGACGTATGTGGTAGATTCGCCGGTGGTGCGGGTATTTGCGGAATCGGTAGGGGGTGAGACGGGTGGTGAGATAACAGATGACCAGTGTTTTATCACGATGCGACATGCGAATGGTTCAGTGTCGAACATCGCTTATCTGGCAGGAGGTGATAAGTCGTATCCGAAGGAACGTATTGAGGTGATGGGCGGGGGTAGGCTTGCGGTGATTGGTGATTTTCGTGTGACGGAACTGGTCAGAGGCGGAAAGCGAAAGCGCGTGAAGGGTAAGCAGGATAAGGGGCATGTGGCGGAGGTAGAAGCTTTTGGAAAAGCATTGCGGGATGGTGGAGAGTGGCCTATTTCATGGAGTGACTTGAGAACTGTTTCGCTGGCGGCGATTTGCGCGGTCAAGAGTTTGCGAGAGGGAGGACCGATTGATGTGGTGTAGCGTACGGGATGTTGTGGCGTGTCATGTTCCTGTTGGATAGGTTGTTGGTCCGATGGGATTGCGTGATTTGGCACGGACTATTCGCACGGTCAGGTATCTCAAGTTTTCGCAGATTTATTGGCGGCTGAGATATCGGATAGGGCGACGCAAGCCGAAGGTTGGACCGGTGGGGGCGGTTGCAGATGTTAGCGACTTTCCCAAGGTTTCCGAGGCGAAGGTGTATTCGGATGATCAGGTGCAATGCCTGATCGAAGAGGTTGGACGGGGTGAATTGACCTTATTGAATGCGACGCGGGAAATTGGTGTTGAGTCGATTGATTGGCGGCTTGGGCCACAGGCGGTTGATCGGCTGTGGATCGTGCATTTGCATAGCCATGGGTGGGTCTGGGAGTTGGTCAAGGCCGCGCAAGGTGCGGGAGAGAAAGCAGGGGTGATATGGGGGCACATCTGGCGCATTCTGGAAGATTGGCTTTCTCGGTGTGATCTTGAGGCGGAGGGGGCCGGCGATCTGGCATGGAATTCTTATGTGGTGGCGACTCGGATCGGGTTTTGGTGTCGGATTCTACATGTGATGAAGCGTGATGGGTGGCATGGGGAGGTGGCGGAGCGGATGGTGAAGAGTATGTGGAAGCAAGCGGGATTCCTGGATCGAAATATTGAGTGGGATTTGAGGGCGAATCATTTGGTTCGTGATGCTGTGGGCTTGGCGTGGGCAGGTCGGTTTTTTGAGGGGGCCCAGGCGGAGCACTGGCTCAAGGCTGCAACGAAGCTTGCCAAGTCGCAGATTGAAGAGCAGGTTTTGTCGGATGGCGGGCACTTTGAGCGTAGTCCAATGTATCACCTTCAGGTGATGGAAGATTTTTATGTCGTCGAGCGATTGATTCGAGATGAGGGAGTACGGAAGCGAATTCGTGAGCGTTGGAGTGAGATGGCGGAGTTTGCGGTTTGGATGCGGCATCCCGATGGACAGATTCCGTTGTTTAATGATGCGGCATTGAATGGTGCCGGGGGGCCGCAGGATGTGTTGGCATTGGGAGCGGAGATGGACGGTGTTGATGTTGACACAACGCTGCGGAAAGGGGTAAGGTTATTTGAGGAATACGGGATGGGTGTGATTCATACGGATGACTGGACGGTATTCATGGATGTCGGGCCGATTTCAGTGGATTATCAGCCGGGGCATGGACATGCGGATACGCTTTCGATCGAGGTATCGTACAAAGGGAAGCGGCTGATTGTGGATCCAGGGACGTACGGATATGACCTGGGCGAGCGGCGGGCGTGGGAGCGAGGGACGGCGGCACATAATGCAGTTTGTGTGGATGGGGAAGATTCGAGTGAGGTGTGGCATATTTTTCGCGTAGGTAGGAGAGCGAGTATAAGTGGGGTGAAGATTACGGAATTGGATGGGAGTTTCAGTATCGAGGGCGAGCATGTTGGATACGGGCGGTTCGATGGGGGTGTGATGCATCGGAGACGAGTTGAAGTTGGGAGGGAGGATGGATTGAAAATCAACGACCAATTAACGGGCAGCGCTGAGCATGGTTTAGAGTGTAGATATTCATTGGGAGAAGGATGGGAGGCGGAGGTTAAGGAGGGAGGGTGGCGTATTTGGCGGCAGGGGGAGGAATTGAATTCGCAATTCGAGGGTGAAACGGAATGTGAATTGGAAAACTACGAGAGCTGTTCGGAGTTTGGGAGCACAACGCCAGCGAGCTTAATGAAATGCCGATACCGTGGGAGTCTTCCTGCAAACATTGGGCTTTCGATTCAGGGGAATTTGGTATAGGGCAAGTGGAATAGGCGGTGTGGAGAACGTTTGAGGGCGTTTATGCGGATCCTGTATGTTTCACAATACTTTCCTCCAGAAATGGGGGCGCCCTCGGCGAGGGTCTTTGAGTTGGCGCGAGAGTGGGTGCGAGGTGGGCATGAGGTTTCAGTGCTGACGGGGTTTGCACATCATCCAACGGGTGTGAAGGCGAAGGGCGACCGTTGGCGGTGGACGCGGCGTGAGGAGGTTGAAGGGATCGATGTGGTGAGGTCGTATGTGTATGCAACGGCCAATAAGGGGACAGTGAAGCGGATGATGTCTTATGCAAGTTTCATGGGATCTGCGGCGATGATTGGATCGGTGAGGATTAAGCGACCTGATGTGGTGATTGCGACGTCGCCGCAATTGTTGTGTGGGGTTGCGGGGTATATTCTGTCGAAGCGGTTTCGACGGCCTTTTGTTTTTGAGGTCCGGGACTTGTGGCCTGAGTCAATCATGGCGGTGGATGCGATGAAGGAGGGGCGTGTGATCGGGGGGTTAAAGCGGGTCGCGAACTTTCTTTATCGCAAGAGTGATCGAATCGTGACGGTGGGGCAGGGATACAAACGAGCGATTGAAGAAAAGTACGGGGTTGAGCCGTCTCATATTGAAGTGGTTCCGAACGGTATTGATACGTCGCTGTTCATTCCGGGCGAAAGGAATAATGAGGTGAAGAGGGAGTTTGGGTGGGGAGACAAGACGGTATTGATGTATTTGGGGACACATGGGATGGCGCATGCATTGCATGTCGTGGTAGAGGCCGCGCAGCAACTAAAGGATGACAAACAGTACCACTTTGTATTTGTGGGGGAGGGCGCGGAAAAGTCGAGGCTCAAAGCGATGGCGGGCAAGTGGGGGCTTGGGAATGTGCAATTTATTGATCAGCAGGCGAAGGAGCGGATTCCGGCGTTTTATTCAGCGTGTGATATTGGACTTGTGACGTTAAGGGATACTCCTTTGTTTCAGGAAGTGTTGCCGTCGAAGATTTTTGAGTATCTGGCGATGGAACGTCCTGTATTGATCAGTGTGGGTGGGGAGGCGAGGCGTTTGGTTGAGGCTGCGAACGGCGGGGTATATGTGGAGCCGGAGAATGCCGATGCATTGGTGGGAGCAATTAGACAGCATGCGGGAGACAGGAAAGCTTTGGAGCAAATGGGGCAAAACGGGCGTGAGTTTGTGCTGTCGAATTATGATCGGCGCATACAGGCCAAGGCGTATCTGGAGATTCTGCATCGTGTGACATCTGGCGAGTCTCATGGTGTTGCGAAAGGCGAGGTTGCGCAAACATCCGGGACAAGTGACTGCTGATTGCAGTCCGATTTGGAAAACTAGACTTTGATGGAAATGAAAAATGGCTGAGATATGTGTAATGGGACTGGGCTATGTGGGTTTGCCGACGGCGAGTTTGCTGGCGACCGCGGGATTCGACGTTTTGGGTGTAGATGTGAATCCCGTTGTGGTGGAGAGTTTGAATAAGGGGCGAACAATCTTTAAGGAGGCGGGGTTGTCGACGATGGTGGCGGCGGCGTGTCACAGTGGCAATCTGGTGGCGGCTTTGGAGCCTGCGCCATCGGATACGTTTATCATCTGTGTGCCGACCCCGATCAGCGATGAGAAGAAGGCGGATTTGTCATTGGTGGAGCAGGCGTCGAGGGCGATTGGTCCTCTGTTACGGCATGGGAATTTGGTGATTCTGGAGTCGACGTCACCGATCGGCACGACGCGGAATGTAGTGGGGGAGGTGATTCGTGAGCACGGGTTTGAGCCGGGTATGGATGTGCATGTGTGTTATTGTCCTGAGCGGGTTTTGCCTGGGAATACAGTGGCGGAGCTGGTGAATAATGATCGCGTGATAGGGGGGATGAGCCCCGATTGTGCTAAACGGGCGGTGGAGATTTATCAGCGGTTTGCGCAGGGAGAATTGACCCTAACGAATGATCTTACGGCGGAGATGGTGAAGCTGGCGGAGAATACCTATCGAGATGTGAATATTGCGCTTGCGAATGTGTTTGCGCGTGTGGCGGAGGATGCGGGAATCGATGTATGGGAAGCGATTTCATACGCCAATCATCACCCACGCGTGGATGTGCTGTCACCAGGGCCTGGTGTGGGAGGGCATTGCATTCCGGTGGATCCGTGGTTTCTGGTGGAGTCGTTTCCGGCTCATGCGGAGCTGTTGGCGAAGGCGAGACAAATTAATGATGGACAGGGTGAAAGAATGCTGGAGCGAATGATGGAGTCAGGGGATTTGGTAAGTGGTGATAAGGTAGCGATACTCGGCGCTGCGTATAAGGCGGATATTGATGATCCGCGCGAGAGTCCGGCAGCGCATTTGTCAGCGGCGGCAAAGGCGAAGGGGCTGGAGGTCGCGGTGCATGATCCGCTGGTGGAGCCGGGAGACTGGCATGGATTAATGATAAGTAACGATCTCGATGATTGTTTGGGTGGAGCGACTGCGGCGGTGCTGGTGACGAATCACAAGGAGTATCGAAGCTTGTCGGCTAAGAATTTTGGTGACAGGATGAAGGGGAGATTGATTTATGATTCCAGAAAGTGGTTGAACCATGCTGCTTTGCGCCGGGCAGGATTTAAGGTGTTTGAGGTCGGGCGATCGTTGGACCAGACACAAGCGGACGTGGAGGTTGGGATGGGTACTGCCGGTGAGAGTAACGTTGATTCCGGGACTTAGACGTTGACATGGTAATTTGGGGGTGGAATTGAATTGTTGATATACTCGTTCGCGTTGCTTGTGCGACGCGGACTTTTTTTTGGTATGGCAATGAGTTGAATTGGCGGAATTGCGTAATGCGTAGTCGCGTTATCTGGCGAATGGTATTTGGGGTTTATTCAGTGGGTATGATGGTCTTGTTGAATTGGCCACGAATCAGGTTGCCTAAGTTTGAGATCTTGAACGAGCTTCCGGGTGGGGCGGATAAGTTTTGGCATGCCATGACATTCGCGGGGTTCACGCTGTTGATGATTCCGGCGCGGATTTTGCCGGCGAAAGGGTGGGAGCCTGTGGTGGGGGCGGGTTTGATTGTAGGCGGGGTTTCGATTTTATCCGAGATTGTGCAGCAAGCTGTTCCTGGAAGGGGATTTGATTACTGGGATATTGTTGCGGATCTGGCTGGCATGGCGATTGTTGTGGTTCCGTGGCTTTACTTTCGGTTAAGAAAAGGTGCGGGAGAGGTGAGGAATGGCGCGAGTGAGGCGTGGCGGGGTCGTGGATTGGGGTAGGCTGGGTAATCTGGGTGTTTTTTTTTGTCGAAAATGAGAAATTTGGGCGGTGTTTATCGAGCGAAAGAAGGAAAAAAGATTAAACGGCGCGACAAGGGATATCCTAAAAAAAAGCGGGTTTTTTCTCGAAAAAGGGTTGAATTACAGGGGTTTTCTGATAACCTATCAGGGTACAAAAAGGGGGGCGTGGGCGACACGTGTTGTGACGTCCAAGCAGGTGCTAAGAAAATTCGAGTCGTTTTTAGATTCGATTCTTTTTGGCAAAAAACTAGAAGATGAAACCGTTGAAGTTCAGCGGTGCAGGGAACAGAACCGGAAGGTTCTAGAAGGAAAGTAAGGGTTTAAGTATGAAAAGTATCAGATTATTGACGGCACTTGTTGCGGCGATTTTGATGGGCATTGGAACCCCCAACGCTCAGGCCGGGACAGTTTTTGAAGACTTTATTAACCCGGCGGTTTCCGCTGCCGGCGGGCAGGCAGAGGTTGAGATTTTCTTCGACGGATTTGCCAACGGAACAATTTATGACCCAGCTGGCCCAGGCTTTGTAGGACCGTTTTCTCCCGGTGCTTTGGATGCCCTCGCAGGCTCCGGTGCTCCCAATTTGCCAGCGCCGGGTGCTTTACCAACGACCTCGGGATTTGGCGAGGATACTTGGGGCGTTGCCCGTATCAGTTCGATCAAGGTTGATGGCGCAACTGTCTGGGCAGACGTCATTACTGATGGTAAAGAACTGACGTTTATGTTTTACAACAGTGTTGATATTCAGTTGATCAATGGCCCGACGCAGACAATACACGCGGTAGACATCAGATTTGATCTTTATGAAGACTCGACACCGGACTTTTTGTCAGGTGTCCATGGTAGAACGGGATCTTCAACCTACACTACAGTTACTGATGGTGTGAAAGTGCTTTCGGCAACCGGCGATGCTGGTCACTTTGCCTTCCTTGCCGATGGAATTACACCAGCTAGCCCGACCGCGGAATTCGAGAACCTCTTCACGCCAGCGAGTACACGTGGTGAGGGCGAGGCATTCTTTGAAGTAGTCAATGGGCCCGGCGGTGGTGCTTGGGATCCGTTCTTCGACACTAATACGATTACGAATGGCGTGCGTAGTGCACCGGGCGCGACTGCTGATGTTCGAGTGGAGTTCAGCAGCGAACCTAATACCGGTGCTCCGTTCTCCTTCATCCTTGAGATTGAGTCGTCTTCCGCTCAGGCGAGTGCGATTCCGATGCCGTCGGCTGTATGGCAGGGATTGATAGGTATGTCCTTGCTGCTGGGTGTCGGTGTCATGCGTCGTCGCAGAGCATTAGCGAGCGTAGAGTGATTCTACCAGGGGGGGCGTTGAAGAACTACTTTTGGCCGGGCATCGTTAGATGCCCGGTTTTTTGTTTGTTATAAATAATTATTCGTCTCAATCGTGGGTTAGTTACACGATGAATTGGTAAATCGGTTCGCCAGACGACCAAAGAGGTTTAGGTGTGTTGCAACGAGAGGCATATTGTTCAAACGTATTGGAATTTGTTTTGATAATCAGGGAATTCCTGGTTTCTGAGTGGGGAAAAGGTGACGATTGTGGGAAATCCTAGATAGCTGGTCAAGATTTCTTGAAACGTGGTAGTAAGAGCTGGCGTGAAAGATGCATTGTAACGGAGCTGAAAATCGATTTGTATTGAGTTTGCGGGAGATTGAATTTTGAAGTTGCCTGTAAGGCGTGAGGCGATATCGGGATTCACATAAAGGGCTTCTTTAACCTGCTCTGGATAAATGTCATTGTCTCTCGTCCTGAACGAATTGCCTCTGCCCCACATGGCTAGAAGCGGAAGGGGGAGGTCGGGAAGGAGATCGAGGCGATTAAGTTGCGTAAGGCGTGATTTGAGTGTTTGATATTCGATTATTTGGGCCCAGTCGCCGGTGTTGTAGCGGATGAGAGGTATTTGGCGTTTGGTGTCGAGTGTGGTGACAACGAGGGTAGGGCGACCACCGATGTTAGGCGTTTCGATGAAGTGCTGCAATGGGTGAAAGTGGACAAGCGTGGGAGCGAATGGCGTGTTATTGAAGAGCGCATTTCGGACGGAACTGCAGTCATGAATGGCAGAGCGTAATCGTTGGGTTGCCGGTGTTTCCTGTCCAAGGCTTAGACTGACTTCGGAGATGCCTAGGCTTGTGCCGACTTGGCCATTGTCAGGGCACTCGGAATTGTGGCCAAGTATAGTCGCTGCGTATCGTCGAAAGTTTTCGGGCATGACTTCGGCACCCGTAATCAAATGTATGACCAAATTATGCCAGCTGACGTTCTCCTCTGTTCCCTTTTCGAGTACTTCTTTGAGGAATGGATGTTCGGCGACAATGATCGTTTGTGTGAATGCGGGAGCGAGGTGTTTGAGGGCGGCAATCACTGCTTTCGGCCGGGTGCTGACATCTAGGATGGCGTTATTCTTGCTGGGGATTTTTACGCCTGCCGGAAGTGCATTGACAATGAGTGTGTTTTTCTTTCTTGTTTGGAAATACCAATTTAACAGGCGATCTGTTTGCTTTTGGAGCATCTTGCAGTTGCGTGGATTGTCTATGCCGAAGGAAAATATACCGGAATATCCTGAACTTGTATAAAGGGAAGAGGCATTTTTGAGTACTCCATTTTGGCAAAGTTCATGCAGAGGATATCTGGCGAAGAGTGACACCTTGTCGGTGTTGGGTACATGGCGTATAAAATCTTGAATGGTAGTAACTTTTGACGGATCGATATTGTGATTTGCAAGAAAATGTTGATATGCCGGAATGTTTCTTGCCGCGCATTTGAACATGCGGAGCGCTTTGGCTTGAGAGCGGGCAGTAAACTTGGCGATCCACCAATTTGCGATGCGTGAACGAAGGGTCTTGGGTTGAGGGGACGCTGATATGTTTCTTTCCGAGTTCGTGGAGAATGATTGATCGATCAATGTTGAGTTGACGAGTGAGGACGATCCGTGTGTTGTTATTGCCGATGTCGTCACGTTGTTGTCCTCCTCGTCGCGATGTTGTGGTGTTGGCGCGCTTTGTTTACTTAATTAGGCTGCATGGTTTGCGGCAAGACCGAAACACACTTGGGCATAGAGATCAGGTGACCATCTTCTGCAGATTCCCGAGAGTTGCTGGGGCGTGCATTTAGCTAGTATGCTATCCGACCCTCCGAATAGTTTATTGAGAGTCTTCATGGTGAGAAAGTTTTTCGTTGCGAGTGCATCTTCTAGCGGCGCTCGTTGGATCCATGGGTTACCGTCACGGAAGAAATCAAATAGAAATGCTTGATCGCCGAGTATTGTGTCTACAGTTCTTCCTCGATCAAGAGCATTATTGATATCAAATCGCATTCCGACGACCAAATCTTCTATTTCATGCGAGTAATTTCTTTCTTCTCCCCACCTGTCGAACTGAAGGGCGCATTCGACAAAAGGTGCATGACTAGCACTTATGGCGGTGAATAGGTGGTCCATGCCACAATAAAGCGCGTGGGCATATAGTGCTTGTGTTAAGGCGGCAAAGATATTGCTGCGACGATACTCTGAAGCGATAGCAAGATTGGTTATCTCGCCAATAGTCTGATTTTTGGAGCGAAGAAGGCCGATTTCTCTCGAGAACGTGGATTCTGACGGAAGTCCTATATCGACGGAGTCGGGTACCAAGCTCATCACGCCTATTATTTTTTGATTGACAATCGCGACGTAGGTGGCAGTTTCGGGCAGCGATTCGAAAATTCGAACTCGAATATTGTTTCGTTGTGGGTTGATGTATTGCTGTTCGACAAAGATATCGTGTACCAGCTCGTATGCCTCTTTGAGTTGTTTCAGAGTTGTAGCTCGTTGGATAAGGATGTGATCCGGTGTGTTTCCGA
Organism: Phycisphaeraceae bacterium; assembly: GCA_028284925.1. GTDB lineage: Bacteria > Planctomycetota > Phycisphaerae > Phycisphaerales > Zrk34 > JANQQT01. The sequence continues at coordinate 62,827 of JANQQT010000093.1, read as the reverse complement.
GGACGCCAGATTTCTTGAACAGAGCGATACGTCTTCGAAATTTGTCCGGGTCAGATTGGGCGTAGAGTGCGCGGGGTTGATTAATGCTGTCTCTAAATTCTCTCGGGCTCGTTTTTTTGTTTTTGCTTTTCACCAAGTCCGCCTCCTGAATATGACGCGCTTTCCGTCGGAACATAGGCTTATAAAGGCGATTGGCTAGGATGTGAGTTTTGTCGAAAGTGATCTTCTGGATCCAAGTTAAGTGGTGAAACACTGTTTTTATTGGACATTTTTGCGCTGGCTTGCATGTTTTGATCAACTCTCAACTTGCTTCTAGCGGGAAAATTACGGCCTTTTGCCATACTGTCAGTATAGAAATTCTGAAATATAACAGGGCGGACGTAAATTATTATTTGGATACAATGAAGAAAAATTTGATGGATTATGATTCAGGTTTAGACATCCAGGAATTCTCTGAATGGAGCATTGGTGAGTTCTGAAGTGGCAAAATCAAACCGGGAGTCAAAGATTTCAGTCGGCACGGGGTTTTCGGAGAAGTATCTGCAGATCATGGGATGGGAGTTGGGGTTGTTGGATTCGTCCACGTTGAGATGGGCAAGTATCAGTTGGATATCTTTGCTTCCGTGATGTGTGCGCGGCGGACAAATCGGGTCGAATCCCATGTAATCCCTAAACATGGAGGCGTCATTAAAGTCGATTTCAGCAATGATTTCGTGAATGTTCTGTACTCGGGCATAGAAGTAAACGTATCGCATCATATCCAGGAGGGAATAGACGGAGCGAGCGAGTTTCTCACGGCGGTCTGCGCAGAGGGTAACCTGTAAGACTCGTTTGTTTTGCTTGCGTAGTGCGTTGGTGAAGTCTGAAAAGTGTTGATCTGCCGGAATTCCGGTTGCGCTGTCTACGATGGCAGTGACGGTTGAAGCGAGTACCGGGCCAATGTAGCCGTTGACGACCAAGGTTTGTCTGTTGATGGCGTGAGAATAGGTGAATAGCTGTGATTTGTTTGGTCGAATGTGGCCGGCTCTCAGGTATGAGCGATAGGCGAGTGACCAGGCTTCGGTGATTTGGTTGACAGTTTGGGCGACGTGCAGGTTCAGGCCGTGAAGAGGGGGTTGCGACGCGAATGTGGAGTGAGCGATGGAACGATTGTCGGCGGACGGTTCGTTTGGGTGAAGGTAGGCGTTACGACCAGTCATTTGGTTGTTCCTTGCGCCGGTCTCGAATGTGTTTCAGGAATGGTTATCGGTCACAGTGTTTTCGTTGGGCATCATCCGGTGTTATCGGCGAAAACAGCATGTGGCGTGAGTGAGTGTGGGATTTGGGTGTAGATCGACACAAAGTCGAGATTGATATGAATGAAGCATCAGATCATTTAATACTGATTGAAAAAGGTGGTACGGATTGTTACAATAGAGAGTTGGGATTTGTGTTCCAGTTGCGGAAAAGGTCTAATTGCAGCGTAACGAATTGGGCTGTCTTTCGCGGACAGATGACTCGTCTATGAGACTTGAATTCCATGAAGCGTCACGGGGCGGTGTCAGTGTGGCGGGGGTGCATCGGGAGACTTTCTCTGAATGTCAGGTTTGACCTCCAGTAACGTATCCGCGAAGTGTCCGTCATGTCAGGACGAAGTGTCTATGGATTGGCGCTATCTTGGGCATGATCGCATATGTGAGAGTTGTGGAGACAATGTACGTTTTCGTCTTTCCGAGCGTCGACTTGGAAAGCTGCCTGCACGAATGCGATGGACGATGATTGCCTGTCCGTTTTGTAAGGTGGCATATGCGACGCGTCTGTCACAATTAGGTGATGTTGGACAGTGTGGTCATTGTCACAAGAAGTTTCGGGTTGAAGGGCCCCTGGGTGTGAGCGGTGGAGGTGAGATGGGGGGAAGTATTTGTGAGGTTCAATGTGGATCGTGTCACGCTACTTACATGGTCCCCATTTCGAAGCTGGGCAAGCGGACGAAGTGCAAGGCGTGTGGAGAACGTTTTCTCATTCAGCCAAAGAGTTCGATGACGTCTGAGTTGGGTGGCGACACTGGAGGGATTGCTGGGGTGGTGCAGAAAGATCCGATGTCGACGCCGGTGGGTAGTCATGATTCATTGATTCAGGGGGCGGACGCGAATGAAGGCGAAAACGCCAAAGCCATAAGTGCGGAATTGGGTCAATTGGAGCGGGAGCGGCAGGCAATAGAGGTAGAGAAACAAAGGCTCGAAGCGTTGAGGGCGGAGCAGGCGCGTGAGGCGTCGCAATTGGAAGAGAATCGTAAGAGAGTCGAACGCGAATTGGATGATCGTCAGCGGGAGCTTGCGAATCTTGAGGCGAAGTCGACAGAGATTGAGCGTGGCTTGGCTGATCGGGAAAGCCAATTGTCAGAGAGTGAAAAGAAACTAACGAAAGAAGAGGCGAAACTCGAGAAAAAATCTATTGAATTAGACAGCCGTATGCGTGAACTGTCCTTACGCGAAGCTGAGGTCGAATCGACCTTCAAAAAACGAATGCAGGCCATTGAGGCGGAGTTGGGCGCCGCCCGGTCGAAGGCTGAACAAGAGTTTGAGGGGGCGAGTCAAAGGCAGGAGAAGAAGGAAGCGGAACTCGAGGCGCGTGCGGAAGCTTTATCACAACGTGAGGAAAAGGTGACTAAGGGTGAGGTGGATCAGGCGGCACTTATGGCAGATGCTGAAGTGGTGGCTGTAGAGTTTGCTGAAAAGGAAAAGTCGTTTGATGAGCGTATGAAATCGGTAGAGACGGAGTATAAAGCACGAATTAGCGGGCTGCGCGAGAAAAACGTTCAACTAACAGAAGAGCTTGGGCAGTCGCTGGAAGATGAGCGCAGTCGATGCAACGATTTGGAGCAGGAGATTGCCGGGTGCCGGGAGGAGATCGAGAGGCTTGAAAGTGAGGCCGACCAATTTGCAGAAGAGCGGGCGGGGCTTGAGGAAGCACTTCGTTCCAGGGAAGCGGATCATGGGGAGGCGGTGAATGCGTTAGAGGCCAGGATCACGGAGTTGGAGGACCAACACCATAAGCGACTCATGGAGATGGCGGCGGAGTATGATCACAGTAAGGGTGAAGAAAACAAAGCACTGGCGGAGGCGCGTAAGCAATTGAAGGCTAAGGAGGAGGAGGTTGCCAGTCGAGAAGTAGAGTTAGATGAGCGTCTGAAGGGATTGCAAAAAGAACTTGAAGAGGTGGGGGGGGTGTCACGTGAGTTGGAGAAGGAGAAAGTTGATTTGGAAGCTCTGCTTAGTGATGTCACGGCCGAGCAGGGTGCTTTGGCGGCGCGCGTGGCAACACTTGAAGAGAAGGAGGCGGAATTGGCGAGGCGGGAAGTGGAGGCAGGGGAGGTTGATGAAGAGCTGGAATCCAAGGCAATCGAACTGGAACAGTTGGCATTGAAAATAGAGGAGGAACGCAAAGGGGTAGAAGCCGGCCAAGCGGAGATTGAACTTGCGCAGGCGGAAGTGGCCAAAAAAGAGGAATCTGCGAAGGCGTATGAGGCGTCAATCGAGGCGGAGAATGTTCGGATTGATGAACGGGCTGCCGAATTGGACGTTCGTCTGGGGGAATTGGAGGATCGGGAGAAGGCCTGCGAGGAGCGTAAGGTTGAAGTTGATGATCAGGAGCGCGTAGTCGCAGAGTTGCAAAGGGGAGTCGAAGAACGCGAACAGAATGTCATCGATATGGAGAAACGGGTGGCATCAGTGAATGTCGATGATCGTGAGGCGAATGTGGTTCGGCGGGAAGAGGAATTGAAGATTCGCGAAGCCTCTGCGGCAGAGCAGGAGTCTGCATTGGCGGAAACGGCGTTGGGTTTGAGTGCCTTGAGTGATGAGATTCAGGCGAAGGAAAAGGGGCTGGAGGCTGAGCGTGAGCAATTGGAGGTATTGGAAGAAACGCTTGGTGAGTCGATGGGTGCGATAGCGAAGCAGCAGGAGGAGCTGGGGGAAGAACGATTGAAGCTCGAGGCGATGCGTGAAGCGATGGATGCCGAGCGCGACCAAAATGAACGAGTTGCAAGGGAGGCGAATGATCAGGCGTCGGCAATTACAAAGGAACATGAGAATCGTGTGAGTGAATTGCGGCAGCAAGAGATTGCGTTGGAAGAGGAGATCAAAGTTCGCCGCCAGGAGTTGGATTTGCGTGAAGAGGAAGTTGATCGCAAATCCCAAGAATTGAAGGCACGTTCCGCAGAGGTGGAGTCAAAGTCTTCAGATTGTGAGATACTTGTTGAGTCGCTCAGTCAGCGTGAACGTGATATGTCAGCGGCGGAATTGGATCAGCATAAGGCGGTGGAGGAGCAATTGGCGGAGGTGGAGGTGAAGCGCGCGGCGTTACAGAAGAGGGAAGCGGAGGTCCAAAGCGAGTTTGAGTCCCGAGAGAAGGAGCTTGAGAGTATCAGGCGGCAACTCGAAGATGCACGATTGGAATTGCAAGACCGAGAGGCTGTTTTTGAAAAGGAGCGGGACGACTTTGAAACTCAGATGGCGCAGCGAAATGCCAGTGTTTCTGAGGCAGAGGAGCGTGTTCGAGTAAGAGAGGAAGAGGTGGTTGCCCGTGGCGTCGAGGTTGATCGGTCGGTCGAAGAGGCGGCGGCGGAAGCGGTAGACGTTTTGACGAGGCGAGAGTCGGCTGTTGAGGCAGCGGAAATGCGACTTGCGGCTCGAGAAGGGGAATTGGCAAAGCGAGCGAAGGGGCTTGAGCAACAGATGTCAATGATGTCTGAGGAGAATAGTGTCGGAGACGCTATTGGTGAGGATGCCGTGTCTGCGCGCGAGTCCGATGTTTCGGCCCATGCAGGTGGTGGAGAAGCTGGCGCAACGGTGAAGGTGCGGAGAGTGCTGAGTGGGCATGAAGGTCCGGTATTTGCGTTTTCAAGCAGTGGGGATGATGGTAGGGCGGTTTCCGGTGGGACAGACATGTCGTTACGGATATGGGATATGGAAAGTGGGAGTTGTGCTGCAAGGATTGATTCGCCCGCCTCGATCTGGTCGGTTGCAATGAGTGGGGATGGCAGGCGTGTGTTGAGTGGCGATGCGGATAACCTTATGCGTTTATGGGATGTGGTCAAGGGTCAATGTGTCAAGATATATGAGGGTCATCAAGGGGCGGTTCGTTGGGTCGGGATGAATAAGGATGAGACGGTCGCTATCTCTGCGAGTGATGACGGCACGGCCAGGCTGTGGGATCTGGAGGCGGGAAGATGTTTGAGGGTGTTTGAAGGTCATGAAGATCGTGTGGTTTGTGCTGCGTATGTGGATGGAGATGAGAACCGAATTGTGACGGGGAGCTGGGATGGTCGATGGCGTTTGTGGTCTCTTGAAACGGGGGCGTGTGAACAGATTTCATCTGACCAGGAATGTCGCATCAATGCGATACAGACGAGCGCGCGACTGGGGTGGGTTATCAGTGGTGGGGATGACGGGAGGATTAGATATTGGTCGCTGAAAACGTGTGAATATCTTGGTGAACTTGAGGGGCATTATCCCCATCGGGTGAACGGGATAAGCATAGATAAGGGGGGGCGATTCTTAATGACCGGTGGGGATGATCGAGCGATGAAGTTGTGGGATTTGGAGGTAAAGACGTGTTTGGATTCGATCAATGGGCATAGTGCTTGGGTTTCGAGTGTTCGAATCGGTCGTAGTGGAAGTTTGGCGGTATCGGGGAGTTGGGATAAGACGGTGAGGTGTTATTCACTTTCTTTGGGTGTGTGATGTCGTTCCGAAGTATTCGTGTGTTATATAAGAAATACCCGCGGATCGGAAAGTATGTTAATTGAATTTAGGTATATGTCTTTGTCGCAAAGATCGAAGTTTTCATTGCTATGAGTGCCTTCAGGGGTATAAAATATACGCCATGTGAGCAATATTCCCTCAAGATTTTATCAGAGGCGGGTTGTCAAGATTAGCTTGAAATGTTGCTCGTAATTGAATAAATGATGCAGATTTGAAAGGTAAAGAGAGATGTACTTGAGTACGAAATCCGGACGTCATCAGACTTCAGCAATGGTTTTGTGTGGGCTGTTTTTGTCGCTAAGTAGCGTATCCATTACGCGTGCAGATACCATTATCGAATACTTGGGCACCGTGAATAAGGGGCGTACCGGGAACGTATTTTATTCATACGGACACCGAGCGACCGGAGGTAGTTTTGGACCTCAATTGGGCGGTTATAGGCAGAGGCCCAGCGGGAAAACTTTGTTTGCCGTCGATCCTGATCCAGTGTTTACTTTCACTCGTACAGATATCAGTTCGGATGGATTCAATGTTGGCGACAAGATTCACCTGAATATAATAGATTTGCCCATTACGAAAAGGAATGATCTTAACGTTCAGATTGGTCAAATGGATTTGAAGGGGACATTGACAGTGGGGTCCGACGCAGGAGGTGGTGTGTTTGCATTTGGAGGATCCTTGGACTACGAGATAGAGTTTACTGCGTCTGCGCCAGACGGCATCTACGCTGGAAACTGGTTGACGGGAACTTTTTATTTTCAGGATCTGATCATTATGAGTGGATTCAATTCGATCAAGTTTGACGGCGTCGACAGTCCCGAACTCAAGATGTCGCTTTGGGGTGATAATCGTCCTTCAGCAGGTGTCATTGATGGGAAACGTTGGAGAAGTTATGACCCTGTAACGAAGACCGGAGTGGTGAAAAAAGATCCTTACTCATTCGGTTTGGATCTTTCGATAAGTGCGGATCCCACCGGCGAGACGATCATTCCAGCCCCCGCGGCTGTCTGGGCCGGGATGACGGGATTCGGTTTATTGGTCTTAAATTACTTTGGTCGCTGGAGACGACGGCTGAGTGTGCAGGGGGCGACCGCTTAATATTTCCAGCAACTGTGAAATGATTTTGACGGGCGACAATTTATTCGTCGCCCGTTTTTTTATGTTGGGTTTTCATGAAGCACGCGAATTTGATGGGTCATGCATGCGTTCTTCGCGGGCCATGTGTAGGAATTTGGCGATGGTTCAAGTGGGTGGGTTGGATTGAATGAAGTGGATGAATTGCTGGGCGGCGTCTGAAAGTTGTTCGTTCTTGCGTTGAAGGATTCCGGAAAGAATAGGGCGGATCTGTTTACCCAGAGATCGGATGCCGAGTTTGTGGTTTTTGGTAACGACTCCGTTAGGCAGCAGAGGGACAATGGAAATTCCGAGGCCGGCTTCAACCATTTCGAGAATGATCTGGGTAGTGGTCGCTTCCATATCGATCTGGGGCGAGAGGTCACTGGTGCCGAATGCATCGAGAATGTGTTGTCTGCCAGTGGAGCCCTGTTCGAAGAGGATGAGCGGTTGGTTGGTGAGGTTTTTGAGCCGGATCGATTTTCTCTTCAATAGCGGATGATCGGCAGGGGTAATTAGCGACCAATCCATGGAGAACGTGTGGGTGTATTCGAGTTCGGTGGGCGTTTCGTATGGAGCTGCAAAGCCGAGGGAGAGGGTAGGATCGTCCAGGAGAGCGGACTCGATATCGCGTTCAGGGCGTGTCGACAAGCGAATGCGAATGTTGGGGTTTTGGGCGTGGAACTTTTTGATGGCGTTGATAAGGACGTAGTTGGTGAGGTATGCAGAGGCGGCGATGTGAACTTCGTGGGTTGCCTGAGGCGTGCGGAAGAGTTGTGTGAGGTTGGAGGCGACGGCGAGAAAGGCTTTTGCCTGGGGGAGAAAGCGTCTGCCCTGTGTTGTGAGTTGTGTTTTGTGTCTTCGCCCTTTTCTCTTGACGTATAGGTCAACGCCAAGTGACTTCTCGAGCGCGATGAGTCGGTTTCTCGCGCCTTGTTCAGTCAGGTGGAGTGTATCCGCGGCGGCACGGATAGAGCCGGTTTGTGCGAGTTGAACAAAGGCCAGGACCTGATCTGTGGATAGTGGATTTATGGTGGCGGGCATGGGAGACCTCGATTAAAACAATTAAAAAAGTTGTTTATATTATTAATAGCTGTAATAAGTTGTTCCATAAGGGCCGTACTATTTTTGTGAACTGAAACTCCTTACTGAAGATTGGAGGTTTGTTATGCGAGTGATTTACGGCCTGTTGGTAGTGTTGGTTTTTTCCGGACCATGTCTTGCGGGAGAACGGGATGAGCTGGTGGTTCATGAATGGGGGACGTTTACGGTATTGCAGGATTTTGAAGGGGCGGCGGTGCGAGGTGTGAACATCAACGAAGAGACGTTGCCACAGTTTGTTTTTCGACTTGCTCCAGGGTTAGCGCCCGATTCCCACTCTTTGGGTACGTTGTTTCGCCGCGAGATGCGTTCGAAAGGGATTCCCCGTAATTATCCCAAGGTGGTGATGAGGATGGAGACGCCGATTATCTATTTTTATCCACCCAAGAATGCAAAACTGCCTCTGGAGTTGGATGTGAAGGTGGAGTTTAAGAATGGCTGGATTACCGAATGGTATCCGAATGCGAAGAATGTCTCGCCCGGTTTTGAGTACCGCGGAGATGGGCGGAGGGTGGGTAAGCTCAGAACGGGTACGGTCGGAAGGGTTGAGTGGAACGGATTGAAAGTAGGGACGAATGGAAGAGGGCCTTCGACGAAGGAGCATGTCTGGCTGGCGCCTCGTGCAGTACGAAATGCGGCGACGGTCACAACGGCCAAGGGGCTGAATGAGAAATATCTGTTTTATCGCGGTGTAGCAGACCTGGCGGCACCGGTGCGCGTTCTGCGCGACGGGGGTCAGGGGAAATTGAAGCTGGTGGGTAATTTCGGATCGCTGGAGAAGATGAAGGGGGGATACGGATTCGCAGCTTTGTGGCTTGCTGATATTAAACCGGATGGTCGGGTGGCGTTCACCATGCTTGATTCGAGTAAGCTCCGATCGGAGAAGCCGAATGGTGTGTTGGGGACTATTGCCGGCAAATTCAAGGCTTCGGACTATACGAGTGAAAACCTTGCGAAATTGCATCATTCCATGCTCAAGGAGCTTATCCGGGACGGATTGTATGAGGATGAAGCCAAAGCACTCCTGGAAACCTGGAAGTTGAGTTACTTCAAGAGTCCAGGCAAGCGGTTGTTCTTTCTGATTCCGCAGGCATGGACGGATGAGGTGTTGCCTCTGCATATTTCGCGGAAGGCGAAAGTGGATCGGGTGATGGTGGGTCGTGTTGAGTTGGTGACCGATGAGCAGCGAGAGATTTTAAAAAGAATGTCGAAGATGAAGCAGATTTCGAATCGGAGTTGGTTATGGAGCGGTTTGGTAGAAACGCACGGTCGAAAAAACGCGTCGAAGATCTACTACAAATTGAGTAAGGGAGAAATGAAGCTAAACGAAGCAGGGCTCAAAGTTCCAGCTGACTATAAGGCGTATGTTGCGCTTGGACGCTTTCGGGACGCGTTGGTCATGGATGAATTGCGTAAGCGTCCGAGTCAGGCGTTGAAGAATTTCGTGGATCGATATCGTTTACGCAATCCGGCCTACCACGAAGCGGTTGAGGGTGAGGGTGTGGGCAGGTAAGTGGTTTTGACGGGTAGACTGAACCGTCGAGCATTGCTCGGCGGTTTTTTTATGCGCGGAACGGTGTAGTGCACTTCCCTGTGGAAATGCCGTACGAACCAGCAATTATGAATTCTGATGAAGTTGTCGAATTGGACGCTTGAAAAGAGGTTAAGATGAGTTATCAAGGTAAGTGGGAATCGGGTCGATGTAAAGATGGGCTTATTGCATAGCGCGGGCTTTGCGTGAGCAGGTCACGTTGAGGACAGGATAATTGCCGAGGCGTGTGCAGGATTTTGGAGGGCGTTCGCCGATATTATTGATCAGTCGGAATTGATTCTTTTTATTGCGAAGGTACTTGCTAGAATCCGCGGAATGATTTTCGAGTAAGCTGATAATTTTAAGGAAAAGTCATGTCCAATAACTCAGGCGGCAAAAAAGGGGGGGGGGGAGGTGGCGGAAGCGGCAACGGCGGAGATGGCGGTGTTACAGGGTTCCGTGGCCGCAAGATTACGACCTGTTCGTTTTGTGGTAAGAATTCCCGTGAAGTTGGTCCGATGGTTGAGGGGCCAAGCGATGTGTATATCTGTGCGAACTGTGTCGATTTATGCCAGAATATTTTTAAGCAAGAGAAGCGGCGTGTTTCATCCGCGCGACCGATGTTTGGGACAATTCCGACGCCTCGTGAGGTGAAGGAGTTTATGGACCAGTACATTATCGGTCAGGTGATGGCGAAGAAGGCACTGGCCGTGGCGGTCCATAACCATTACAAGCGACTAAGCGCTGAGGATAATCGTGAGGGTGACGACCAGGTCGAACTCGAAAAATCCAACGTTATGTTGATCGGTCCGACGGGAAGTGGTAAGACACTCCTGGCTCGGACGATGGCACGGATGTTGAACGTGCCGTTTGCGATCGGCGATGCCACGACGCTGACGGAGGCGGGCTATGTGGGTGAAGACGTTGAGAACCTGTTGCTGAAGTTGTTGCAGGCTGCCGACTATGATCTGGACGCGGCTCAGCGCGGTATTATCTTCATAGACGAATTGGACAAGATCGGTCGAACGTCACAGAACGTGTCTATTACGCGTGATGTATCGGGTGAAGGCGTCCAGCAGGCTTTGTTGAAGATGTTGGAGGGGACGGTTGCAAACGTTCCACCACAGGGTGGCCGTAAGCATCCCGAGCAGCAGTATATTCAGATGGACACATCGAATATTCTCTTCATCTGCGGGGGCGCCTTTGTCGGGATCGAAGACATAATCCGCAAACGCCTTGGGTCGAGTCGCATCGGATTTGCTGCGGAGCATGAAGATGATGGCGGCATAAGACGTGATGGGTCTGTTTTGGCGCATGTTACGCCGGACGATGTGCTTGAATTTGGGTTGATTCCTGAGTTGGTGGGGCGTCTTCCGATGGTCGTGCCGCTTGCGCCATTGAGCGAGGACGATCTGATTCACATCATGACCGAACCAAAGAATGCGCTTGTGAAGCAGTTCCAGCACTTTTTCAGTCTTGAAGGTTCAAAGCTGGAGTTCACCGACGGTGCATTGCGAACGATTGCTAATCGCGCATTGGAACGCGATACCGGTGCCCGTGCTTTGCGAGCGATTGTTGAAGAGGTGATGCTGGATTTGATGTATGACTTACCGGATCTGGATAGTGAAGGCGCAACGTATGTGATTGATGAGGCTGTGATGAGCGGCGAGAAGACACTTGCGGAGACAGAATTGAAGCAGAAGGAATCTGCGTAGCTTGTCTTGATCCAATATGTGAAGCAAATCACAACCGATTGTGCGTGCCACGTATGATCGGTTTTTCATTTTTAGAAAATGTCGTGAGTGGTTGCCCCAGATCTGACATTGGATTCAGTTGATGTCGCCTATGGTGGTTTCGCCGGTGGACGCTTTGATGGTGAGTGTAATTGATTTTGATTTGGCGGAGAGCGTGATGGTCGCATCGGACGTTTGGTCGATCTGGCCATATTGCCCGAATTGAATACGGTCATCGCCATCAAGGGAGTAGGCCTGGATGGTGACGTTCGGTATGGCTTTTGATCTACCTTGGCCGAACGTAAGGGTGTAGGGAGTGTTGTCAACAGGATTGGCAATGGGGACGGTTGGGGTGGCGGCTAGGGCGATATGGTATCTGTGATTGGTCGAATCGAAGACCACGATGTGTGGGTTGGAAGCATCGGTGATGGAGTTCATTCTGGCGAAGGAGAGGTCTGCTTCAAGTAAGTCGGCGGCTGCGCGAAGTTCATTGGCAGGGCCGTTGCTGATCATGGGTATAGCGAGTGCGGAAGCGACGGCGATGACCATAATGACCGTGAGGAGTTCCACCAGAGAGAAAGCGCGTAACGATGTGGTGTTGGAATACATATATTTATGAATATCGTGTTCTTTCCCCTGGTGTATGCGGGGTGAGTGATATCAGCGGTGGATATATGAAAAATTGAGTGCGTCGCAATCGTTAAGATCGTTACAGCCGGATCTCGAATTTTGATGGGGGCGGGTATCTGCGGCATATGGAGCGTTTGGCATATATGGGTATTCAAAGTGCCATGTGATGTAGTCGATAAGAATATGGAGTCTCCGGCGATTTGTGGGATGATCGAAAATGGAAATGGATGGTCACAAATGTGGGCGGCACGGTGGTCGAGGCGCGGGATTTACGCTTGCGGAAGTATTGATGGCGAGTGTGGTGTTGGGTTTATCCGTGTTGGCGATTTCGCAGGCAATCGTATCAGGGCAGATGCATGCTTATGCGGGAATAGAAACCGAGCGGGGCATGATGCTGTGCGAATCCATGGTCGAGCGTTTGATGCCGATGCCTTATTTTGATTCGACGGCGACACTAACGATGGGTGCGGAAGGCGGAGAGTCGGCGGCAGTTGATTTTGACAGCCTTGATGATTACCACGGTTACGGCGAGACGGCTGGGGATTTGCGCGATGCGAAGGGGGTCTTGCTTCCGGATGAGTTTCAAGGGTTTACTCGGTCGGTTTCCATGACCGCTGGACAAATGAGTGTGGCGAGTCTGGGGCAGTCTGTGGATGGCATTACGGTCGTGGTGACGGTGACGAGTCGCGGTGGACGTGAATTTACAGTCGAGCGTTTTATTGCAGAGCCTCAGTAGGGCAGGGGCAGTCACTCGTTTTGGAAGTTGAGTGAATAAGAGAAGGATGATTGGATTGGGATGTAGGCATTTTCAATCTCGGACTGTCAGGCGAATGGCGGGCGTAACCTTTGTTGAGTTGGTGCTTGCGCTGGGGATTACCGGATTGGTGGGTCTTGGCGTAGCGGCGATGATGGTATCCAGCACATATGGGTTGACGAGTCAGAAGGGAATGCGGAATCTGGTGGTAAGGCATAAGACGATTGGTGCGAGGCTTGATTCGGCTATGCGGGGGGCTAAGCAGGTTCTGGCTTCCGGTGATGGTTATCTTGTGCTTTGGATAGAAGATACGAGGGCTGACGGCAAGCCCAATATTTCTGAGCTTCGACGAATAGAGCTTGATGGTTCGACGGATGAGCTTTCGGGGTATGTGGGAACGTTTCCAAGTGGATGGAGCGAGGCGGCGGTGACGGCTGCGGATACGGCGTATGAGCTGACGGATAATTTCGACACCGTTACAACTGCGCTTAAGAGTGGAAGCTACTTCCCCAAGGAGGTGTGGGGCGAGGGTGTCACGGCATGGACGATGAGCTTTGATGACAATGGGGATCCGACTACGACCTACCTGATTAGTTATCGAATGACGTTGGATGCGGGGGGGACGACGAGTACGGCGATCGGCGCCGCGGCGTTGCGTAATCGCGGGTGATAGGAAAAGGATGAGCAATTCATGGTTAGGCGATCATCCCCAAATCGGTTCATGCATCGGGAGCGAGGGATCGCGTTGGTTCTTGTCATGGGAGCAGTGGCAACGGTAATGGTGTTGGCGTTGGGTTTTCTGGGTGGGGCTACGACGACAACACCCATCGCTGAGAATATTCGCAAGGTGGGTAAGGCACGCTTTCTGGCGGAGACAGGGATGGAGATGGCGGTGGAGTATATTCGGGCGACATCCGATTGGCGTACGCAGATGTCCAACGGATTGTGGGCAACGCATACGACTGCGGATGGGAATTTTACGATTACAGGGGTAGACGGTGACGAATCAGGCGGAGATGGGGACTTGGCTGATGACACGTCGGATACTGTATTGATTACGGTGACGGCAACGGTGGATGGCGTAACCCATACCGTGCGAGCCGTGGTGACGGCGGGAGCTGAGGAGACGGCGACCCGGCTTCTATTTGTAGTGCCCGATGCGTCGAGTTTGAGTTCTCAGGATACGCTGCGCAAGGATAAGTTTGAGGGGTGGGGGTATGAGGTGACGGCGATTACTGCATCGGATTCACAGAGTGCTTATGACGCTGCGGTTGCTTCATCGGATGTGGTATACGTTACTGAGGATGTTTATTCCAGTTATGTCAATACGAAGTTAAAGAGTGTCGGAATTGGCGTCGTGCATGAGGAACAGGCGTTACTGAATGACTTTGGTTTTTCGTCAAGTGGTAGTAATTTCACGAGTGACTCGATCAACATTACGGATAATTCTCATTACATTACCCAGAACTTAAGTTTGGGGACGGTGGTGGTAATGAGCTCCAATCAACCACTGTTGCAGGCGAGCGGGTCGATGGCGAGCGGGGCGACAGTTCTGGCGACGAGGGTAGGGGATACCAACACAGAGAATCTGATGGTGATGGAGACGGGGGCAAGTCTGTATGGTGGTGGTACGGCTGCGTCTAGGCGGGTCGCGTTGCCGTTTGGTGGAGGCTCGATGGACTTTGCAGCGTTGAATGCGACTTGTCTGGACATTGTAAAGCGTTCAATCGAGTGGGCTGCCGAACCGGGGCGCGCGTGGGTGGGTTTGGATATCGGTTATACGTCGCCCGCGGGGAGTGATAGCGTGAGTAGTGGAGAGTACACCGTTATTGCTCAGGGTACGAACATCAATGATTATTCTGATGAATTTCGATTTGTCTATAAGACGATTGTTGATGATGGAGAAATTGTCGCGAGAGTGACGGCTGTTCCGAGTACATCAGCGTATGCGAAGGCCGGTGTAATGGTTCGCGAGAGTCTGGCGGATGACTCGCGGCACGGATTTATGGGTTTAACCAGGGATATCGGTTCGATCTGGTTAAGGAGATCGGCGACCAGCGGGTCTTCTTCTTATACATCAGGAGCTGCTTCAAACGCTCCATATTGGGTGCGTGTGGTGCGAGAGGGTGATGTGATCCGGGGGTATGAGTCGGCGACGGGGGTTTCAGGTACCTGGGTACAGGTGGGAAGTGATCTTACGCTAAGCGGGTTGTCGAGCGTCGTTTATGTCGGGTTGGCCGTAACATCGCAGAATTCAGGCACGTTGGGGACGGCTACGCTTGATTATGTAAGTGTGACGAACGATACCGGTGGCAACAGTGCGCCGGAGCTTGTTGCGCTCTATGAGTTCAATGAGGTAGTGGAACCGGAACCGACGCTCTTGCACCATTGGGCACTTGACGGGGCGGATAAAGGTGGTGGTATGGCAGCGAGGGACAATGTGCGTATTGAAGGGTTTGGTGTCGTCGACAGCTATGACTCATCGGCGGGTGTTTACGGTGGTGGAAACGTAGGGCAGGCGGCATACGTCGCGACGAATTCGACATCGGACGATGAAATCCATCTTTTGGATGATGCGGTGATCAAGGGAGACGCATATGTGGGTGTTGGCGGGGACGATGAGGATGGATTCGATTTGGAGGATGATGGTGAGGTGACCGGAACGAAAGGAGTATTGGATGAGGCGATTTCGATAGCGTCAAGCGTGTCGGCGCCTGGCGGAATGCCTGCTAACCAGGGTGATGTGACGATCAGTAGTAACACGACGTGGAGCAGCGATCAAACCTTTGCCGATCTGACGATTAGCGGATCCGCAGTGGTTACGATTAGCGGTCATATTCGAGTATTGGTAGATGACGATTTCAAAATGCAGGACAGCGCGCAAATTGTGACGCCTGTGGGATCGAGCTTGACACTTTACCTTGACAAGGACTCGGAGGTGACGGATTCTGCGCAGTTGAATGGAGACTCGCAGGCCACAGGGCGCGTGGTGATTTATCAGATTGCTGACCGGGAATTTTTGATAAACGGAAACGGAGTTGTTGCCGCGGACGTTTGGACGCGCGATGATTTTAAGGTTTCGAGTTCGGGTGTATTTTACGGTCGTATTTTGTGTTATGACGATATCGAAGTCACCAATTCCGGTCAGATTCATCTGGATGTCAATTTGACTGCAGTCGCTACTCCTCCGGCGAAAGATAGCGTTGGCACTCTGAATGGCCAATATGAAGGCGCTTTATGGGCGCAGACGGGCCAGATTGGGAACTCGGCATACTTTGATGGGAATAACGATTACGTCGAATTGCCCCATGCGTCGAGTCTTTTGTTGGATGATGGGACGATCAGTTTCTGGTTCAAATCTGATGATACGAATGGGGATCAGGGGTTGTTTTCCAAGGACTCGAGTGGATATGACAACGGCGGACATGTGCATATCTATCTGGATAGTTCGACGTTACGCGTCCGATTTCAAAGCGCCTCAGCGTCCTATACGCTTCAGTCCAGCGATGGGATGGGAAGTTTATCCTCGGGTGTCTGGTACCACGTAGCTCTCTGTTTCGGTAGTAAGGGTTTGAAACTCTATGTGAATGGGACACTGGTGAGTGAGGATAGTTATACCGGGGGACTGGGGACGACATCGGGGGGATCAGGGAATACGGAACCATTTGTGTTTGGGGCTGATACGATGTGGAGCGGAAATGGTACGGTGAATTCACTTTACAATCACTTTGAAGGGTGGATTGACGATGTGAGGATATTTAATGCCGGGATGGATGCAACACAGGTAGGGCGGGTGATGTTGGGTAATTCGCCGGGCGTGTCAAAGGGCGCCTCGGTTGTGGATACGAGTGGATCGGGTCTTGCGCTTGATCTTACGATTGCGGATACCAGTGCTGTGACCTGGGTAGGCGGTGGCGGATTGACGCTGGACAGCGCAACGTCCATCAGTTCCGGCTCGGCGGCAACTAAGATCGCAACGGCAATCGGATTGTCCAAGGGAGTGGCGATTGTCGTGGATTACACGCCGGGCGTGGTGGATGCCAATGCGAGACGACTCGTCAATTATGGGTCGGACTCCACCAATAGAAATTTTTCATTGAGTGTTGCGCAGGATTCGTTTACCGGGAGTGTGGATACGGCGGGTGGAATGGATTCGGTACTGGCAAGTCTCGGACAGAGTATTGGTCAGAAGGACCAGCTCATTCTCTCGTATGACGGGGCGAACGGCAAAGTTTATTACAATGGGACCAATGTCGGTTCTAAAGCATCAGCGGGCGATTTATCGGGATGGAACTCGGCATTTCCGTTGGTATTGGGGAATTCGGGTGACGATACATTGCCGTGGTTGGGTACATTGCATCGTGTGGCGATCTACAACAAGGCGTTTACCGACAACCAGGCGACGGCCGTTTACGGTGGTAATGAGCCTCAGGAAGAAAATGAATCGTTTAATGTTCGGTGGGTGGAGGGGCCGTAACGGGAGGATGAGTTACCTGTTTGGCCTAATTAGTTCTTTATCGAGTGGCTTGTTGAGCGGCTTTTTGGCGGCAGTCCAGTCGATGATACCGCCTGCAAAGACTCGGATATTGGGATAATTCATGGCGAGTAGTTTCTTCGCGGCGTGGCGGACCTTGAAGTCACCCTGACTCTGGCCATATACGATAATGGTGCGCGCGGATGTCAGGCGGGGGTCATGTCGGCGAATATCGGGTGAAAAAATGTTTACCGCGTTGGGGATGTGGCCCTTCTGGTAGTCAACGGACTTCCGTACATCGACGATGACGGTTTTCTTTTGTTTGGCGAGCTTTTCTACACCAACAATGTCGAGGTATTCCAGGTCATAGTCGGAGATTTTGACTTCACTGTCACATCCTGTGATGGTTGCCATGATGAAAAGGGTCATGAGCGAGAACGCGGGTACCTTGATATCCATGGGCGTTTCCTCTGAGATCTTAGATTTCAAGTATGGAGGTGTTTGTGGCGATTTTTTGTTCAAACTCTTACTGAATTGAGAGTATTCTTGCAGAATTGGAGTACAAATCAATGCTGGACGGTTGTGAATTATGGTCGAATCCTCGGGGAAGGAAGCGGTTTTGACCGGTAGTGAATGATGGGTACAATCGCAAACGAAATGGCGGGGTCTGGATGGCGGACTGAGGGTGTTGGTCAATCAGAAAATCAAGAGAGGACATATGCATGGCTTTCGATATTGTTGACGTTTTTGGTCGCCAGGTGCTTGATAGTCGGGGTAATCCTACGGTTGAGGTCGAGGTTGCTCTGAGCGGTGATACTCTGGGACGGGCAATCGTACCCTCAGGAGCGTCGACCGGAGAGCATGAAGCGTGGGAAATGCGTGATGGGGGCAAGAAGTGGGTGGGTAAAGGCGTGTCGAAGGCCATAAAGAATGTGAATGATGTGATCGGACCGAAATTGGTTGGTATTGATGCGCGAGAGCAGGAAGCGATCGATTCAATCATGCTCGAATTGGATGGCACTTCGAATAAGAAGAAGTTGGGTGCCAACGCGTTGCTGGGCGTGTCGATGGCGGTGGCGCATGCTGCCGCGGAAGGATCGGGGTTGCCCCTTTATCGATACCTCGGCGGTACGGGCGCCAAAACCATGCCTGTTCCGATGATGAATATCCTTAACGGCGGTAGTCATGCGGATAACAACGTGGATTTTCAGGAGTTCATGATTCAGCCATGGGGATTTAAGAGCTTTCATGATGCATTGAGGTGCGGTGTTGAGATTTATCACGCGTTGAAGAAAGTGCTGACGAAACGTGGTCTTTCCACGGCAGTGGGGGATGAAGGTGGGTTTGCACCGGATTTGAAGGACAACGAAGACGCGCTGAGGGTGATTGAAGAAGCTGTGGACGCATCGGGGTATACCTTTGGTAAACAGGTGTTTGTGGCGTTGGACCCGGCCACCAGCGAGATGTGGGATGCCTCCAAGAAGGGATATAAGTTCTTCAAGTCCAATCCGAAAAAGGTAGTTAAGAGCGACTATATGGTCGACTATTGGGCGGATTGGTGTGATCGGTATCCGATTCGATCGATTGAGGACGGTTTGGATGAGAATGACTGGAAGGGCTGGAAAAAGCTGACAGACAAGATTGGCGATAAAGTGCAGCTGGTGGGTGATGACTTGTTTGTCACGAATTCCAAATTCCTCAAGAAGGGTATTGATAGCGACACCGCCAATGCGATTCTGGTCAAGGTGAACCAGATTGGTACGCTTAGTGAGACGTTTGAAGCAGTGAATATGGCGATTCGCAATGGCTACTCCGCCGTACTGAGTCACCGATCGGGTGAGAGTGAGGATTCGACTATTGCCGATCTGGCAGTGGCCACGAATTGCGGGCAGATAAAGACGGGGGCTCCCTGCCGATCCGATCGAAATGCAAAGTACAATCAGTTGCTTCGAATTGCGGATGATCTGGGCGACTCGGCTGTTTACGGTGGTGACATGTGGAATAAAGGATGATCTTGATACCGGCTAAATCAACTCAGCGCCCATCGGTTGATCTCGGTGGGCGTTGTTCGTGAATGCTACGGGATTGATTGGCGCGAGAATTCCTTGGATCTGACTTCGATGAGTGTTTCAGGTGACATGCCTTTGATTGTGACGATTGATGGCCCGGCGGGCGCAGGAAAGTCTACCGTTGCACGTCGCGTGGCCGGAGCGCTTGGTGTGGACTTTCTGGATACCGGCGCGATGTACCGGGGCGTGGCGGCGGCAGTCATTGACGCGGGGATTGATGCGGAGGATTCGGATGCCGTAGGAGCCTTGGCTGAGGGGATGCATATCGGATTTAACTGGGGGACTGATCCTCCACGTTTGAAGGTTGATGGTGTAGATGTATCGCATCGATTAAGGGACGCAGATGTCACGGCGAATGTCAGTCTGGTAGCAGGGAATTCCCGAGTGAGGCGCGTGCTGGTTAAAGCGCAGCGATGGATTGGGAAGGAGCATCCTCGCCTGGTGACAGAGGGACGTGATCAGGGAAGCGTAGTATTCGAGAACGCTACGATTAAGTTTTATCTGGATGCATCTCCCGAGGTACGGGCGAGACGCAGGGCGGACCAGTTACGGGCGGCAGGGCGGACCAATGTGGACGAGGAAAAGATATTACATCGGATTGTGCATCGGGATGAGCGTGATTCGACGCGTACCGATGGACCGTTGATGTGCCCGGAGGATGCCGAGCGGATTGATTCATCCGATATGAGTTTGGACGAGGTGGTGGAGTTGATGACGAAGCGGGCTAGGGCTGAGATAGGTGTAGGAGTCGATGAATGAGTGAGAATAAGGGCAAGAATAGAGAGCGATCTAACTACAAGCCATTTTGGCTGCAAGTGTTGTGGTGGGAGATTGCCCGGATGTTGCTTGTCCTGCTAATTGTGGTTTTTTACAGGCATCGCTGGTGGGGCGCACAGCGGATTCCACAGGACGGACCGGTATTGTTGGTGAGCAATCACCAGTCATTTCTGGACTTGGCTGCGTTGGGATCAATCGTGTGGGGGCGACAGTTTTTCAGTCTGGCTCGGGCAACGCTTTTCGATAATCCGGTGTTTGGGTTATTGATTCGAACCGTCAATGCTATTCCGGTAGATCAGGAACGTGGGGATGTCCGGGCGTTACGAATGGCGATCGATGTGTTGAGGGCTGGTCGTACAATGTTGATTTTTCCGGAAGGGTCGAGGTCGGAAGATGGCGAGATTCACGAATTTCAGGAAGGTGTGATGCTCTTGATTCGTCGTGCCAAGCCGACGGTCGTTCCGGTGGCAGTGGATGGTTTGTATGAGGCTTGGCCGATCGGAGCGAAAGGGCCGAGGCTGACCGGTCGTTCGGGGTCACTTGTGGGTGAAGCGATTCCTGCTGAAGATCTAATAGCCATGGGAACCAAGGGGGCATTGAATCACTTGAAGAATACGGTGATTGAGTTACGTGATGAATTGCGCATTAAGCTTGGTCGGGGCGAACGAGATGACCAGGTATGAAATGGCCGAGGCTAAGCAAGTGTCAAGGAATTGGCCTGGTGTTGGCCGGACGGGGTTCCTTCATCGTCTGCTAGTTCGGAGGCAAGTTGGTTCCATGATCGCACGGATGAGGGATCGATTGAATTTCGTGGAAATTGGGCTGCGGCGTCGAGAGACGACGCGATCGACTTGGGTTTGTCTGGTTGATAGGTGATCAAGTTAGGACGTTCAGATCGGAGGAAATCCGGGGCGACAATGGGAAGCCGGCAATAGGTATACTGCATAACTTTCAGACTGTCTGTGAGCGATTCGATATTCGGTTGATACGAACGAATTTGGAGACCGATGTCAGCATGCTTGATGTATGGAATGGTCTGGTCAAATGTCAGCTCACCATAGCGGAAGAGATTGGGTGTGTTGGGTAGCGGGCCGACGTTTCCGATGATATGAAATGCGAATGTGGGTTTGGCCATGACGGCGTGATGGAGAAAATTGTCGTCAAAGTGAGAGTTGCCGGCAAACACGCACTGAATGTCGAAATCGTTGTCGTAAGGGCTGACGCTTGGGCGGTCAAAACGTTCTTGCTGTATGCCATGAGGTTGCAGCCGGGCCATATCGACGTTTCTGAACTTATCTAAGATGGCCTTACTTGGTACAGAAATCAGATTGAATTGTTTTGCAATTCGAGATTCGACCTGAAGTACGACATCGTGGTTCTTGAGAAGGCGAAGATCATCCGAGACGCGGTAAACATAACGGGCATGGGGGTTCAATTTCTTACAGCGATCAAAGAGAAGAAGGGCAGGAGTGGATTCAAAAATAATCACATCAGAAGAGGCAATGAATCCGGCCGCTGCTCCGAGTGAAAAGAGATCGTACTTTCGCCAGATTGATGATGCGAGATGGTTGAAGAGCCGGAGCCTTAAATTTGCGGGATGAAAAGGTGTATAGTGTATATAGGAGAACAGGCGTGGGTGAATCTCCAGGAGGCGGTTCGCCTGTTCCCTGATCGGATAATCGAATCGAAAGTCTCGTTTGATGCGGGAAAGCGTCGAAATAGGGGCGGTCAAAAAAAGAATTTCGTCGCCGCGGCTGTGAAACGCATCGGCCAGCCAGTGAAATCCTGCCTTACGCTTACTCTGATAGTAGTGCCCGGTGATGAGGACGACGCGTTTCATGTTGGTTCATGATAATGCAGGACGTGAGAAATGGCGAGTTGGCGTCGTCGCACGCTACGACGGGCAGCGAATTTTAGCGACCTCGTTTTGTCCTGAATCTGGATCCGAGTGATTTCTTCGGGCCGGATTTTGGCACGATTCCCGAGGGGAACATACTGGCGTCGACCTTGCCTTCTTGATTCACCTTAACTTTTTCCGCTTCAAATCGATTGGTTCTTTCAGGGGCAACCGGTGGCGGCGGAGTCTTGCGACCGCCTCGATCTTCCGGTTTCCAGTTCTCCGGTTGCTCGGTGGGTTTGAAGTCAGGGTAATCCAACTTCTCAATGTGAACAGAGGTGAGTTTTTCGATTTCCGTAAGCAACTGACCCTGGTCCGGTTCTACGAACGACCAGGCTGTTCCGGATCGTCCTGCGCGGGCGGTACGCCCGATGCGATGTACGTACACTTCAGGATCATCGGGAAGGTCGAAATTAATAATGTGGGTAATGCCTTCGACGTCCAACCCTCGTGATGCAAGGTCGGACGCGACGAGTACTTCAAGGTTTCCCGCCCGCAACTGCTTCATGATTCGATTACGCTTCCCCTGTGGAAGGTCGCCGTGAATCTCAAATGATTCAATCTTGTTTCGGTTAAGGAAGGAGGTGACTTTCGCCACCGTGCGCTTGGTGCGACAGAAAACCACCGTGAGTGCCGCTTCTTCGTGAGTAAGAAGATGTTTAAGCATGCGGCGTTTATCCCAGGGTTGAACGGGAACGTACTTTTGTACAACCGCGTTTACCGTCAGTGAATCTGCAACTGTGCAGATTTTTTCGGCATCCTCTTTCATGAAATTTCGACCCAGGCGTTCGATTTCTTCGCTGATAGTCGCCGAGACAAAGATCGTCTGGTGTTCATGGCGGATTCTGCCGAGGATCTTTTTGATATCGTCTCGGAATCCGATATCGAGCATACGATCGACCTCGTCCAGAACGGCCCACTTAATTTTGTCGTAAGGTAGGTGGCCTTTGCCATGCAGGTCCATGACGCGGCCGGGTGTTCCGACGATGATTTGCCCTTCGCTGCGTGCGATTTTGTTTATCTGGCTTTTGTAGGATGCCCCTCCCGTAACCGCAATGGCACGGATTGACGTGTGTTTGCCCAAGTCATGGATCTCGGTGACTATCTGCATCGCCAATTCACGTGTTGGTGCGAGAACCAGTCCCTGTATTCCGTTATCCTTATTGGCCATGTGAAGAAGAGGAAGGCTGAATGCTGCCGTCTTGCCTGATCCTGTCTTGGCCTGGCCTAAGACATCTTTGCCGGCAAGGATGGGTTGGATAAGTGTAGATTGAATGACCGTGGGGTGTTGGAATCCAGCTTCTTCAATGCCTGCCAATACATCCGGATTCAACCCAAGAGACTCGAAACTCTGGTCGAGATCAAAAATATCGCTCATTATGAATTTCGTCAGTTGTTGTGACCAGCCAAGGGCTTGGCGCGGAAGGCGTAGTTGCTGAACAGGTTGAGCAACGACGTTTTCGGCGCAAAAACCCTCAACTGAAAAAAACGCGACGACTCCTTACAAAAAAGGATTTATTTTATGACACTACAATTGCCGAATCGTAGGATAGGAACGGCGTTGGAACAAGGCCGGGTCACGGCGGACCGGCGGATTGCGATTTAGAGTTGTGGATCAAGGAAGATCGCGGATGGACCATACAAGTTTGATTCAGATTGATCTGGTCGCGGTGGAATCGAACGCTAGATCCTGGCAGTCTTTTCTGGGGCAGGATTGTGAATTATGTGCGGTGTTAAAGGCGGATGCGTATGGGTTGGGGGCTGTTCCAATTGCCAAGAAACTGGAATCGGTGGGTGTAAGAATGGGGGCGGTATATAGTCTGGATCAGGCCCGAGAGCTTGTGAAGGCGGGGGTGGCTATGGAATTTTTGGTATTGATGCCAGTGGATGAAATTGATCGGTCAGATGTGATGTATCGATCATTGGTGTCGGGTAAACTGCATCTATCCGTGCACGATGTGCGTCAATTGAGAAGAATTGACAAAACAGGGAGGCAATTCGGATGTACCGTGCCCATTCACTTAATGGTCGATACCGGGTTGAGTCGTGGTGGCGTGCCTTCCAATGAAGTGGCGGAATTGCTGGTGACGGTAGCGGAGTTGCGTCATGTCAAACTTGCCGGGTTATATACCCATACCGCCAGGCCAAACGATGAATCCGCCTTTTGCGATGTGCAGTTGAATCGACTGGATGAATTGCTGTTTCGTCATGCTGGTTTGATTGGTGAAGACGTCGCCGTACATTTCACCGGAACATTTGGCGTATTACGGGACAGACGCTACCACAAGGCGATGGCGCGAATCGGGTTGGGGATGTTTGGTTTCGGGTCCGACGAGTTTATCGGCCAAACAGCACTGGGTAATCTGCCAAGCTTAAGACCTGCTGTGCGTTGGACAAGTCGAATTGTCCATACGTTGGAAGTCGGAGCGGGAAAACCTGTAGGATATGGCGGCACCTGGGTATCCGAACGTCCAAGTCGGTTGGGTTTGGTTCCAGTGGGGTATGCCGATGGGTACCCTTTGGGGTTGTCTAACAAGGGGATTGTGCGTGTGGGACTCAAGCTAGAAGAGGCACCAGTGCGCGGACAGGTCAATATGGATCAAGTTATTATTGATCTGTCCGACCTTCCGCATGCGGATGTGGGTACGGATGTGGAGTTGATTGCCGACGATGCTTCGGCAGTTAACTCAGTGCCGCGTGTGGCGGAAGCGGCGGGGACGAGCATGTACGAACTGCTATGCCGATTGGGCGGACGTACCGCACGACGATTTGTGACGCCCGACGGAGAAACAGGCAAACCATGTCATGTCGTGACATTGCCGGTGACGCCTGGCCGCGTGGCGACTCGGGCAAGTGTCGGCAATTAAACCGAGTAGCTCTGTTCAATCAGGATGAGTTTTTCGATTTGAAGTTGGTCTAATCGCCAAAGTAAGAGCAACAAAGATTGCGACGCCACCAACGCCAACCCAGCCAGCCTTCGCCCAAATACTCCAACCTGCACCTATGCTCGCGGCCACAATGGCTAGGACCATAATGAGATTGAGGGCGATACGCTTGTTGCCCTTGGGCAAGTGTTCACCCAGCAAGCTCTTGCTGTTCATCATGAAGAAGAATGTGATGTAGGCGATAGGCAGAAGGACCATTCCAAAGACGCTGGTTGGCACGGCTAGCCAGAATTTCACATCGTTGTGTACCCAGAGGAGCAGGAAACCGAGTGCTCCGGTGATGCCTGGTAGAATGGAACCGATTCGGTGAACTGTTCCTCGCGATGGCGCTCCTAGCATTTCTGTCAAGCAAAAGCCGTTGATGAGCATAAGGATGATAATGGTGGAAATCGCCATTCCGACAACGCCTATACCAAAGACAAACTGGGACACTCCCTTACCCGTCAGATTCTCAAGAGAATCGGCGAGAATAAAGGCGTCCCTGGGAACAAGCATGGCGGCGAGTTTTTTGTCAATAGTCTTGAGTTTGGCTGCTTCAGCGTCCATCGGTCCAAGCCCCAACCCTAGGTCCGGATCCGCAAGTCGGGCCTTTAAGGCGGCACTCTTGTCATCCTTATTCCTGCCTTTCAAAGCGTTAAGGGCATCTGCAACTTTTTTATCGTGTGCTTTCTGGCCTTCCTCAAGTCCTTTGATGACCTTCTTTATTGCTTCGGCGTCCGCATCCTTGCCTGCCTGATCTTTCTTGATTTTCTTGACGAGGCCATACGTATTCTTTTCGTAATTGCCAAGAAGTGAGAGCGTGGACTTTGTTCGTTCCCCCTCACCGAGAAGACCAAGGTCATATTTGCCGTGGAACTGAGATGCGGACGCGATGACGACACAACTGGTTGCAAGAATGAAGGGAATAAACAGTCCGGTAGACAGGTCGAATGTCGCCAGTCCCGTAAAGTCCTTGTTCCAGCCTTTTCTCAGCATGGAATAGGGGAGAAGGAAGGTCATGTTGATGCCGACGGCAGTCGCAGCCGCGGTCACCATTCGGTCACGTTGTGTGCCAAGAATTTTCTCCCTCCAGTAATCCGCGTGATCCGTCTGACTCAAGAGAGTTTTGAATTCATCCGCAGGTTCCGAAAGCAAAGAGAAGTCGGGAATGAATCCGGAGAAAATGGCGCCCCATCCCAGTCCATCGCCCTTGAATGCCATGGTGGCGACAACACCAAAGAACGACAACACCACAACTGCAACCATAATTTTGAGGATGATTTCAAATGCTTTTACACCCCAGCCTCCTGAGTCGTAGCACCATACCACCACACTACCAATGATAAATAAGAGTGCTACCGCGAGGTACTTGCCTCCACCTCCAAAAATGTCCGGCGCAAGGTTTTGACCAAGGGCGGCCGTCCCGAGCGAGAACTGTGGCATCGCCCAAACCAGATTCGCCAACATCGCCGCAATAAGCCATCCCCATCCAAGCACCGGGCTGACGTGCTGATTGATCGCCCCAAACGGCTTCTGACCGGTAGATAGTGTTACATACGCAATCGCGGAGAGCATGACGATTCCCAGAATCATCATGATCGGTTGAAGCCATAGCATCTGATAGCCACCAATGACGCCCAGATAAAGCGACCCCGCCAGCGAACCACCGCCCAGCGTAATGGCCGATTGAAGCCATCCGGGGCCGGAGAGTTTGATGTAAGCGCCTGCCGTCGCGGCCTTGCCCTTTGCCTTCGCGTCAACAATCAGTTTACGATCGGCTTCGACCTTCGGATCATGCTGAGCGTCGGCCATTTCATTCGGTGCTTGGTCTGTCATATTGATATTCAGCCTCAAATACCGCCTTGTGAGGGCGGGGTCGTCTATGGTCGCTTCGACACCTTGGGATTTATCAGAGGTGCCAGTCGGGGTTGCGGGCGATGATTTTACACTGATTCGACTTTCATTGCACAACTGATGCCGATATGAAGGATTAACTGTGAATTAGACTATCCGTTCGTCTACCCATGCTGCTTAATTGGATTTGATGGGGCCGATGTACTTTGTCGCGATGACAATGTTGTCGAAATGAACGTGGTTGTGTTTCGGGGCATTGGCGACACCGTTGCGTCGATAGGCGGAGTCAGTGACGTAGTGTAAAAGCCAGAAGAAGTTGATCTTGAGCTTGCTTGTTGTTCGGAAATCAAAGCCTTCGAAGCGCTCCACGCGTTTCTGTGGGTTCTGACGAACACTCTTGGCATCCAATAGCGTAAATCCCATGCCTGTCCACCTTGTGCGTGGGACACCCTTCAAAAAGTGGGCAACCAGCTTGCCATCCAGCCAAAGTGCCAATTCTCCGTTACGCTTTCCGGGGGTGTTGAGTTTGATCATGAATTCCACGCATTGCCAGCGGTCGGTCGGTACGATCTGCGGCGTGACAGGATGTAATCCATTTCCCCAGTATTTATTCCTGGCTGAGACTTTCATCTCGTACCAGTAGGCGTAGAAATTCCATGCGCCCGGCGCATTGAATTTACCTGATTTTCCATAAGGCTCGATTCCTACGGTGATTCGATCATCGCCGCGCGGCTTCGTGCCCGCTCCGCCCTGCGGCCACGGCGTGGAAGGGTTGTATCCACCGAAGTGAACGAAGTGGTGGATGTAATTGTTTTTCTGCTTGGGAAACCGAACATAGAAGCGTGCGAACGCCTTGTCGACCGGTTTTGGTGAACGGGTATATAGATGGCCGCCAGTGTTTTGGGGGACCGTGGCTGTGAGTTGAAGGAATTGTTTGGACGATTTGCTCGCTCCGCCAGGCATAAGTTTAACGACGGTACCGTCACGATTGGAGACGCTTGTCCATAATTTCTTTAGGGATGCAACACTCTTCCCATCGAATTGCTCAGCCAAGAGCACTGACTTATCTTTCGCGATATTCTTGTCATTGAGGAAATTCGCCGAAATTCCATGTCCTTGCGGTAGGGGGGTGAGTGGGGCGGCGTTTGTCGCAAGACCTATGACAGTTGTCAGGACTGAGATCGATACGCTGGTGACGAAATGCCGCATGGCGAAGCCCTCTTAATTACTGGTATTGATGTGACTAAATTGTACGACTTATCTGCCTGGAGGAGGCTGTGATTCCTCCCGATCCGCATCATGTTCACGTGCAGGGTCTATCTTGAGATAGCGCGAAAGGTAGTGGACGCCAATATAGAAGGGGATGGTATCCAGAGCCGCGACGACCAGTTTGAAGACGTAACCGGTGAGTATGAAAATCCAGAGCTGCGGCCAAATGGCGGTATCCGATTTGACGGGCAGCGCGGCGGCGTAGAAGTGGGTGATGGTAATGACCGCAAACGTATCGACGAACTGGCTGATCATGGTCGAGCCGTTGTTGCGCAGCCAGAGATGTTTGCCGCGTGTGACTTTTTTCCAGAAATGGAAGAGATAAACATCGCAGAACTGGGCGGCGAGATAGGCACACATGGAGGCCAGAACGGCCCCCATTGTGAGCATTCTGATTTTGTAGAAGGCGTAGGCATCATCGGTTTCTGCGGGGAGGCCCGTTTCAGAGTCCATCGTGGGCACGGGAGGCAATTCACCGCCAAGCCAAAGAATGAAGATGACCCAGAGGTTAAGGATGACACCCACCAGAACGACAAAGTTGGCGCGTCTTCTTCCGTAGAATTCGGAGATAAAGTCCGTGCACAGGAAGGTGATGGGGTAAGGGAGTACACCGATGGCCACCGCCAGTGTAATATCACCCCATTGTCCCCAGTTCATGTTACCCTCCGCATCCCAACTGACGAAGGCGATGAACTTGGTCACACCCAGAATGTTGAGCATCGTCATCGATCCCAGGAAAATCCCGGCAAAAATCAGAAAAACGCGTTCACGCCTCTCATGGAGTTTCGAGTCGACGTATGTGTAAGGAAGGCCTTGCGACATGTGAAGAAAGAAGTGAAATGCGGGCGAGAGGATTCGAACCTCCACGGGTTGCCCCACTGGAACCTAAATCCAGCGCGTCTGCCAATTCCGCCACGCCCGCTGTGTTGAGGCACACATCATAGCCTTCGGATGAAGACATGTCTTTGAACTTTTTGGCCTGAACTTGTCATGAGAATTCTCTAAGAATCGCTGGTTCTGGAGAATGAGAGCCGGATTGTGACCAATAACTACTTTTTGGGTATCGATGAACACGTGAGGGCACGAGTGAGTAAAATAGAGTGATAAAATAACCGGTAAGCAAGAACGAGGTGGAGATTAACCGGCGGATGGTGTCGCAACTCAATTGGGATGGAATCCAGAATATTGACGCATGGAGGCGAAATGATCTGTTTGTTGATCACGTATGTTGTTGGAAAGGAATTGAGCTTTGAATTGGTTCGGTGTTACTCATCGTGATCCAAGGCCTGCGTCGATGAAGATGCGCATTCGATTGTTCGCCTGCGTCTTCGCGGTGGGAGGGATTTTTTGGTCAACCTCGCAGGTCGTATCAGGGCAGCCTGTTGCGAGGAGTTCCGCTCTTGCGGACATGATCGATCGCCTGATGAAGCGAGCTGCCGATCTGGAGGCGGCTGGGGCGTCCGAAAAAGCTCTGGTCGTATACCGACATGTCCTCCGATTATCTCCTGAGAAGACCAAGGCGTACAACCGAGTTGTTGCTTTGGCCAAAGGCGCCAGGCTCATTGATCCACCCGGCGTTTTGGACGGATTGGCCAAAGAGTTTGCCGAAGGCACAAAACTGCAAGTTACACCACATTTTCTGATCGTCTACGACACCTCGGCGACGTTTGCCCGTTCACGCCAGGTTCTTCTGGAGCGGACCCATGAGATGTTCTACAAGGAAATGACCCGTGCGGGATTTCGGCCGATTCCACTCGAACGACGATTGGTCGCCGTGCTGTTTAATCGTCATGAAAAATACATTGCATACGCGAAAAACAAAGATGGAATCGACATGGGCGGGTCGGCGGGTTATTACTCATCCCGCACGAATCGTGTGGCGTTTTTCAATAATCAGTCCAACCCGGGTTTGGCGAAACTGAGCGCACCCATTCAGCAGGTAGAGAAGCAATTGGCAAACGTTGAGAAACAGCTTTCCGTTGCCAATCGAGAAGGTCGATCCAATCGAATTCGTCAACTTCGAGGCGTCCGGTCTAGGTTGATTTATGAGCGATCCAGACTGATGAATCGGTTTATGCGGTCAGCCGGATTGAACAACCTCTCCACATCCGCCCACGAGGCTGCGCACCAATTAGCGTACAACTCCGGCATCCAGCGTCGGGGCGCCGCCCATCCTTTCTGGTTGAGTGAGGGGCTGGCCACCAATTTTGAGACGATTGCCCCGGCTCTGGACTTTGGTCCCTCGAAAGATAACGCATTACGCCGGCGATCGCTCAAAAAGCTGGATGTGTCCGGAAAACTAGTATCGTTAGCCAGATTCGTCAAGATCGTCAGGCCGCCGGGCAAGACTGCGATGGAGAGATCTCACCTTTACGCCCAGGCATGGGGCTTGTTTCACTACCTTTTCAATGAACGGACCGAGTCGCTTCGCAAATACATGCGGGAGGTTAATCGTATTTCTCTGGCCAAGGCGACCCCCGGAAGAATGCTAAAGGCATTCGAGGATTCGTTTGGCCCTGTTCAAGGGGTTGAAACGGCCTGGCGTAAGTATGTTCGGGGTTTGAAGCGGTGATTTCGGCGTAATATTGGCGTTCATCGGGTTGATTGTAAAGTACGAGACACATACAGTATTGGCCGAACGCTCAAGCTGATTGGAGTCAACCATGTCAGACCAAATGTGTAGCTGCTGTTTATGTATGTGCGGAGCTGCGCTGTGTTACGGCTTGGATTCCGGCTCAATCTGTAACTGATTGGCTGAGTATTCATCGAAGTAAATACGGCCCCGGCTCATTGGCCCTGCCGGCAACGGACTGCAGGTAATCGGTCTGGTTGACTTGCGGGGCGGCGGTATCAGGGTTAAGCAAACATGCCAATACGGGCGGTAAAGACCCAAGGGTATGGATTATGAAGGACTAGTCCTCTGGAAGCCTGATTGAAGGGCTTGGTATTAGAACAGGAGACGCCGAATGTCGGCCAGGACATGGAAGAATTTGCTTGCTGATCAAATGCCCGAGGGTTGGGCACACGAGATCGATCAATTTGAAGCCCAGATGGAGCTGAAAAAACTGGGGAAGTTGGAAGACAAGATTTTCGCTGAAACACGCTTGCGACGCGGTGCTTACGGACAGCGATATGACAACGGCCAACGGCACGATGGCGTGGATACGCGCCAGCTTGCATTTCCAGGTGACCACACTAAGGGGCCTGAAACCGTCTGGGACGCACCTGGAATGCATCGTATCAAGATTCCCTATGGGGGGATGTCGAACGAGCAAATGAACGTATTGGCGGATCTGGCGGATGATTACTCCGATGGGATTCTCCACATCACAACCCGTCAGGATATCCAGTTGCACTTTGTGCATATTGAAGACACACCTGATCTCATGCGTCGTCTTGCCGCGGTTGGGATTACCACTCGGGAAGCCTGCGGAAACTCTGTTCGCAACATAACCGGATGCCCCCTGGCGGGTGTTTGCCGCGATGAGGCCTTTGACATTTCACCTTATGCGAAGGCATTGATGCATTTTTTCCTCGGACACCCGGATGTTCAGGATTTTGGTCGTAAATTCAAGCCCGCTTTCAGTGGCTGTGCGCAACACGCCTGCGGACTTACCAACATGCACGATCTTGGCTTAATTGCAAAGATTAAGGATGTGGATGGTAAACCCACGCGAGGATTCGCGATGTACATCGGCGGCGGGTTGGGCGCCGTTCCTCACGAAGCCAAGTTGCTTTTTGATTTCGTCACCGAGGAAGAGCTGTTGCCTGTGAGCCAGTGTGTGGCGCGTGTCTATACCCGTCTGGGCGAAAAACGCAACCGCAATCGTGCTCGTATCAAGTTTCTGGTAGCCAAGCTGGGTATCGATGAATACAGGCGTTTGGTTGAGGAAGAGCGGAAGGTCGTTCCTCACGATGATCGATGGACCGCATACTTGAAGGAATTACCTCATTATGAGGATTCACCTTTGAAGGATGCTGTCCAATTGAGCGCGGGAGCTAAGCCGGATGGCTTTGAAGACTGGGTTCGTACCAATGTTTATAAGCAGCGTCAGTCTGGTTATGTCGTCGTGACCATCAATTTGCCCTTGGGGGATGCGACCTCCGACCAATTCCGAAAACTTGCGGATGTCGCCGCGGAATATGTTGGCGATTCAGTACGGACGACGGTCGAGCAGAATCTGGTTCTGAGGTGGGTGAGTGAAGCGGATCTGCCTTCTTTATATCTGCGGCTCAAGGATATCCATCTTGCAACCCCGGGCGCCGGCACAATTGTCGACATTACTGCATGCCCCGGTACGGACACATGCAAATTGGGCATCGCCGCCTCTCGTGGGGTGGCGGGTGAGCTGAGAAGCCATTTGACCGCCAAGCGTGATACTCTTCCCGATTCGGTAAAGGGATTGAAGATCAAGGCAAGCGGCTGCTTTAACTCCTGCGGGCAACATCACCTTTCGGACCTGGGTTTTTACGGCAACTCTCGGAAAGTGGGTAACTACGCGGTACCCCACTTCCAGGTGGTACTCGGTGGACAGTGGGAGGAAAACGGTGGAGCCTACGGCATGATGATGGGCGCCGTTCCATCCAAGCGAATCCCGGAGCTGGTTGATTCATTAACCGATACGTTTGTGCAGCAGCGCGAAGGCGATGAATCGTTTCGCCAGTGGATCGCCCGTTTGGGTAAAAAGGAAGTTCGCGAATTGCTCAAGCCTTTTATGACTGTTCCCTCTTACGGCGAGGATCCGTCTTTTTACACCGACTGGGGGGATGCCCGAGAGTTTACACTTGGCGACATGGGGGTCGGTGAGTGTGCTGGTGAGGTTGTCTCCATGTTCTCGATGGAGATCAGTAAAGCGGAATCCGAAGCCTTCGATGCCCAGGTTGCGTTCGATGATGAAGATTACGCTGGGGCCGACGCCCTGGCATACAAGGGAATGGTCTTGGCTGCCCAGGCGCTCGTCCGAACCCAGTTCTGGGATATCAGCAATGATGCGGATCAGATCGTTGATGAATTCCGCAAACGATTTTTTGACACCGAATTATTTTACGATCGATATGCTAAGGGTAAATTTGCTCAGTATCTGTTTGACAGACACGAACGCGATGACGTTGAGGTAGAACGAGATACAGCGCGATCGACCATCGAGGAAACGAACTTGTTCATCGAGGCAACGCACGCCTGCGAAGCCCGACTCACTGCGTCGACCGCAGAGGTTTTGAAATAACCTCGAAGAGTCAAAGTCGATGTGAGATTGGAATTTTCCTATGAATCCTTCACGAGTAAGTGCAAAAATATTTGTAGACGACGATGCGAGCGTCAACGAAGCCGCCTTAATTCCAATCTTTCATCGCTGGATTCGGGAGAAAGTTGTCGATGGCATGCTGATTGACGTGGCGGATTACATACACGTTCCTCACGGGCCCGGCGTGATGCTGATCGGCCACGAAGGCGATTATGCTCTGGATATGGCCTCTCGTCCAGGAATGAAATACATGATGAAGCGGGATTCATCCGGTGACTTTGCAACCGATCTCAGGCTTGTATTTACACGTGTATTCTCGGCGTGCCAAAGATTGGCGGAAGAAGACAATATGCAGGGTATTTCTTTCAATGTCTGTAATGTACGAATCAAAGTCCATGATCGTCTGGCAGCGCCCAATTCGTCTGAAACCTATGCGATTTTGTCGGAGCTTGCCGGTCCCTTGATTCGTGAGATATTCGGGGCAGATGTGAAGGTTTTGCGTGGCAGTGAAGATCCCAGAGATTGCATTGCGATTTGCATTGAAGCGGCGTCGGCGGATATTGAACAGATTTCAAATCGCTTGGCTGTTCCTGCGACGTCGTAACGTGGATGCCGAATCTTGCATCGTAAGCTTGAATTGCAACTGATCACACGGATATGGACATGAGCATCTTAACCAATACACCGGTGGAAGTGACCTGTGATGCCACGCATCACAACAGTCTCCTTTCAGCGGTTGGCAATACACCTCTGATTGAATTGCGACACCTAAGTCGTGAGGTGGCGCCTGTTCGCGTATTCGCCAAGGCCGAGTGGTTTAATCCCGGCGGCAGCGTCAAGGATCGCCCTGCCCTGAATATGATCCTCAAGGGTGAACGAGAGGGAAAGCTGACGAAGGAAAAAACGATTCTGGATGCGACCAGCGGCAATACCGGGATCGCCTATGCCATGTTCGGGGCGGCGATGGGCTACAAAGTCAAGTTATGCCTACCCAAGAGCGCAGGTGATCTTCATAAGCGGATCCTGCAAGCCTACGGGACGGAATTGGTGTTAACCTCTCTTACCGAAGGAAGCGATGGCGCTATTCGGGAGGCCATCCGTCTTTATGAAGAAGAGCCTGACGCCTATTTCTACCCCGACCAATACAACAACGATGCCAATTGGCTCGCTCACTATCATGGGACGGCCAATGAAATCATCGAACAGACGGACGGTTCCATTACCCATTTTGTAGCGGGTCTCGGTACAAGCGGCACATTCACGGGGAATACCAAACGTTTAAGAGAATTCAACCCTGACATCAGGTGCATTTCATGTCAGCCAGATTCACCCATGCATGCAATGGAAGGCTGGAAGCACATGCCCACTTCCATCAAGCCTGGATTTTATGATGAGCAGATGGCTGACGAGAATCTGTGGATTCGGACAGAGGATGCACAGGCCATGATCAAGCGTCTCGCGCGTGAGGAGGGTTTGCTGGTGGGGATGAGCGCCGGCGCCTCAGTGGAGGCGGCCATGTGTGTGGCGCGCGATTTGAATGACGGCGTCGTCGTAACCGTCATGGCTGATAGCGCGTCCAAGTATTTGGACCATCGTTTTTGGTAAATTCAAATGTTGAACCTGGTGTTACAAACTCAACACGATCAGGCCATTCGCGAACACGGTGAGCGGGCTTATCCTAATGAGTGTTGTGGATTTCTCCTCGGCCGAATCAAGGATGAGCAATTCCAGGTTGTGCGTGTCTTGCCCGCGACGAACATGAGGGGCGAGGAAGAGCAGCACAACCGGTTCATCATTACACCTGAAGCATCTTTCATCGCAGAGAAGGAAGCGCGACGCGAAGGTCTGGACATCATCGGCCATTACCATTCACACCCGGATCATCCTTCACGGCCATCTCAGTACGACCTGGACCATGCTACCTGGCCGCGATCAGCATTTGCGATTATCTCTGTGCATCACGGAGCCGCAAAGGAACTGACAAGCTGGCTTTTGCAGGATGATCGCGCTAAGTTCAAACCCCAAACCATTGAAATTGAGCAGACCCAGGAGACCTTGGGATGAGTGTAAAAGTTATGATACCTACGGCTCTGCGTTCCTACGCGGACGGCCACGACACCGTGGAACTTGAAGGCGGCAATGTACGCGAAGTTCTCACGAAACTCACCGATCAGCACCCTCAACTGAAAGCACAACTGTTCAGCGACACCGGCGATCTACGAAACTTTGTCAATGTCTTTGTCAACGATGAGAATATTCGTGATCGTGAGTCATCTGATACATCTCTGTCCGACGGTGACGAAGTTGCCATCGTGCCCGCCGTTGCCGGCGGTTTGGACGTTGCCGTTGCGGGAGCAGAGTTGTCCAAGGAGGAACTTGAACGCTATGCCCGCCACATTATTCTTCCTGAAGTAGGTTTGGAAGGACAGAAAAAACTCAAGGCGGCTAGCGTCCTGTTGATTGGCGCCGGCGGACTTGGATCTCCGCTCGGAATGTATCTGTCTGCTGCGGGCATCGGTCGCATCGGAATTGTTGAATTTGATGTCGTTGATTATTCCAACCTTCAACGTCAGATCATCCATCGCACAGACGATGTGGGTCGCCCGAAGCATGAATCCGCCAAACGCACGATCGAGGCAATCAACCCCTATTGCATCGTCGAAACATACAACACTCCGTTAACCAGTGACAATGCATTAGACATCGTTTCCAAGTATGACATCGTCATCGACGGTACGGATAATTTCCCAACCCGATATCTCGTTAATGATGCGTGTGTTCTCCTTGGCAAACCCAACGTCTATGGTTCGATTTTCCGATTCGATGGCCAGGCAAGCGTCTTCAATTATCAGGGTGGCCCGTGTTATCGTTGCCTTTATCCTGAGCCTCCCGAGCCGGGCATGGTTCCCAGTTGTGCTGAAGGTGGCGTTCTTGGCGTTCTCCCCGGCATCATTGGTGTCATTCAGGCCATCGAGGGGATCAAGGTTATTCTGGGTAACGGCGATTCGCTCGTTGGAAGATTGCTCCTATTCGATGCGCTCGGGATGAAATTCCGGGAAATGAAAATACGTCGTGATAAAAACTGCCCGATTTGCGGCGACAATCCAACCATCAAGGAATTAATCGACTACAAGGAGTTTTGTGGCATGCCCAGTGAGACCAGTGAAGCGGCCAAAATCGAACCGCAAAGCCCATGGGACATTTCCGCTCGCGAGGTGAAGGATCTACTAGACAGCGAGTCTGAAATCTTCGTACTTGATGTGCGACAGCCGAATGAGTACGAGATTTGCAACCTCGGCGGAAACCTCATTCCGCTTGCGGAACTTCCTGGGCGACTTGAAGAAATTCCACGTGATGCTGACATTATTGTTCACTGCAAGATGGGCGGACGTAGCGCAAAGGCAGCTCACTTTCTCAAAGACCAGGGCTACGACAAGGTTCGCAATCTTCACGGGGGCGTCGGCGCATGGGCCGAACAGGTTGACCCCTCCATGCCGAAATATTAATCTGCTTGCCTTCGGATACTGAATGCACGGGGTTTTATGGTGTAGATCGTGCCTAAAGGAGGCGCGATTTACAAGGAACGGGAATCTCATTTGGAAAGGGGCATGGTATGTCACTTCAACTAGGCGATGTAGCGCCAAACTTTACTGCGGACACGACTGAAGGAACCATTGATTTTCATGAATGGATCGGCGATGGTTGGTGCGTTTTGTTCTCACACCCCAAGGATTTTACGCCGGTTTGTACGACGGAACTGGGATTTGTATCACAGTCAAAGGGTGAATTTGAAAAACGCAACTGCAAGGTTATTGCCGTAAGCGTGGACTCCGTAGATGACCACAATCGCTGGATCGGTGATATCAACGAAACACAAAACACTACGATGAATTATCCGATCATTGGTGACCCCGACAGAAATGTAGCTTCACTCTACGGCATGATTCACCCTAACGCTGATGACACTCTCACGGTACGAAGCGTCTTTATTATTGGTCCGGATAAGAAGATCAAGTTGATGATCACTTATCCTGCGTCCACAGGTCGTAATTTTGAGGAGATTCTTCGTGTGATCGATTCTCTTCAGCTTACGGCTAACCATAAGGTCGCCACCCCGGCCAATTGGGTTGATGGTGAGGACTGCATTATTGTCCCTGCCGTCGCCAATGAAGATATCCCTGGACTCTTTCCGAAAGGGCATACCGAAATTAAGCCTTACCTCAGATATACACCTCAGCCCAACAAATAAGTCACTTTCCAAAGCCCGCCAAAACGGCGGGTTTTTTTGTGCGCTGAAATATTGAACCAAACGGTCTTTCAGAATCCACCGTTTGCGTCCAGATAGGTCTGTTCATCCGGTGTCGTTGATCTTCCCAGTGCTGAATTGCGTGAAGGGAATCGCCCGAATTGTCGAATCACCTTTTGGTGAGCAATTGCAAATTTCAGACTATGCTTAAGTGGTTTCTGTATCTTGCGGGGGGCTGAATCGACTAGCTTTTCGTATAGCTTCACACAACGGTTCTGCGTGCGCAGATCTTCCGCATGCATAAGCGGCAAGTAGAACATGGGGCGGGAAAGCAAATGGACCTCTCGATCGAGTTTGCGCGAAATTGCGTCATTGGCAATCTCAAGTGCATGAGCATCGTTTGCGAATGCTTTGGCACTATCACGCCAGATATTTCGCGAAAACTGATCCAAAAGGATCAGCAGTGCCATGCACGAATCTGACTGTTCCTGCCAATCTTCGAATTTGCCCGATGCTGCGGCATTGACCAGCGACTTAAAATCCTCGGCGATTTGGGTGTCCAACTCCTGCCCACCCGCAAACCACTGGGCCTGAGCCTTTTCGGTAGGCGGTTCCGTGATATCGGTCGTGCCGAGCCAAAAGTCCAGAATAGATGAAAACTGTGCCATTTCTAGGATTGCTTGGGGGTTAGCTCCCGGTTAAACGGGCTGGGAGGGGTATTATGAATACTAAAGGAATGATTGAAAAGGGCGGGTGGAATGTGTATAATCTCCCCAACAATTGAATACCGCTATTGCGGACTTATCAAGAGCGGTGGAGGGACTGGCCCTACGAAACCGCGGCAACCGCCTTCAATTTCTATTTATTGAGGGGTTTCGGTGCTAAATCCAGCCCTGAAGATCGGTATGACATCGATTCAGGGGCAGATAAGTAGGCTGTTTGATTAACCCATCAAAGCCCCTTCCAATCTGCCCCGAATTCGGGGTGAGTTGGAAGGGGTTTTTATTTTGGGCTGACAGTCGGTCCGAAACGGAAAGGACACACGGAAAATGGCCGAGCAGAACGTATATTTCAAGGGGCTGAAATGTCGCGAATGCGCCAAGTCCTTCCCGGCTGACGTGCTCTATGTGTGTGATGAGTGCTTCGGACCGCTGGAAGTGGATTATGACTACGATGCCATCGGGAAAGTACTTTCCCGAAACACCATCGAGTCACGTCAACCCAACATGTGGCGATACCGCGAACTGCTTCCCATTGCCGGATCCGTTACAGTCGGTGAACATGTCGGCTACACGCCTCTCGTTAAGGCTGATCGTCTTGCGGAAGCGCTTGGTGTTCGCGAAGTTTGGGTGAAGAACGATACCGTTAACTATCCGACCCTCTCTTTCAAGGATCGCGTTGTTTCCGTCGCTTTGAGTCGTGCCAGGGAATTCGGATTCACCACCGTTGGATGTGCTTCCACCGGTAACCTCGCCAATTCCGTCGCTGCCAACGCCGCTTCAGCGGGCCTCAAAGCCTATGTCCTGATCCCCTCTGATCTGGAAATTGGCAAGGTGCTCGGCTCGTTCGTATTTGGCGCAACCGTGGTCGGTATCAACGGAACTTACGATAACGTCAACCGCCTTGTATCCGAAGTTGCCGGACAGCACGGCTGGGCCATGGTTAATGTCAATATGCGACCCTATTACGCTGAGGGTTCCAAGACGATGGGCTTTGAAATTGCCGAGCAACTCGGCTGGCAATTGCCCGATGCCGTCGTTAGCCCGATGGCAGGCGGTTCATTGATCTGCAAGATTGACAAAGCCTTTAAGGAACTGGTCAAATTGGGGCTTGTCGAGGAAAAGACCTCCGCGATCTACGGCGCGCAAGCCAAAGGCTGCAACCCCATTATTGATATGGTCAAAAGCGAGTCAGATTGGATCAAACCCGTTCGAACACCTGACACCATAGTCAAATCACTGGCTATTGGTGATCCGGCTGACGGCATTTACGCCGCAGCCACCATGCGGAATACCGGTGGTTGGGGTGAAGACCCCACCGATGAGGAGACCGTCGCCGGCATACGTCTTCTTGCTGAAACCACAGGCATCTTTGCCGAAACGGCGGGTGGGGTAACGGTCGCCGCGACTAAGCGATTGGTCAATTCCGGCAAGCTCGACGCCGATTCAAGCGTTGTACTCTGCATCACCGGCAATGGGTTGAAAACCAAGGAAGCAATCGCTGGCGAATTCAGGGAGATCAGCCATATTGAGCCGACGCTTGATGAATTTAACGCTTATTTGGATGAACTGAAAAACCAGGAAGAGGTAGCACTTCATGTCAGTCACAGTACGAATTCCCACGCCACTGCGTAATCTTACCGATGGCGCCGAAACCGTAGCCGGAGATGGGCAAACCGTCGCCGCTGTTCTTTCCGACATCTGTGCCAGGCATGATGGTCTGAAAGAGAGATTGTTTGATGAATCCGGTGCCATACGTCGCTTCGTCAACATTTACCTTAACAGTGAAGATATTCGTTTTGAAAACGGGCCTGACACTCCCGTGAACGATGGTGATGAAGTATCCATCATTCCCGCGATTGCTGGAGGCTGATTGCACAACCGATTCAAGGCGTTCATTCGAAATAAGATGAGTCCCGAATGAATGCATTGAACGCGTAACGGCCACCGAATATGATGCATCCAAGATTTAACGCTGTGCAATTACACACCCAGCAGCGTTGAATGGAGCTTGACCAGATGTTCACCGATTCGACCGCAAAATCCTGTTGTTCAATCTGTTGCGGCGTCTGCATGTAAGACGCAAATTTGAACGCGACGTTGTTGCGGATCATGGTCGGATTTATGAAAACCGAAACTCCACCGAATCCCGCACGCAATGCGGTAGGCGATGTGTCTTGGCGGGTATCAATCGAAGGTGAACATCAAGTGGACGAAGAGCAAGTGCCAAAGACCGAGCAAACATCTCGATCGATCGAATCTCAAAAGGCTGACTTGTCGGCCGCCGCCGAGCAATTCGATCTGGCCGCCCCACAGGATATTCTGCGTTGGGCCGTGGAGTATTATCCGACAAACCTCTCTCTCGCCTGTAGTTTTGGAATGCAGTCGGTCGCGATTATCGACATGCTTGCGTCTATGGATATTCTCAAGAGCCTCGAAGTGTATTATTTAGATACGGGTGTTCTCTTTGCCGAAACGCATCAAACGCGACTTCGTATTCAGGAGCGCTACGGCTTCCGCGCCAAACGCGTCGCTGCTGACCTGAGTTGGGACGAGCAAAAGCACAAATACGGTGGCCTTCTTTACGAACGAGGTATTGAAGGCGTCAACGAATGCTGCCACATACGTAAGGTCGAGCCTCAACGCCGATATCTCGTCGGAAAATCCGGATGGATCACCGGTATGAGACGACGCCAATCCGCCAACCGCGCCAATTTGCCCGTTGCCCAATGGGACGAAGTCAACAGCCTCGCCAAGTTTAATCCGTTCGCAACCTTGGACGATGCGACCATATGGGGCTACATCAAGGCCAACAACGTCCCATTTAACCCACTGTACGATCAGGGTTATCCAAGCGTCGGCTGCAACACACCTGTCTGCACCCGGCCGGTAGCAGACGGTGAAGATCCCAGGTCCGGCCGGTGGGCTGGATTAAGCAAGACGGAGTGTGGAATACATCTCGATGGTAACACGATTCGTTCTCTCGATAGCTCCCAGCTATAGGCGGCGGCTTTTGGAAGATTCTGTTTCAATACTTTGCGTCAATTCCGTCCAATCTGAATTAACCTATTGACGACAGGTAGTGGTTCGTCGTACCCTATGGAATATTCCGGGATCGATAGTGAGTTGATCAAACATACCTCTTTTTACCGGTCGGAGTTTATGACACCGGATTCAAACACCAACAATTCGAGGAAACGCCGTCGTCGCCGCAAGAGTAATCCTCGCGCCAATCTGCGTCGACTACAGCATGAAGAGGTGATGAATGATCTTCCTGCTGCAACGGCGCAGGTGGATCATGAATTAGTACCTACCTGCGAGCACGAATTCGTTGAGACGAATGATCAACTTGAGGATCTCCTCCAACATGTCCGCGGTGTTGGCAAGTTCACCTACGACACGGAATTCATCGGTGAAGTGAGTTATTGGCCGAAACTATGCCTCATCCAGATCGGAACGCATGAACGCGTTGCCGTCGTGGATGCCATGACCGATATCGACCTTACCCCGATCTGGGAGGCCATTGCCGACGAAGATCTAGAGAAAATAGTTCACGCCGGTGAGCAGGATCTTGAACCGGTCGTCCGCCATCTCGATCGGCCCGCCGCCAATGTGTTCGATATGCAGATTGCTGCGGGTTTTACCGGCTTGCCTTATCCGCTTTCGCTTACTCGATTGATGCAGCAGACGCTCGGAACCAAACTGGGCAAGGGCCTGACATTCACCAGTTGGGATGAACGGCCCATTTCAGCAGCACACTTGCGATATGCCGCCGATGATGTGCGATACGGTGCCGCCATTCACCACGAACTGGTAACCCGACTCGAGTCCTCTGGTCGTCTGGATTGGGCACGCCAAGCCTGC
The DNA here is from genome assembly GCA_028284925.1 of Phycisphaeraceae bacterium. Classification (GTDB taxonomy): domain Bacteria; phylum Planctomycetota; class Phycisphaerae; order Phycisphaerales; family Zrk34; genus JANQQT01. The sequence continues at coordinate 20,885 of JANQQT010000093.1, read as the reverse complement.
ACGGCTGCGTGTGATCGACGCCTGTTTGAATTTGATCCCCGTTTGGCTGCCAAACGTGTACGCGGAGCCAAAAGCCTGAGCGCCAAACATCGTGCCATCCTCATCGAGCTGGTCGCCGTACGAGATGTCGGCGCACGAGAGCGCGACCTTCCTCCACGCAGCTATCTGAAAGACGAGTCGTTGATCGATCTCGCCAAGAAACCTCCCCGCACGCGGGAAGAACTGTTCGAAGTAAAGAGGCTTCCCATTACCGTTGCTGAGCAGATGGGCGACCAAATCATTGAAGCCATTGAAAGAGGCCTTGCGCTCCCGCGTGATCAAAGGCCTGAAAAACCCATTCGCGATGAGTTGCCCGCCGAACGATTCGCCGTGGACAGCCTCTGGACTTACCTTCAAACCCATTGCTTTGCGAATGGTGTAGACCCCACACTCGTTGCTACGCGTGATGAAATCGTCCGGCTCTTCCGTTCCCATCGGGGGGGAAATGGCCTGGAACTCGGCAGGTTGAAGGAAGGTTGGCGACATGAGTTGATCGGGGAATGGCTCGTTCAGACGCTTGCCGGAGAAGTCAACACTCACTTCAGTTGGTCCGGAGAAGTTCTCAACTCAGACACCAACCAATCTGCGGATGCGGTAAACTAATATCCGAATCTGAATTAAGCCGAAGTGCTTGTTCAATTGAGAATCGACAAACCTTGTCCATGAAAGGGGTTGGTTATGACCGAATCCAATGTCGTCGAACGATTGAATCGTCTTGAACGAAAAGTCTCACGGTACCGTTGGCTGCTTGGGGTATTGGCCTTGGCCCTGGTTGGTGTGATTGCTCTCGGACAAATTCGCCTTCCGCCCAAGCAAGGGGGCGGCATTCTTCCGGTCGTTCGAGCCAGAAAAATGTTGATCTACAACGAGAAGAACGAAATCGTCTATCTCGTCGGATCCGAACGCGGTACCGGCAAGGGAACATGGCAACTTATTCATAAAAAGAAACCTGTCGCTTCATGCTTCCCGGGCAAATGGGGTGGATCAATCCAGCTCTCACAGCAGGGTGGTGAAAAGACCGGCTTGTTACTCGTTGGCGACCGCAATGGGTTAGGCTCCGCGGTTATATGGGACAAGAGTAAGAACATGAAGTGGCAAGCACCGTAATCGGAACAGTGTCTGACCAAGAGAGGAAATAAGCGTCAATGATTCGTGCCATATCACATACCAGCGAAGGTTCCAGTCAGACCGAGCCTTTGTTTGAAATTGGACAACTTGTTCGGCATCATCGCTATGGTTACCGAGGTGTTGTTGTCGAGTTTGATCGTCAGTGTATGGCTTCTCAGCATTGGTACATGTCAAACCAGACGCAACCTGACCGAAACCAACCGTGGTACCACGTTCTTGTCGATGGCTCTGCCGCGACAACCTACGCTGCGCAGGATAGCCTGATAAGCGATTCCGAAACGGCCCCCGTCATACATCCACTGGTTGATCTCTACTTTTCCGATTTTCAGGATGGGCGCTACGTTCGCAACGATACACCGTGGCAGATTTGATCATTGTTTCTGCTCGCGATTGATCCGAAGATTCTCAAGCCAATGCAAGCCACACCGGGCCGGTGCCACAACAGCAGTCGATACTCATACAAGTGAATTTATTGAACGCATTCCTTGTCACCGGATAAATCAACGCGCCCATCGTCGTACGAATACCGCCTTAGTTTAACACCTTTCCAGTCTTCGCCTTCGTCAACAGCTCGATGTCCTTGAATTCAACCTTGACATCTTGGTTGCCGTGAATCTGTAATCCGAAAAATCCCTTCTTTCGTCCCGTATCATTCATCAATTCCACTGCCTTGTATCCGTTGATATGCACGACAATACGCGAGCCATGCGCACTCACCGCCATATCTGTCCACTTGTCGGGCTTGTAATGCCGCTTCAATCGATCCGCCTTAGGTTTCACTATCCACTTTCTCCCGCCAACCTCATACAACCCACCGGTCTCCATCGTCGGAGCGATCTGAGCCTGCAACCCATGTGCATTGTCATTCCCCTTTACTTTCTCCACGCGAAAATAAAATCCGCTGTCTCCGTTGCTTATTCGGAATTTCAACCTTGCGGTGAAATCACTCACCGGTAGATCGAAAAGCAGTAGCCCGTGACGCTTCTGGTCTTTCTCTCCCGATCCCACAATCACGCCATTCTCCACCTTCCATGTCCCACCCGGCAACATGTGCCAGCCTTTCAGATCTTTCCCGTTAAACACGGGTTTCCAGGCATGCTTTCCCAAATTCTTGATGCGTATATTTCGAAACCGGTACACTTTCCCTTTCTCCCCGTGATGTTGCAATGCCACCGGCCCCACAATATCCAAGGGGTCACGATAATCAGTCGTCAAGATGCCATTCACATAAATCCGTAAATGATCTCCCACGCACTCAATGCGATACTTATTCCATTTCGTTCGATCAAACGCCTTCTGCTTCTTCGGTTGCCCCGCAAGCGGATTCAACCATCGCCGCCTTCCCTCATCATACAAACCTCCAGCCCATGCCCGTTTCGAGGGATCAACTTCTGCCTGATATCCGAAAACCCGATTTTTTTTCACATGGCATCGAAACATAAACCCCGAATTTGCCTTACCCTCAGGCATCTTAATCTCCGCCTCAAACACAAAATCGCCATACGACTTCTTACTCACCAAAAAAAACTTTCGATTCGCCACGAGGCGTATCTCACCATCCACCACTGAAGCTTCCCCCCAGTCGTAGGGGTTATACCAACCATTGAGCGTCTTACCATCGAACAGGCTTACCCATCCCCCAGTCTTCTCAGCGCCAATGGTTCCCGTCGATCCCACGGTTCCGGAGAAGACAATCAACAACATCGACAAACCCGCCATTTTACGCAACATTTGCATATCTGCCATCCTTCGAAATGAATACTTTTTGAGAAAAGCCCGGCTGCCGTTATGTTCGCACGTCATACAGATCCACCCGCCCGTAAGGCGGCATACGCCCATTCTTCGGTTTCCCCCCATAAGTACCCGCGACCATCAGTTTCTTGCCATCCGCCGTAAACCGGGCACAAGTATTGCGCAGCCCGGTATTCATCGAAGCAAGTTTCCTTCCGGTCGCTGTATCGAACAACGCTGCGTTCCACCCGCCCTTAAACAGTCGTCCCGCCATCATGAATCCTCGTCCCGATGGATGCATTCCAAGTGTCTCCATCAACCCCGTCCCTGCTTCCTTATCATTATTCTGCCCGGTTTTCTTCGGCGTCTTGCCTTGCCATGCAAACTTCTGCCATCGCTGCGTCCCGTTCCCCGCCATCGGATCACGCATCGGTCCCATCCCCGTCAGGATCACCTCACGGCTGTTCGGTGTGAACATCAAATCAAATACACCGCCAATATAGCAATGCGACTTGATAATCCCCCAACTCGTAAAATCTTTCGTCTTCATGGTCGCCAGTAGCTTACCCGACTTGATTTCCCACACCCGAACCTCCCCCATCAAATTTCCCGCTGCCACATACTTGCTGTCCGGGCTGATCGCCACCGACTGAACAGACGGAACATGCGATAACGAATGAAGGAGCTTACCACTCTCGAAATCAAACAGCTTAACAGACGGCTCTTTCTCCGCTGCCGGTTCATACTTATACCCGCCGCTCAGATACTGCCCCGTCGCCGATGCCACCGTCTTCAAATCCGGCGACACCGCCATACGCCACGACCAAAACTCGTGCGCCTTCACCTTACGAATTAACTTCTTCTGCTTCAGATCATACCATCGAATCACACCGTCATACCCACCGGTAATCAACATATTCCGCTCTTCTATCAACTTAACGGTCGACACATAACTGTCATGCTTACCAATCTGCTCATGCTTCCCCGTTTTCATATCAACCCGCATGACTGTCGTATCAATACACCCCGCATACACCACCTTGCCATCCGCAGTGATATCCGCCCCCATCGGTCCCGATGGCAAACGGCGCTCCACCTGCCGCTTGGTATTCAATCCAAGCGCCTTCAAGTGTTTTGCAGCCTTTGCGGTTGGTTTTGCCATAGTCTCTTAACTCAATATTTCCTTAATCGGCTTTGCCTTCTTTTCAACACGGTGAAACGTCGGCAGATCGCCCAGGTCATATTCTGCATGAGGGTCAATCCCGAGTGCCGTAAAAATCGTCGCAAAGAGTCTTCGTTGATCAACCTGATCCTTGGAAACATGAAACCCTAATTCGTCTGTTGCACCATAGACCTGACCGCGCTTTATCCCGCACCCTGCCATCATCATGCTCCATGCTGTCGGATAGTGATCTCGTCCCCGTGCGGCATTTAACCACGGCGTTCTCCCAAACTCACCCATCGCAATCACCAGCGTGTTGTCCAGCATCCCCCTTTCCTCCAGATCATTCACCAGGTGATACAGAACTTGATCCAGCTCTGGAACCAGCATCTGATGAATCTCATGGTTAAACACATGGCAGTCCCACGGCATTCCATTGGAAACCATCACAAACGGAGCACCATTTTCTACCAAATGTCGTGCCAGCAAACTATGCTGCGCAAACGTCCCAAGACCATATCGCTCCCGATCCTTCTTGGGTAGCCTTGCCAGATCGAATAGCGATGCACAGCTCATCAATCCTTTCACCCTTTCAAACTCGGCATTATGCGCGCCCGCCGCCTTACTCTTCCGCTCATTCTCAAACTTGCGGCTAAGAAATTTCCGCAACGCCTCTCGCTCCGAATGGTCCACTTCTGACAGCGCTTCGGGACGAATAACATTCTCAATTTTGTATTCTCCGCCCACTCGCACCGGGTTTTGTCCCGCGCCAAGCCATCCACCCCAGTTCCCCGCTTTAAACCGCTTATACTCGTTCCCCTCAGGGCACGGATCAAGCAATACGAAATTTGGAATCGGACTTTCCGCCTCTGCCAATTGCTCCCCGATCACACTTCCTAACGTCGGTCGCACAAATGGTGGACGTGGCTCATCCCCGCGATTCAGCAAATCGATCGCCTGAAAATGCTCCGACTGACTCGTCTTCATCGATCGAATAATCGAAAACTTATCATTGATCGTCGCACACTTCGGCATCAACTCGCTGAAATGAATCCCAGGAATCTTGGTCTTGATCGAACCAAAAGGCCCTGCAGATGGCTTGCCTGGTTTCGGATCCCAGGTCTCAAACTGACTCGGCGCCCCGCACAACCAAAGCAGAATACATCGCTTCTGCTGCTTCTTAACCTTCTCCGCAAACGCCGGCACGGAAAACAATCCGCTGAAACTGCAAACTGATGCCGCCCCACCCAGCACCACACCCTCAAGAAACTGTCGGCGGTGGAGACGATGGTCCACGCTGCCGCATGTGCTTCGGGGGTCTTTCGACGATGAGCCGGGTGCTTTCATATCAATATCTTAGTGGTTAATTCGAAACTCGGCGCTTGTCAGCATCGCCCATAACAATTGTTCTATCGCCGTCTTGCTGTTCTGTTCCCGCTCCTTCAGATACAAAACCGTTCGTCTCAGTTCCTTTTCATCGGGCCCTCGGCCAAACACGATTTCAAATGCCTTCATCACCCTCTCTCCGGGCGTCTTTAACTTCAACAGCCGGCCTGCAGCGTTCTTTTCATTTACTTTAACAAACTTCGCAAACATTGGGCTGTTCGTCAGGAACAGTGCCTGTTGGATCTTCGAAGTATGTTGCTCTGCAAGTACATCGCCAAACAACCTGCGAAACTCTGTCAGCAACGCTGCATTAGCTTGCTTATCCGGCTCACCCATCGCAATCGCCATCGATCGTAAGTAAGCCTCTGCGATCAAAGGTTTATCCAATGCTGTCGCAAAAGCCGCAGGATCAGGACGATTCGATTGACCCGGACGCGAATCCAGTTGATAGGCTTTACTCTGAACAATCGCGGCCACCAATCGTTTCACGTCATATCCACTCGATTCAAAATCCTTCGCCAGCCAATCCAACAGCACCGGATGTGATGCCGGATGCGCCGAGTCCATCTTATCATGTGGATGCACGATTCCTCGTCCCATCAACAATGCCCACATGCGATTCACGAAGCTTCTCGCCACCCGCGGATTTCCTTTGACGATCTTCTCCACGAAGGCCGCTCGACGTGAATATTTCGGCACGACCCGTCCATCCACACGCGTGTACTTATCCCTTGAATTCTTTTCCTTCACATCTTTCCCGGGTCGCTTCTCCTCTAGGTCTTTCGAACCCAAAAACGAAAACGGCGCATGCTGTGTCTTTCCGCTCAAACTCGTAAACTGCAAATACCCGCCCACCGCCTTTTCCGTCACGCCCACACCAAATCGCCCTGCGCCATTCTCACTCCGACTGTAGATCGCCACCAACCCCCAATAGTCTGCCTGCTTGATCTCGTTCGCCAGCGGATGGTCATGGCACTGTGCACACTGTATCTGAACCCCAAAGAACCCCGGAGCCACCGCCTCCGCGATCGTCTGATGTTTGTTTCGACGTTCATAAAGGAACCATACACTCCCACGATTTTCTTTCGAATCAGGTCTTGCCAAGAGCATATCCCGTGTCATCTGGTCCCATGGTCGATTCTCCTCAAAGGCCCGCTCCAAGTACTCACTCCAACCCTGGCTCTCCCGCCTCTGCTCTCGATCCGATCGCGTACGACCCAGAAGATTCGCAGTGAAAACCTCACGCATATACCGAGCATAGGCCTTGCTGTTCACCAACAACTCGATCAGTCGCTCACGCTTATCCTTACGCCCATCTGCCAAGAACTGACGCGCTTCTTTTACCGTCGGAATCGTCCCCGTCAAATCCAGATAAACCCGCCTCACAAAGGTTCGATCATCGCTAATCTTGCTGGGCGTTACTTTGTATCGTTTCCATCCTTCTTCGACGAGCCGATCAATAACCTTTGTCGGATTTGCCCCCTTAGGCGGTTGCCATACGACCTTGGGTTTTGGTGTAATCTTGCCGGGTTTCTTCCACCCATCATTTCCCCCGAGGGACAAAATCCACCGTCGAATCAGCTCCGTTTCATCTCTCGTCAACGCTTTACCCTTCGGCGGCATATGCGGATCTGCATTGGGCAACACCGAGGTATACATCACGCTCTTCTCAGGTTTCCCCGCCACCAGTGCCGTTCCTGATTTACCTCCCTTGATTGCCGACGCAATGGTCCTCAAATCCAGACGACTTCGCTTCTTCTCATTACCGTGACATTTCAGGCAATGTTTGGCCAGAATTGGTTTGATATGACCCCTGTAAAGTTTCTCCGCCACGCTGTTTGCGTTCCCATTCACCGCCGCCTTTTCACTTGCAATTCCCTTTGCACACACGAACTGAAGGGCACAGCACACACTGACCAACACCATCGTTCTTTTTGCGCAACTTTTATGGTTTATTGTCAAGGTAGATAGCCCTGCATGCATACAAGAACACTAGGCGGAATCATATTCGCCAATAGCACGTAAGCATACTAATTCCAGTTGAATTTTGCTCCCCTCAAGCTTTCAAATCAACGGCAATTGTTTTCCCCGGCCTCAGCCTTACCTCAATGCCCCAGCCCCGAATCGAAACGAATAGTTACTCCCCTGATAACTCCCTCTAAACCTGAATCCGGATGAATGAATTCCGCGCCCCGGAATGAATGTGCTGGTCCGGGGGGCCGTATAAAAACCACCGATGGGGAAGTAGTCGTAAGCTGGCGCATAATAAAACGGATGACCATACCCGTATCCGTAGCGTTGATAGGGATGGCCATACCCGTACCCATATCCGAACCCATAACCTCGACGGGCTCGCCCTACATCGAGTTTGGCTCGTTTGGCTGGAGCCTTCTGTTGACTAACCTGATCCGCTTTCGCAAGGGAGGATGCGCGCTTCTCAATCGCTGTGCCTTGTGCCTGGGCTGTCCTTCGCAATGCGCCCTTGGCATACTCCGTCCGCTTCTGCTCCCGCTCCAGCCATCGCCGGGAAATGTCATACTTACGTCTCTCCTCACGCCACTCCTTGAAAAATGCCATGGTCATCGGATCCAGCTTCGACGCTTTCAATTCAGCCATCCCCTCCTTCGCCTCTTTCAATAGCTTTTGAGTTTCCCTTAGCGATTCCTGCAATTGCTTAAGCTGCTTCTGGATTTCAACAATTTCTGCATGATCGTTTCCCCATGTCGCAGCCGGACTCAATACAAAACACATTCCCAGAAAAACACTCAATCCTATTTGCCGACCTGTCAATTTGCCGTCAATCATGATTGCTTTCCTTTCTTTATACCTGCTCTATTCTAAGGGATTATCCGGAGTCAGGTCTATTGGGATGTCAAGGAATCGGTGGTGTTTAATCGTACCGTCGGTTGTGATCGTCACCTCGGCCATGCCGTCGCGTGCGGTGATATATCTCGGGGTATCCTTCAGATGGTCCTTCCACCGATCCTTTCGTACGCGCTCAAACCCGGACGACTGTAACACCAGTTTTGCTCTGGTCGCAGCAACCCATTTCGGAGCTGCCGGCACATGAGCTGTCAGACTCCCGTGATGGGGCAATTCGATGACATCCGCCTCAAGATCAAATTCACCTTTTGCGTCCAACATCGCTTTCATCGCTTCCTGTTGAATATCTCCGCTGAGCAATACCCTTCGGCCTGCCGCCCGTATCGACAACATCAACGAATTGTCATTGTCCTTATCGAATCCCTCGCCTTCAGGTGGCCAGACCACTTCCAGACTTGCCTTACCAAAGGCCACCCGCTTTCCTTGTCCCACCACCCTAACGGTAACGTGCCTATTTTTCAATTCCTCCAATAAGAACTTCGCGGCGGAGCATTTCTTTTCATCTGCATTGGCCATGAAGCTTTGTCCAACCCATATTTCTTGGACGTCAAATGCATCCACAAGTTCCAAAGCGCCGCTAAAATGGTCGATATCGGGATGGGAAATCACCAGTCGATCCACACGATGCACGCCCAATCTCCGGAATGCCGGTTCCAGCACTACGGTCGTGATGTCGATGAGGTCTCTTGAGCCACAGTCAAAAACCATGACCTCACCACCGCTTTGTAACAGGTAACAGGACCCATTTCCGACCGCCATCATGTTGACCTTAAGTGCCTCATTTCCAGGAATCTTGGTTATCGCCGGCCAGAATAACCATAACACACAGATCAACACACTTGTGAGCATTGCCTTCCTGCGCCCCACAAACATACCGCTCATCAGCGCCACACCCACAGCCAGTGTCGATAGGCTCCATGTTACCGACGGTGCGGGTGTATGGATGACAACCCCCGGTAGTTGCGACATCGTCTCAACACACCAAACTACACTCTCACTTGCCTTGTAGAGTACCGGCCCCAAGACCGTTCCCCCCAAGTCCGGCAAGATCGCAGTTGCCAGAATCTTCAGGTATCCGAACCACAAGAGGAAGCACACCGGGATCAACGCCAGCATCGTTGCGGGAATCGTCATCGGACTGATCGTTTGAAAGTGATACGCCACGATCGGCATCGCCACCAGCCACGCCACTAAGCTCACCGCAAGATAATTCACTACCGATCGTCCAACGGCGTTCCACGCGCTCGGTTGCCATTCAATCAACGGCCTCGGCCACATCCAGTTCGCCACACGCCCCGTAAACAACACAAGCCCCGTTACCACGGCAAAACTCAACTGAAAACCCGCCGAATACAGATCGCCGGGTCGCCACACCAACAAGACCAGGCCCGCCAGACACATCACGCTGATCGACGATACACGCCTCCCCCTTGTCAACGCCCACATCGCAAAGATCGTCATCAGTCCCGCCCGCAACACTGGAACGCGAGGCGGAACGATGACCAGGTAAACCAACAGCAACCCTATCGCGCAGACGGATGCCAGTTTAGGCCGCCCTGTTACCGCTTGAATTAGGAATAACGCCCCTACCGCAAGGATGCTCAAATGCAAGCCGCTGATCGCCAGCAAGTGTGCCAACCCGGTTCGTCGAAACGCCTCATTCAGGTCTTTGGGCGTATTTCGCCTATCGCCGATCAATAACGCCTCCAACAATGCCATTGCAGCATCTTCTTCGTCGTTTTTCCCTTCGTAGTCGTGTCGCAAAGCCCACCGCACGCCTTCAATCAGATGTTTTTGTGCACCCTCAACCCAGTTGCGGGACTCCCGCGCGCGTTCGATAATCTCACAATTTCCCCGATTGGCGAGCCGAAGTCGACCTACCGCCCCACGACTGGCCATCACCTCGGCAAAGTCATTTCCTCCCGGATTCATTTGAGGCATGATTGCCGTAAGCCAGCCTGTACATTGCACGCGATCGCCTAATTCGAGTCGATTGTCATACGCGGGAACGGATACCCAGACTCCCGCTGAAACCTTCCTCCAGGCCTCATCCGATTTCCTTCTCGTTACACGCAACAGGAATGTTGTTCGAGGGGGACGATAATCAAAATGGCCCATTGCTCCGGATGCCTTCACTATCGACCGCGGTTCGGTCTCCACCACACCTTCCAAGACCACCAACTTTTGTGATTGCCCGGCTCTTAGACCAAATCCCTTTCGTCTCGATTCGTCAAGGCCTGTCCAGATTGCCCCGGCGGTGATCATCATGATCAGGCCACCGATCATAAGTACGATCGGTCTCGCTGATCTCCCTCTAACCCAAATCAAAATCACTGCCCCAACAAGCCCAATGATGCCTGCGGTAAGCAGGATGCGCATATCCAGATTACTCTTATGGATCACGATACCGGACGTCCACGCGGCAGCGCACCATATGGGCGGGCTGAGGGGGTGTTGAGTCTCCCCGTATCCATTCTGTAATTTGTTCTGAACCATCCACTAACAACTTAACCGGCAAATGCTTCTGCGTCGAGTCCTTCCAACCCCAAGTTCCAATTGCTCTTTTGAGATGACCCAACAGTTGCAAAGTGACTTGTCTCAGTCGATCTGAAGCCGGATGATCACGATTTCGTATCGCGTTCCGTCAATAGTTCGATACCGATAACTCAGCGACGCGAAAAATTTTTTTCGTAGCAAAAGACCTTCCTCCAAATGCAATAACTCCGGCAATGAAGGGAATTTGTGGCGACCGCTTGCCGTTTGGTATTTATTCGGGTAATATTACCCGAACAAAAACCTGCCGATTCATTCAAGTTGTATCGCGCCGATGGTCGAAACCTTCATCAGGCACACGCCACCTCATACTACATCGTGTGTTACATGAAGGTACAGGCCCAATATTCGGAGATATCCTATGACTTTGCCTCTCGTTATGCTCGGACCCGGTGGGGATTATGTCAAACGCTACGAACCTAACGGAAATCGACTTTCCACGTTCTCTGGACCCTACCAGAAACCCGGCGGTGAACAGGATATGGACTCGAATGATTCGCTCGCAGCCTACGTCCGATACCCTCGTCAAGATGCTAAAAAGAAATCAGCCTGCAAACATTCGCCCCCTTCATCCAATACGCCAGCGGTAGACACCGTTGAAATCTCTAATACGAATGAAATTTCTTCCACGGATCGAGATTGGGTCAGGGCCGGTTCGCTTAACGCCATTGCGAATGCCGTTGACGCCTGGCTTGCCAGGCAGCAAATCACGCTTAAGGCGGCCTCAAACATGATGATGCACATCGCCGACTCATCCCGTTCGATCCCTGAGACCGAAGACGCTCAGTCGATCCCCAACCCACAGATGGATATCGCGATCGCTCCTCACGCCACGATTCGACGCATTACCATTAATGGCAAACAATTCCCCGTCGCCCCGTTGAAGGCTGCTTCAACTGTCCTTGCCGATATCGCAGCCGATCGCATCAACGATCGACCGGTGGAATTAAGGCTGGATCGGGACTTGCCGGTTCTCGATTCAACTTTTGATCTCTCACAGGACAACCCATCGCTCATGACCACGGAGCTTAACGATGAGCCTCAAACTCACACCCAAGCAGAAACGAATTCTCGAATACGTTCGGGACTCGCAGTTGACCAAGGGTTATTCCCCGACCTTGCAGGAACTCGCCGACGAAATGGGCGTCAGCAAAGTCACGGTGTTCGAACACGTCGAAGCACTCATCAAAAAGGGTGCGCTGGTCAGAGATCCGCACAAGGCACGCTCTTTGGAGTTGGCGCCTGAGGCCGGTCTCCCTAGCGAATCCCGAAACACACGCCTACCGCTCGTCGGCTCCATTGCTGCGGGTATGCCTATCGAAGCCATTGAGGATCAGGATGCCCTCGATCTTGAGGAACTCTTTGCCCCGCCCGGTATGTCGCGCACCGGGGATGTATTCGTTCTCGAGGTAACCGGCGACTCCATGATTGAGGAACAGATTCGATCCGGCGACTACGTCATCTGCCGCCGCACCGAAACGGCCAGAAACGGACAGACGGTCGTCGCCCTCCTTGAGGATGGCGAAGCCACGCTCAAGAAATTTTATAAGGAAAGAAACGGCATACGGCTCCAGCCCGCCAATGAGAAATATGAACCGATATTCGTCGATGGCTGCCAAATCCAGGGTGTGGTCATCGGTGTCGTCAGAGCATACGCCTGATTCCCATGCCCAAATCGTTTGACGTAATTGTCATCGGTGTCGGCGCGATGGGCGCCGCAACCTGCTACCAACTTGCAAAGTGCGGCGCCAGGACGCTCGGCATCGAGCAATTTGGAATTCCGAACCAATTCGGTTCATCCCACGGCCACACCAGGCTCATCCGCCTTGCCTACTACGAACATCCAGACTATGTCCCCCTCCTCAGGCAGTCCTACAACCTCTGGAGCCAACTTGAGTGCGAATCGGAATCCACACTTCTCTACCGTGTGGGTGGGATATACCTCGGCGGACCTGAGAGCGATCTTGTCGACCACTCCCTCAAGGCCGCATCCATTCACCAACTTCCCCATTCCCACCTCACGCGCCAGGATATAAGCGATCAGTTTCCTCAGTTCACCGTTCCGGATCATTATCACGCTGTATACGAGCCCGATGCCGGTTTTCTGATGAGTGAACTGGCAATACAGGCTTTCGCGGACCAAGCCACCCGACTCGGCGCCGACATTCACACCAATGAAGTAATCGTTAATTACAAGGCGTCACCCCGCGGTGTAGTCGTCACGACGTCGCAGGACACCTATCACGCCCAAAACCTTATCCTGACAGTCGGTGCGTGGGCAGGCTCGGTCATTCGTGACCTCGGTGTGGAACTTCGTGTCACACGGCAATCGCTGTGCTGGTTTAAGCCTTCAAGTCCCACGTATCTAACGCTTGGCGTGTTACCCGTCTGGGCCATTGATTTGGAAAACGCGGAAAATCCGGGGATCTATTATGGATTCCCGATTCTCCCTGATGAAACCAGTATCAAAGCAGCCCTCCATCAACTTGCATCACCCGCGACACCCGACACCGTCGATCGGGAGCCCCGCCCGGAAGACCATTTCATACCCCAGAATGCGCTTAAGACATACCTTCCATCTGCACACGGCCCCCTTTCGTCTTGTCAGATATGTATGTACACCAACTCCCCCGATGGTCACTTCATCATTGATCAGCATCCCCTATACCCCAACGTCTCGTTCGCTGCCGGATTCAGCGGTCATGGCTTCAAATTCGCACCCGTCATTGGCCAAATCTTGGCCGATCTGGCCCTGAATCAATCAACCGATCTCCCTGTAGAATTCCTCTCACGCCGTCGATTCCAATAAGATATACCTCATATACCTCTCACTCGCCTGCCAACCGACGTCTCTCTACCTGCACTTCTTCAGTCTTGTTTTTTTACCTTCCCACCGGCCCGATTGACTCGCTCATCAATCAGTCGGGTCACTTTCCCATAACGCAATTCCTTCTGGTATTCATCCAGTTTTGCGGTCAACTCCGCCAATCCCTTCGCCTTGTCGTCATACGTTTTGAAATTCCTTCTCTTCCCTCCCGCCCGCAACTTCACATCATAATCAATCTCCTTGCCCTTGCCGAAGAATGTACTGTCCGCTTCAAACAGGTTGTACTTGTCAACGATTTGCCAAAGCGTTCTGCGCTGTTCATGCGTAAGCGTTCCCGCTGGCTTTGATTCCCCGATCAATACCTCGCGCCCACCGCCGAAATACAACGTCCCGTCTGACTCCAGTCGATAGAGAGCATGGCGACTCTCAGTCGCCGACAACCTTACTTCGATATGCAAAGGGGTCGGATACGTTCCGTCTCCATCGACCTTTACTGCGTCATTGCACCCCAACATTAGCAAGCCAAACATCCCGTAAAACGCAAGAGCCGAAATCCTCATGATTTGTCCTTTCCGGTCGTCCGTGTCAATGTCGCCACGCTTTGCCCCAGTCGCGGCTTGTGCCTTCCAAGCACAATGATACATGTCGTCACCACAATCCCCAAACTCAGGACGCCAAGATACCAGGCGATATCCCCTGTTCCTCTGGAAAAATCAACGGTTTTCCCGTTTCCCGAAACTTCCCGGGCAAACATACGCATCACCGCCAGCTTACCGCTCAGGTAAAAATGCAACGCGGGGATACTGATCGCGATGGCCGCCAACTTTACCCTGATCCATCGCATGCGCCATACCGGAAGCCCGTGGATATAGAGCAATACACTGCCGCACATCATGGCCATCAGCAATCCGGGTACAGTCGTAAACCGAATGATGATACTCATCGCTTCGGTCGCGACGCGCCAGTCCCGCCAGGCCTCAACGCCACTACGTTCATCCGGTCGAAAAGCAATCCCTACCGCGAGCATGGCCACAAGCCCACCCAGAAAAAGACATACGCCCAGATATTTGGGAATTAGCAGATAAGGTCTCCAGCCACGTCCGCCCCGTCGACCATACCTGTTCGATACTTTTAACAATGACAACATCCCATCCGGCTGTTCGATCAGCCGGGACATTAGACCAAACCTCTCCATTCTCATCAACTTGAATGATAATACCCCACTCGCCGTACCGCCGTTACTCGCTTTCGGCCAGCACGTTGGAAATCGTGATCACATCCGCAAATCCCCTATGGCCGTAATCCTCACCGTGCCAGGTTGCCAATTGTTTGACACGCTTCGCTTCTGCTTCAGGCGTCGTCTTGTAAAATTTCAGCCACGTCTTGTACCGTTTGCGAACCGCAGACCTCACAAACCCGCGTACGCTCCCGTCGTACCAATTCGGATTCATCGCCTCATTGAAGTGGTGTGACATAAACGGCTTGAGGTACGCCTTGCCTGCTTTCGGGTTAAATGTCCAAGTATTTTTCTTCCAGATCAGTACAGGTGTCACCGTCTTTTTTCCGACTTTGACCGGTTGGGTCAGGTTCAGCAGGAACTTATAACCGGCATAATCCGCTGCGAGATCCGCATTGGAGTAGGTCCCCGCCGGCCAAAGACCGTAATAGGACTTTTCCTGTTGCTTCCCATGCTTAATCGCCGCCTTCAACGCCTCTGCCGGTTTCGCGCCATCGCGAAGTGCTTCCCGACATTTCTCATGGTAATCCCAACCCTGAGCGAAGAAATGATCGATCTTATCTGTTCCCATGTACACGCCGTAAATATTCACCGTCGGCGCCACCGCCCGAAGGAGAAGGGGGTGTCTGATTACCGACAACCCAAATACCGAGTCACCGTAGCCGACATCAAAATGGGCTTTCTTATCTCCCACCTTGACCGTCCTCAGCCATGCGCCGACGGTCGATTCAATCAACCCCTTGCCCATCCGGTCATAAATCAGGTCTATAAGCCGGTTTCCGTTGCGAATCTGCTTCATCTGATGCCGATGATGCAGCTTGTCCCACGCTGCCACTTCTTTGTTTGCGAGCTTGGCTTTATGATTCTTATATTCCTTCTGCGTTTGGGCAATAATCTTTTGCAGTTCTTTGTGGACATACTCCGACAACTGCGGACCGATATCCGGCAAAGGTTTCTTAGGTGTTGTGAACTGATCTGTTTCCAATCCCCACGTACTGGCATTGAAAATACCGATCAGTAGGCAACCAATTACGAAATTCATGAACCGCATTAACCCGACTCCTGCGCAAAAGAATCAGAATACTAAGCGGATTTTATCACAAACCAAACGTAATCGCCATACTCGCGACATGGATTTCCCCCGACGTTACATTTGAGATAGTGGTCCTGCGCTATGTACAACATGACGGAACAATGACTGTGAGATCAAAGGCGAACGTCGAAAATGGAAGATGATGCGCTGGTATCAGCCGCCTTTTGCGCCGTAAAGGATTACATTCGACATGATTTCCAGAGCTGACTTCGATGAATAACCTTGCACGCCCCATACGGGTTGGTTAAGCATGCCTTCCGAAAGATCAAACTGCGATAATAGCACGCGAGGTTTCCCGTTTACGGTAAGCGCATCCATCTCAATCTTGTCCTTCTTGCCGCTCTTGAGTAAGGCGTAAGGACGCATCTGAATCTTGGTGAGATCAAAACCGCCGATTCCTTTTCCGGTGACGATTGTTTCAGCATGGCTTAGCGGACGGATACGGCCGTCTGATAATTCCGCATCTTCAACCAGTTCAGCGGCTCCGTCAATGAATGCGAGGTCTTCGCCGCCGTATTGCTCAAACAGAATTGTGCCTCCGTTTTGAACGAACGTCTTCAATGCACGCCTGTCCGCTTCGGAAAATTCAACCTCGTCGATACCGCCAATATGGGCGACTTTTGCCCCTGAATCCGGTAGCTCTGCGAACGTCACGATCTTGTAGGATGGGTTGCCTTTGCCGTTATTGATCATGTAGGTCCGCAGGACGTTCCATGCCTCCGGCTCGGGGTTCCAGTTTCCGCTGTGTCGCACACGCGCCACCGCGATTGGTTCCAGTTCACCGGGGTTTCGCTTCACACGCATCACGTGTTCAGCAAGACGTGGCCGAAGTTGTCCCTTCTCTGTCGCGTAGTAGTAGAGATTCACAAAGAATTGCTTCATCTTCACATCGCTGGATGCGGGGCTGTGCAACTCCCAGGATACGTCAAACGGCAGATGAATGGCGAGGTGACGAATACCATTGTGTAGCGACATGATTTTTTTCGCGGGGTCTTTCTTGAGCTTAAACACGATGTTGTAAAGATGGTCCTTCTCATCCAGCTCCGCGAGCTTGAAGTTGGGATACATGTTCTTGTACATTTTCTCGATGCTGCGCGTAAATTCGCGATTCCCTTCGTCCGCCGTCGTCACAACCAGACCGCCGAGGGAAATGAACTTCTTGATCTTCTTGTACGTCCCCTCGTCCATGTCGAAAGCCTTGTGGCTGGCAATATACAGGATTGGTGCGTCCAGCCAGGATTCGGCACGCGTACCGACGTTCACCACCTGCCACAACATTTCCTTCTCAACCGTGTCGGATACCCATGACGTCAGGCGGGCCATGTCCCTGGGGCGATTATTCCAGTCATAATCCGGGACTTTGAGTTTGTTGACAAAAACCGGAACGCGACCACGCGTCAGGAACAACAGCGAAAAGGCCTGTTGGACGGTCTGTCCGCCTGAGTTCTTGATCAGGTATTCCGCTGCGGATTGGTACCAGTTTCGTTTGTTGAATGTGGTAATGCCCGATGCCAGCCCGACACGTTCCACACCATAGAGGTAGTACCACGTCCAACCACCCTTACCCGGGTTCTTGTTGGGCTCGTAGTGTTTGTTCAACCAAGCCAAACCATCGTTGATTTTTTTCTGCAGAGGATGGCCGATGGTGGTACCAGCTTTCTTGTAGGCTCGGTAATGGAGGTAGTCCTGGGTGACGTGCAAGCATGCGAGACCTGCTGTTGTCATGGAGCCATAACTTCCGCCACGCGTGTATCCCCATCCCCCGTCATCGTTTTGCACATCGAGAAAGAAGGCTTCTACATCTTTCCAGACGCTTGAGGGAATGCCGATGCCACGTTTGGCGCCTTCCCACAGGCCGAGGAGGCCGTACTGAGCGACAGAGACGTCCCAGTCCTTGGCATCCTTGGTATAGCGCCATGACCGGCCCTTGATTCCGCCGGCTGCGTGCAGGGCCTCGGTCAGCCAGTAGACGTCTTTCTTGAGGTATTCCTTGAAGGAATCGGGTAATGAACTCCATACGTGGCAACGAACGCCGATGGCGTAGGTTCCGTTAATTGGCGCTTTTTTCAGGAATTCGATTGCCTGTCGGATTTTGGGGTTCTGGTAGCTTTCCCCGGCGGTCAGGAGTGCGTAAACCGCGAGTGCCGTCGTACCACCCCACTTAGGATGTCCCCCTTCATCTTCCGGGGGTTTGGGGGTATCTTCCCAGATACCGCCTTTTTGCGAATCATATAGCGCCTTGACGAGTTCCTTGATCTTCTTTTGAACCTCCTCGTCCGTCACTTTCGCTTGAGCTTGTGGCGCGCTCGATAAAACCAGCCCGACGATAACGGCAAGAAACGGCAAAATACCTATACGCATGGCTTAGACTCCTGTGGGTCCATCCGGCAAAGTGGCAGCTTGGTTTAACATGGCATTATAGAGGTGAACCGGCGTTTAGCGTCACCTCATCATTTTTTCTTATATAAATGCCGTTCGGCCCGGCATGGCAACCGGTCGCTCGGCCAGGGGGCCTAATTCGTACTTCGGCGGGGCGAGATTCTGCTTGGAATTCCAGAGCTTTTTCCAGTCGATGATCTGGCCAGTATAGGCGGCTGTACGGCCCATGATCGCCAGCATCGTGCTTTTGCACATATATTCACCGTTGTTGATGGATTTGCCGGCTCGAATCGAGGCGAACATCTCATCGTGTTCGGTCTGATACATGTTGTTTTTCTTGCCGCGACGGGGGTATCGCCAGGGTTTTTCGCCCTCGATACGATGCCCAAAGATGTCGGCGATGCCTTTGGTGCCGTAGATATAGTCTCGAACGCGGGATGCCGTGCCGGACATCTGACGGCACTGGTGGTATCCCCGAATTCCATTATCAAATTCGTAAACCAGTGAGAAATGGTCATAAACGTTGCCGTATTTCGGATCGGTGCGCACCTGGCGACCGCCAACGCCCCAGCATCGGGCCGGTTCCTTCTCTTTCAAGGCCCAGCCCATCTTGTCGAGGCTGTGGATGGCCTGTTCAACGATGTGGTCACCGCTGAGCCAGGTGAAGTAGAGCCAGTTTCGGATCTGGTATTCCATATCCGACCATTTGTCGCCGCGTCCCTTGTGCCAGAGTGTTCCGGCGTTGTAGATGGTTTCGATGGAGACGATATCGCCGATTTGGCCATCCAGAACGCGTTTCATGGTTTCAACTTTAGGGTAGTGGTATCGCCAGCAGAGCCCGGAGACGACGGCTAGATTCTTCTTTTTGGCTTCCTGGCAGGTATCCCAGATGGCCCGGAGGTGGACGGGGTCGGTGGCGACGGGTTTTTCGACGAAGGAATGTTTGCCCTGGTCGACAGCGTATTTGAGCATCATGGGGCGGAAGTGGGGGGTGGTGGCCATGCAGACGACATCGACATCATCGATGACGCGTTTGTAGGCGTCCCAGCCGTAATAGAGATTCACGTTTTTAGCAACTTTTTTGGCCTTGGCGGGATCCTTGTAGTTGCGTTTGACGGTGCGGAGCGTGCCCTGGGCCTGATCCAGGAAGAGGTCGCCGAGGGCGACGAGCTGGACATCATCGTCGGCGTTCATGGCGTTCTGGATGGCGCCGGTACCGCGTCCGCCGCACCCGACGAGGCCCACTTTGAGGGTTCCTTTTCCAGCGGCGTATGCGGTCGTGGCGGCGGTCAAATTGAGAGCGGCCGTCGCGCCGGCGGCTGCGGTCGCGCTGGATTGGATAAAGCGTCGTCGTGTCGTGGGTGCGTCACTCATCGATAAAATCTCCGGGATTTTTCTGTTAATACCGGCGTTTAGCCAAGTCGGTTCATTATACAATAGCACGACTTGTACCGCCAATGTGTAACATTCCCTTATGGAGATCCCATGGCCTTAGACTCCCCTGATCGTAGAAAGTTCATCAAGACTGCGGCAATTTCCTCGGCGGCAGCGCCGATTCTGGCGACGGCCGGAACAACGACTGAAGTGAAGGCGGCGGAGAGCGGGAAGGGGAAGGATGCGCTCCCGATTTATAAGTCGTTGAAAATAGGGATGGCGCGCGTGGGTAAGACGATGACGGAGAAGTTCAAGATTGTGAAGGATCTGGGGTATCACGGGATTGAGCTGAATTCGCCGGGCGGGGTGAATAAGAAGGAAGCGTTGAAGGCATCGGAGGCGACGGGGCTGCCGATTCATGGGGTGGTGTGCTCGACGCACTGGAATATTCGGTTGTCGGACCCGAAGGCGGAGACGCGGGAAAAGGGTCTTGAGAACCTGAAAACGGCGATTCGGAACTCGCACGCGGTGGGCGGGTCATCGGTGCTGCTGGTGCCGGGGGTGGTGAATAAGACTGCGACGCAGCAGCAGTGCTGGGATCGGTCGTTGGCGCAGATTCGGAAGGCGTTGCCGCTGGCGTCGAAGCTGGGGATTCATATTTTGATTGAGAATGTGTGGAATCGGTTCTGCTATAAGCATGGGGGGCCGCCGGATCAGAGTGCGGAGTTGCTGGCGAAGTATATAGATGCGGCGGAGTCGCCATGGGTGGGTTCGTATTTTGATATTGGGAATCACAGGCGGTATGGGAAGCCTGAAGAGTGGATTAGGACGCTGGGAAAGCGGATTGTGAAGCTGGATGTGAAGGATTGGGGTGGGCAGAAGGACCGGCCGTTTTTGAAGCGGACGTGGAATCGGATCGGTGATGGGGATGTGGACTGGGCGGCGGTGAGGAAGGCGCTGGCGGAGATCAATTTTACGGGTTGGTCGACGGCGGAGGTGGGGGGTGGTGGGAAGGACAGGCTGGCGGATATTAATGCGCGGATGGATCGGGTGTTGTATGGAAAGGCGTAGGGGGTGGAGGTGTGCGCGTGAA
>JANQQT010000057.1 GCA_028284925.1 Phycisphaeraceae bacterium | reverse complement strand
CTGACAGCAGTTTACACCCCGAGGGGCTTCATCCTGCACGCGGCATTGCTCCGTCACGCTTTCGCGCATTGCGGAAGATTCGTTACTGCAGCCTCCCGTAGGAGTCCGGGCAGTGTCTCAGTCCCGATGCGGCGGGTCGTGCTCTCACACCCGCTAGGCGTCTTAGACTTGGTAGGCCGTTACCCCACCAACAATCTGATACCGCCTTCCCCGATCCTAAGGCAGCAAGCCTTTGCCCATCCGGTCATGCGGCCAGATGGGATTATGAGGTATTACCCCGGGTTTCCCCGAGCTATCCCTCACCTTAGGGTACGTTAGGAAGGTATTACTCGCCCGTTCGCCACTCTACTCCCACCCGAAGGTGGTTTCGCGTTCGACTTGCATGTTTTAGCCATGCCGCCAGCGTTCAAGCTGAGCCAGGATCAAACTCTTCAATTGGTTTATCATTGCTAACCTGATTTCTCAGGTGTTGCTTCGATATGAAAAGCAGATCCGGTTAACTCTGATCTTTCGATCAGACCGGTCGACGATTCTCTCAGCAAGCTGAGTGAATCGCCCCTGTCGCGGCTTATTGCGACAGGAAATAAGGCAAACATCCTTATCTGATTCAACTTCAAAAAATCGCTGGGTTGCGATGTGGAATTGATTCAGGCGTCACAAGGATGTTTGACACATTCACCAGCTGTGAATCTGGTGAGATATGATTTGGATCTTACCCGCTCATCGACCGTGACTGGCTTTAGAGCGGATCCACATCCTCGCAGCGTCCTAACTGTTCACTTGTCAAAGATCAAGGCTTCCGATTTATCGGAAGTGGCCGCGTTGTTCTCGGCCGTTTGTTGCACGGGCAGATATTAGCCGGGCGTTGATTTGAGTCAAGCAGGGCGTAAAAAAAACTCTTTAGACGTTTTTTTTGTCGGTCAACGTCTAATAGAAGCCCTGACCTTACTCAAAAGCACGGGTGATATTAGCAAAAGTAATTGGATGTGTCAAAGGGAAGAAGTGATGTCACGCGAGTTTTTTAGGGTTGGGCTGTGCGGCGTTCGCGGCATTTGGGGAAAAGCTCACTTTGAAATTTAGGGTTGTGTTCGGTACCAAAATAATGTAGGTTGTTGCGGTTAAGGGCCTGCCGGACGCGTGTTCGGATGATGAAGTTGCTTTGAAAAGGCCAGAGTTCAAAGAATCCTGATCAGGAGTCCGTGATGAAAAATGTGCGCATGTTAATGGTAAGTGGTGTTGTATTGTTGGTATTGGGCATGGTGACTGCCGGTGGAACAGGAGCGGAAAAACAAACGTCAATGCGGGTGTATGCGCCGTTTCATAAATTGGAATTGACAACGGAACAGCGAAGCGACATATCCGCATTGCAGTGGAAAAACCGGAAGACGATCAAGGCTTTGTTGGCAGAGGAAGACAGGCAAATTCGTAAATGGTTAACGAAGAAGCAACTTAAACAACTGATGGACGAGGCAGAGGAGAAGCGCAAGAAGGCGTTGGCGGCAGCGAAGAAGCGACGGGAGAAGGTAAAGGCTATTGTCAGGAAATTTGAGGAAGCCAGAAAGGCAGAGGAAGCCAAGAGGAAGAGAAAGAAATAACGGGGGCGAATTCAGCCGGAATAAAAGCCAATGCCTTGCCGGGACATTGGCTTTTTTGTTGACGGATTCAAATATTATTGTTGCAATTGCCGAATCAGCCGACGACCTGCAACCCCCCTACCGCGTGGCGCCTCGTGATTTGTTTGTCTTTCCGAGATTGGAACTAAGAAAGAGGCCATCCATGCGGTTGAACCATACTTCAAGCTCTGAGAGTATCGATTTTACAGCGTCTGCGAGGCCGTTGATCTGTTTGGGGTTGACAATGAGTGGCGGCTGAAAGCGGACGACGTGGGGATTGGCGCGGCAGCTTTGAGTGTAAATACCGTATGCCTGGAGGAGGTTTTGCATGATGTAGGTTGCGGGAAAGCTGTCAATGATTTCATCGTGTTCGGGGACGAGGTATTGATTGGTCCCACCGGTGTCGACGGCTTTCCAGTGTGCGGCGATGAGTTTGGGCATGGGATGAAATTCGACGCCGACCATGAGGCCTTTGCCGCTGACGGATTTGATCATGGTTGAGTTTTCACAAAGCTCATTGAAACGGTCGGCAAGTATTTCGGCGCAGAGTCGGGATTCGCTTAGAAGCGCGGGGTCATCAAGAACGGAGAGCGTGGCGAGCCCGGCGGCGCAGGCAAGGGAGCCATTGCCGAATCGGTTGGTATTGAGCTGGTAGGTGTGGGCGGTTCCGTATGCCTGCATCCAATGTTCGCGTCTGGCGAGCATGGCTCCGATGGGGAGGAGGCCTCCGCCGAGTGATTTGGCGACGATGAGGAGGTCGGGTTGAACGTCTTCGGCATCCATGGCGAAGAGGTGTCCGAGGCGTCCGAGCCCGACTTGGGATTCATCGGCGATGAAGAGTGTGCCGTACTTTTTGCACAATTCGGAGGCGGCTTTGAGATAGCCCTCGGGGGGAACGGCAAAGCCGTACTCGCTTTGGACGGGTTCGACGATGAAGGCGGCGAAGTGACGGGAGGAGAGTACGCGATCGAGCGAAGCGAGGTTTCCAAAGGGGACGGCATCGGCATCGCCGCGAACAGCACCGTAGATGCGTCCGGCACGGGTTGAGGCGTGAACGGATTGAGGATCGAGTATTTCGCCGTGATAGGCGTTCTCACAACAGAGGAGGCCTATGCGGTCCGTTGCGAGTCTGGCGAGTTTGAGGGCGGCTTTGACCGAGTCGTGACTCGAATCGGTGAAGTGGACCATCTCGAGGCCGGGCGGAGCGAGAGTAATGAGTTTTTCGGCGAGAGAAGCAGCGTAGGGGTTTACGGCTTCGCGTGTGAAGCCGGGGGTTTGCTGGGACATGGCACTTTGGACGGCCTGGACGACGCGGGAGTGATTGTGCCCGAGGCTGACTGCTCCGGCTCCGCAGGCAAAGTCCTGGTATTTGTTGTCATCTTCATCCCAGAGATGAATGCCATCGCCACGGACGAATGTTTTGACGAACCCGCTGGATTTGCCCATGGCCATGAGGACGGGGTTCATGTAGCGTTCGTAGAGTGAGGCGGCGCGCTGGGCGAGCTTGGAAATGGGGGGTGGGGTGTCATGGCTCGATTCGCCGGTGTCCGGGGACATTGCCCCCGGTGCCTGGGCACGTCTTCGAGCAGCTTGCCGGAAACGAACGAGGTCGGATTCGGGAAGGGGTAAGCCGAATGAGAAAAGTCTGGAGAAGTCGATGCCGTGGGTCTGAGCGATGCGTCCGATTTCGTTGATTTTCTGTTCTTCGAGTTTTCGTCCGAGTGAGAAACATTCGGCGCGCTTTTCGAGCGCGAGGAGCATGGTCTCTGCGAGACAGCCGGGGACGACGCCGTGGTGAAACCAGAGGTAATTGGACTGGAGGGACATGGTTTGCGGAAGTGGTGTGAGGCCGCCTGTGACAATGAGTACATCATCCCGCCTCATCTGGAAGCCGATGACATCGGTTGGGACTGCAACATCGATCACGATGGAACCGGGGATGAGCCATTCCTGCTCTATGCAGTTCCCTGTGGATGTGGCGGCAATGACCAAGCGCGATTCGGCGAGGGCTGCGGGGAGGTCATTGGTGTACTCGGCATCGAGTTGTTCGGCAATGGATAACGCACGGTTGGAGCGGCGTTTGCCGACAAGAATCAGTTTACCGCAATGGGGCTTGAGCATTCGAGCGATGGCGGTGGCAATGCATGCGGGAACGCCGACGACAGTGACGGTTTGCTCGGCGAGGTTGGTATCGGTTTCGAGTGCGACGCGATGTACGTTTTGAACGGCGGCATAGACTTCGAGGCTATCGCCGGTGGTAATGGCGACGGGGCCGCGCTCGGCG
The DNA here is from genome assembly GCA_028284925.1 of Phycisphaeraceae bacterium. Taxonomy (GTDB): domain Bacteria; phylum Planctomycetota; class Phycisphaerae; order Phycisphaerales; family Zrk34; genus JANQQT01. Next base: position 1,815 of record JANQQT010000057.1, on the reverse strand, counting down.
AGGTGGACGCCCTGTCCTCCGATGACGCCCGTCAGTGCGCCGAGACCAACGACATCGGCTCCCCATTTGACGGCCATGTCTACGGCTTCCTCCATGTAGCGCATGGCGTGGGAAGGGTCCTGGAGGATCTGCCAGGCGTCAAGGGGAATTTCGTAAATCCTGCCTTCGGTGGCGTCGCCCGTGGGAGAGGTGAGGCCTGTCATGTGATCGACCATGCGGACCTGGGGCGGATCTTCGACATTGGAGGCCTCGCGGAGTTTGCCGAGCGCCTGATGCAGGTTTTTGGAAAGTCCGAGGACATCGCGTCCCCACTTTCGTCTGAGTGACTGGTGGGGATCGTCGATTTTGAGGAGGTCACGCGTCTCCTGTGAGAGCGGATGACCGAGAAATGCGAATTTCACATCATGCCCCTTATATGACCGGGTTGACCGTGGGTCGCCGCTGACCTGCGTAAAGTGAATTGCGAACGCGGGTCTGCCTCAGCGGGGACCGTTTTATAATATCGTCCGAGGGGGTCCGAATTCTTGATCGACACGAACGGACATCGATATAGTAAATGCAATTGGCGAATTGGCCAAATGTTCAGGCAGGATGCCCATGCAAGCACTTCATGCGATAATTCATTTTCTTGTGGTGATTGGTCTTTCGCTGTGTCAGATCTGGTTTTGTGATCGGATACTTTCAGGAGAGATGACGTGGTGGATGTGGGTGGGATTTGCAGCGAATACAGGGGTGCTGGTGTTCGGGCATTTTGTATTGAGCATTATTCTGCATGAGGGGATTCATTATCATCTTTCCAAGGCGAGGTGGTTGAACGAGACGCTGGTTTATGGGTGTGGATTTTTTACTTATATGATTCCGGTCTTATATCGGGATTTGCATTGGCGACACCATGCGACGCCGAATGAGCCGGATGACTGGGAGCTGATACCGGAGACGTTGTATGACCTCGATTTGGTGAAACGAAGGCGGGCGTTGTTGAGGTTGATGATCCTGGGTGGGTATGAGCGGACGCGGCTTTATAACCGAATGCTTTTCAGCAAGAAGTTTGATTTGAAGGCGGAAGTCAGGCGACGTGGGAAGATTGAGCTCGTTGCGTTGGAGGGGGCGCGGATCGGGGTTTTGGTGGGAACTCTGATTTTGTGTGGATGGTGGCTGGGATGGGTTGCGTTTTTTCTGGCGTTTGCAGTACCGGCCATGCTGGGGGGAATCCTGACGATCTGGTTGCAATTGACGGAGCATTTTGGGGCGGGCCAGGGGAATACGGTGGAGGCGACGAGGGATGTGGAGCCGCGTGGGGTGCTGCAGCGGTTTCTTTATTTTCTGATGTTCAATATTAATTATCATGCGATCCATCATGAGACGGCTTATGTGAGAGGGCATGATTTGCCGGGTGCGCATGCGAGGTGGATGGCGAAGCTGGAGGAGAAAGGGAAGGCGAAGCCGGAGGTGTATGGGAGTTATCGCGAGGCGGTGCGGGCGATGTGGCCGAAGTTGATCGGAGAGGTTAGAGGGATGAGTGCGCAGCGAAGTACGGCGGATGAGGCGGGGGCGTCATCTTAGGTCTTATTGTGAAAAGAATTGGGTTCAGTCGATGGCACTCGCCTCGGTGAGGAGATCAGCGGGTTGCAGGGGGTCGGGGGTTGGGGGTTGGGATTCGGTTCGGGCGTTGGTGGGGATGGCGATTTGGTTGAAGGATTTGCCGATGGCGTCCAAGAGGAGGTTGAGGTCGGTTTGGTCGACGGATTGGTCGTTGTTGAAGTCGGCCCAGGTGGCGTAGGGGGGTTCGGAGGCGTCGAGAGGTTGGTTTAGGGC
>JANQQT010000055.1 GCA_028284925.1 Phycisphaeraceae bacterium | reverse complement strand
CGGGCGGTTGGGAAGCGGAAGTTGATTCCGTGGTTGAGTCCGAAGAAGACGGTGGAGGGGCTTGGTGGTGCGGTAATTCTGGCAACGGTGGGTGGTGTGGTGTTTGGGGTGATCTCGCAGGAGACGGATGCGTTTGTGAGGAGTGTGGATGGTGTGGATGTGGTGTCAAGATATAGTGTGTTGGGGATGGGGGTGTTGGGTGCGGCGATGGGATTGATCGGGCACGCGGGGGATTTGACGATGAGTTTGTTTAAGCGGGATGCGGGGATTAAGGATAGTTCGACATTGATTCCGGGGTTAGGGGGTGTTTTGGATGTTTTGGATTCGCCGTTGTTTGCGGGGCCGTTTTTGTATTTGTTTTTGGCGTTGGTGGGGTAGGGGAATTGGTTAACCAGTTCTTCTTGCAAGGAGGAAGGTTCGGTCGTCGAGTGGGACTCGGTCGGCCTGGATGTCATTGAGGGTGGTGTTGAGTTTCCTTCTGATCCAGTCGATGGGGTCGTTGGGTGCTTTGGCGTAGAGGTTGGCGATGATTTTGGAAAGTCGGTCGATGCCGATTTCCTCATCGGCATCGTCGCGGAGTTCGGTGAGGCCATCGGTGTACATGGCGAGGAGTTCACCGGGTTGGATGGTGTAGGTTTTGGGGGTGAGTTCCTGTGGGGTGATGCCGAGAGGTAGATATTCGCCGAATTGTAATTTTCGGGATTCGCCGTTTGTGTCGAGGATGAAGACGGGCGGATGGCCGGCGTTGATGCAGCGGACGGAGCCGTTGGAGGGGTCGAATTCGACTGCGACGAGTGTGACGAATGAGGCGGGGTCGAGGTGATCAACGAGGTGATCGTTCAGGACAGTGAGGAGTTGTTCAAGTGAGGCGTTGATGCGTACGGAGGCATGGACGAGCGTGTGGAGGGATGAGGTGACGAGTGCGGCGGGGAGTCCCTTGCCGCTGACATCGGCGGTGACGAGGAGGATTTTGTCATCGTGCGTTTTGACAATGTCGGCGTAGTCGCCTCCGACCCATTTGCAGGGTTCGAAGCCTACGGCGGCGTCGAGGCCCAGGAATTCGGCATCGTTGGGGACGAGTCGGAGTTGGATTTCGCGTGCTTTTTCGAGTTCCTTTTCGATGTCGGCATGGGCCTTTGCTTCGCGTCTTGCAATGAGGCTCATTTCGACTTGGCGGAATTGCTGGGACGCGAGTGTGACGAGTGCGAGCCATTGAGCTGTGCCGTAGTCGGGCGGGAGTGTGACGTACAGGATGTCGATTGATTTGGGTGTGGATTTAACGGGGCACGCTACGACGCAGGTTCGTTCGGTGGCGCCGGGGACGATGGACATTTCGATGGCGCCGGGGTCGTGGGAATCTGACGAGGCAAGGACGGGGGCTTCGGTTTGGGTGACGGTGGTGAGGACTGTACGGGAAACGTAGGGCAGAGTGTCACCCATGCCGGCGAGGGATTGGGGTTCGCAGAGGACTTGCGGAGGATCGGTGGGGCGTACGCGATCCATGCGCAGCATGACAGCGGCATCGCCGTGAAAGTCACGTCGGACCATGAGGCGACAAAGAAGGCGGCGGCGCTCGGGAATGTCATCGGTTTGCATGAGGCGGTGCGCAAATTCTGTGAGTGTGGCGAGGTGTGAGGTGTCGATCATTGCCGACTGTTGGGTGGAGAGGGTGCTGATTTGTGTGCCGGGGAGATCGGAGACACGCATGTTGGATGTCATGGTGAGGGAAGGGTCAAAATCATTTTCTTCGATTTCACTCTGGTCACCTGTGACGAATGCGACTTCGTATTTTCCGATTTGGATGTCGTCGCCGGGTTTGAGGAGCGACTCGGTTACGCGTACACCGTTGACTTTGGTGCCATTGCGGGACTGGAGGTCTCTGATCCACCATCTGCCGAAGGGGTCTCGATAGCATTCGGAGTGGCGTCGACTTATGGTGGGGCCTTCCAGTTTGACATCAGCTTGTGAGGATCGTCCGACAATGATGTTGTGTTTGGAGAGCGGGTGTGTTGCGAAGTGTTCGCCATCCGCTCTGACGACGAGACGAGTAGTGGCGTCGATGCTTGAGGTTTCCGGGGGCGGGCTGGGGTTAATGGCGGACATGAAGTTGGTCTCTACGAGCTTTGCAATTGGGTGGCGATGTTTTGAGCGTGTCGAGTCGCCTACCGCTTAGGAGATGATTATAACGGATGGGTGTCCAGGGGTATTGAGTGGGGGTAGTTAACGAGGTGTTATAGTATGGGATGCTGTTTGACGAGTGATATTTGGCGAATTTAGTAGATAGGGGGTGACGAGAGGGGATATATCGGGGTAAAATTGATACGTATTTATATGAAGGGTAAATAGGCTGGATATCAATATGGTGGATGGGTGGCCTTTATCTTATGAGATACAACGGATTCTTCGGAGTTAACGACATGGTTGACCGCTGGCGAGCGTTTTTGAGTCTGGGCTGTGTGATGATGTTGGTGGGGTTTTTAGTCGTGCCGGATTGGACGAGGGCGGCGGAGGAGGGGTCGGAGGTTACTTCGAAGGCTACCGTAACGACCGCTGTGCGTGAGGTGGGGTTGCCTGCAAAGGTGGAGTTTAACCGGGATATTCGTCCGATTTTGTCGGAGTACTGTTATGCGTGTCACGGGCCCGATGCGAGTACGCGCAAGGGTAAGTATCGCCTGGACACGAAGGCGGGGGCATTCAAATCGGAAGACGGGATTCATGCAATCGTACCTGGTAAGCCGGGCGAAAGTGAGTTGATTCATCGTGTGATGACGGATGATGAGGAGGATTTGATGCCTCCTTCCAAGACGAAAAAGAAGCTGAGTGCGCGTGAGAAAGCCTTGCTGAAGAAGTGGGTGGAACAGGGGGCGAATTGGGAGGGTCACTGGAGTTTTATTGTGCCAACGATTCGCAAGCCGGGGCGTGTAAGGAATGCGAAGTGGATTCGCAATGGAATTGATCCGTATGTATTGGCGCGTATGGAGGAGGAGGGGTTGTCGCCATCCAAGGAGGCGTTACGTCGGGTCTTGATTCGACGGGTGACGTTTGATTTGACGGGGTTGCCTGCGACGCCTGCGGAGGTGAAGGCGTTTGTAAAGGATAAGCGATCGGACGCTTATGAGCGTGTTGTGGATCGATTGTTGGCGTCAAAGCACTACGGAGAGCATGTGGGGCGGTTTTGGCTGGATTCGGCGCGGTATGGTGATACGCATGGGTTGCATCTGGATAACTACCGGGAGATGTGGGCTTATCGTGATTATGTGGTGAATGCATTTAACAAGAATAAGCGGTATGACGTATTTACGATCGAGCAGTTGGCGGGTGACCTGCTTGAGAACGCGACGTTGGAGCAGAAGGTCGCGACGGGTTTTAATCGTTGCAATGTGACGACAGGTGAGGGGGGATCCATCGTGGAGGAGGTCTATGTTCGAAACGTGGTGGATCGTGTGGTGACGATGGGGTCGGTGTTTATGGGTTTGACGATGGATTGTACCAGGTGTCACGACCACAAGTTTGACCCGTTGACGATGAAGGACTTTTATGCAACGTTTGCGTTCTTCAATAACCTGGACGGGAACGCTATGGATGGCAATAAGAAGGACCATGCTCCGGTGGTTCGTGTTCCATTGCCGGGGCAGAAGGAACAGGCGGATTTGTTGAAGAAGCAGTTGGCTGCGACGAAGGCGGAAATCCAATCGAAGTTGAAGGGGTATCGTTATGTTGAGCCGAAGGTGGTGAAGGCGATCAAGCCACCGACGCGGTCTGAGGTGGTGTGGATTGAAGACGCCGTTCCGGCGGCTGTGAACATTTCCGGGAATACACCGTGGAAGTTTGTGTCGGCACCGCATCCGGTGTTTAGCGGGAAGTCCGCATCCATGCGAACGGCGACGGGGTTGAGTCAGCACTTTTTTGAACGGGCTAAGAAGCCATTGACGGTTGGTAAGGGAGACAAGTTTTTTGCATACGTTTATCTGGATGCCAAGAACCCACCGAAGCAGATCATGTTGCAGTGGAATGTGAACGGGAAGTGGGAGCATCGGGCGTATTGGGGAGGGAATCACATTCCATGGGGTCGGGATAAGACTGCGAGTCGGAGGTATTTTGGAAAGTTGCCGAAGTCCGGGGGATGGATTCGGCTTGAGGTCGATGCCGCGAAGGTTGGGGTGAAGCCCGGCGCGAAGCTAGGGGGTTGGGCGTTTACACAGTTTGACGGGACGGTGTATTGGGATAAGGCCGGCATTGTGACATTGCAGGGGCAGAATCCGAAGTTCGATTCGTTCAGGCAGTGGGTAGGGTATTGGGGCAAGACGAAAGGATTTAGCGGGCCGAAGGCGATTGGCGTGTTGTTGAAGAAGCCGGTGGGCCAAAGGAAAGTGGCGGATGTGAAAGCTCTAAGGGAATATTTTGTGGAGCATATTTATCAGGGGACGCGAAGCACTTTTGCGCCGTTGCATTCGAAGGTGAGTTTGCTGGAGCAGCAGATTCGTGGTGTGGAAAAGAAGTTTGCCACGACGCTGGTGTTTAAGGAGAGAAAGGGTATTAAGCCCGCGTATATGTTAAAGCGAGGTGAGTATGACAAGCGTGGGGCGCAGGTGAAACGCCAGACGCCTGGTTTCCTGCCGCCGATGGACTCGGGAATGCCGTTGAACCGACTGGGTTATGCGAAGTGGTTGGTGAGCGGGAAGCATCCGTTGACGGCGCGTGTGGCGGTGAATCGATTCTGGATTCAGTTTTTTGGATCGGGCCTTGTTCGTACTGCGGATGATTTTGGTTCGCAGGGAGAGTGGCCGAGCCACCCGGCGTTGCTGGATTATCTGGCGGTGAAGTTTGTGAATAGTGGGTGGGATGTGAAGAAGTTGATGAAGCTGATTGTGACCTCGGCAACGTATCGTCAGAGTTCGAAGGTGACGGATGTGCTGTTAACGCGTGACCCGGAGAACCGGTTATTGGCGCGTGGGCCTCGGTATCGTCTGGACGCTGAGATGTTGCGGGACCAGGCGTTAGCGGTGAGCGGATTGCTGGTGAGAAAGATGGGTGGTCCGAGCGTCAAGCCGCCACAGCCGGGTGGATTGTGGAAGGCGGTGGGTTACACGGGATCGAATACGGCGAACTTCAGGCAGGACAAGGGGCCGGACAAGGTTTATCGTCGGAGTTTGTATACATTCTGGAAGCGAACGGCTCCTCCGCCGCAGATGAGTACGTTTGACGCTCCGTCGCGTGAGTTGTGTGTCATGCGTCGTGAACGGACCAACACCCCCATGCAGGCGTTGCTTTTGATGAACGATCCACAGTATGTGGAAGCGGCGCGTGTGTTTGCGCAGCGGGCGATCAAGGAAGGCGGGAAGACGGTGGTGAGTCGTGTTTCGTACATGTTTGAATTGGCGTTGTCGCGCAAGCCGAGTCGTGGAGACATCGCAGATGTGATTTCGGCTCACGGCGAGAATGTTTCTGAGTATCGAGCGGATGTGGCATCGGCGAAGAAATTGATTGCGGTGGGTGAGTCGAAGCCTGATGCAACGATTGATCCGGTGGAACTGGCAGCGTGGACGCTGACGGCGAATCTTGTTTTGAATCTTGATGAAGTGATAAACAAAAACTGATTGACCAGCAAGAGGTTTTGATATGAATCCTGTGCAAGAACATTTTGACTTAGAAACGCGACGGCACTTTTTTAAGCGCGGGGCGATGGGATTGGGCGTGCCGGCACTGGCGAGTTTGCTGGGGCGTGATATTGCGAGTGGGGCGAAGGGGGTGGTGTCTGCGAAGGGTGGTTTGCCCGAATTGCCGCATTTTGCGCCGAAGGCGAAGCGAGCGATTTATTTGTTCATGGCAGGCGCACCGTGTCAGATGGATATGCTGGACTATAAGCCGAAGCTTGAGGAGATGTATAACAAGAATCTGCCGGATTCGGTTCGGAAAGGGCAGCGGTTAACGACGATGACCTCGGGGCAGAAGCGATTTCCTTTGGCGCCGTCGAAGTTCAAGTTTAAGCGGCATGGGAAGAGTGGTGCATGGGTGAGTGAGTTGCTTCCTTATACGGCAAAAATGGTGGATGATCTTTCGATTGTCCAGACCGTGCATACGGAGGCGATTAACCATGACCCGGCGATTACCTATATTTGTACGGGGCATCAGTTGCCGGGGCGGGCGAGTCTGGGGTCCTGGTTGAGTTATGGGATGGGGAGTGAGAATGAGAATTTGCCTGGCTTTGTGGTGTTGACTTCGACCTGGACGGGGCGGCAGGATGCGCAGGCGTTGTATAACCGATTGTGGGGGGCAGGGTTTTTGCCGAGCAAGCATCAGGGAGTTGCGTTGCGGAGTAAGGGGGATCCGGTGTTGTTCCTGTCGAATCCACCGGGTGTGAGTGCGGCGGCGCGGCGTCGGATGCTGGACGCATTGAAGAAAATGAATCAGCGTCAACTGGATGAGGTTGGTGATCCGGAGATTCGTGCGCGGATTGCGCAGTATGAGATGGCGTTCAGGATGCAGACCTCAGTTCCGGAGTTGACGGACTTATCGAAGGAACCGGAGCGTATACGTGAGATGTACGGACCGGATTCGCGTAAGCCGGGGACGTTTGCGCACCACTGTTTGCTGGCGCGTCGTATGGCGGAGCGTGGGGTTCGTTTTGTTCAGATATTCCATCGCGGCTGGGACCAACATTTTAATGTGGGTGGTCATCTGCCGAAGCAATGTAAGGATATTGATCAGCCGGCATGGGCGCTGGTTCAGGATCTGAAACAGCGTGGGATGCTGGATGAGACGTTGGTGATTTGGGGTGGCGAGTTTGGTCGGACGGCCTATTGTCAGGGTAAATTGACGCGACAGAATTATGGGCGCGACCATCACCCGAGATGTTTCAGCATCTGGATGGCGGGTGGCGGGATCAAAGCCGGTGTGGTACACGGGCAGACGGATGAATTCAGTTACAACGTTGTGAAGGATCCGGTGCATATACGAGATTTGAACGCGACGATTCTGAATCAATTGGGGATTGACCATGAGCGACTGACGTTTAAGTATCAGGGGTTGGATACGCGTTTGACGGGTGTGGAAGAGGCTCATTTGGTTAAGGGGATTTTAGCGTAATGGTGTGCTGTTGCTGAGCGCGAAGGAGAAGCTTAACTGTGAGTGATGGATTTAATGAGCTTACTGATGAGGAGGCGCGTGTTATTCTGGGAAAGGGTACGGAGTATCCGGGATCGGGTGAATATGTGGATACAAATGAAGAGGGGACTTATGTGTGTCGTCGGTGTAATTCGCCTTTGTATCGTTCGGTTGACAAGTTTCACTCGGGATGTGGGTGGCCGAGTTTTGATGATGAGATCGAGGGGGCGGTTCGTCGGGAGCCTGATGCGGATGGGCATCGTGTGGAGATCTTATGTGAGAACTGTGGAGGACATCTGGGGCATGTGTTTGTGGGGGAGGGGATGACGGGGAAGAATACGCGCCATTGTGTTAATTCGATATCGATGGTGTTTTATCGTGCGGGTGAGGAGATACCGGGGACGCTTGGGGCGGGGAGGGCTTGAGGGGGCGAATGTATCTCTTGTTTGTCGGTGGAGGGGTGGTGCCCAGATCATCTCGTGCTGAATTGACGAGTATGGTATTTGCTATCCCGATTGCGTTAACCGCCACCTTATGGCGACCAGTTCGATTAAGCCCAATGCGAAATCGAGTGTTCCTCTTCTTTTCACGGTGTCCCTTTCGTTTGGAGGCTGGAAGGAAGCGATGATTTCATCGACTTGCGATTCTATGGAGATGTCAAAGTAGTGAAAGCCGTGATCATTCCACGATTCTTTTGTGGTTAGATGTAACAGGCCAATACTCGTGACAGCGCTGAATTGATCGGCAAACAGGCTGCGGCTTGCGAGCACGAGAAAGTCCGCCAGTAATTGAGGATTGTTGTCATTAGGGGCAGATGCAATGTATTGGATTGCGATAGTATCTGATGAAAGAGGAAGCCACATGTTGTTAAACCACGTACCTCGGAAAATTGTATGGTTAAGTGTCTTTTGTCAATTGAGTTTGATGTTGAGTTTTTGGATTGAGCCGTTGAATTTGTAAGGTGGTGTGTAGTGGCCGACGGGGCCGTTGAGGTCCTGGTTGGTTTGGAGGCCGTCGAGGGGTTGTGAATTGAGGGGGCCGGGGGTTTTGAAGGTCAGTGATTTGTTGCGGTTGATGGTGAGTGTAAGTGTCCCGGACTTTTCGAGTGATAGTTTGATGGTGGCTGGACCTTTGGGGGGGACTGGGGCGTGGATGGTGGTGGGTCTGGAGTTGTGTTGAAGGGTGAATGCGAGTTTATTGTTGTGGAAGTAGAGAGAGTAGCCGTGTGCCGTGCCGCCCTGGGCGAGGATGACGCCTGTGGGGTTGTCGGGGATGGTGATTTTGGCGGTGATGGTGAAGGGGCGTTTTTCGACGTTGGGGGCTTTGAAGCGGTCGAGGTTGGCGTTGGGTCTGAGGTTGAAGTTTTTTCGCTTGTTGAATCTCTTGTTGGCGCGATTGGACCTGCGGGGGTTGAGCGGGAGGACGTAAGCGCGTTTGGCCCAGGTGTTCCATTCTTTGATTAGCTCGTCGCGTTTGCCAGTGAGTTTGTCGGCGAGGTTATTGGTTTCTGTGCGGTCGGCTTGCATGTCGTAGAGTTCCCAAGGGCCTCTGGCGCCTTTGGCGACGAGTTTGTATTTACCCTTGCGAGCGGCGCGGTTGCCTTCGTGTTCCCAGAAGATGACGCGATCGGGGATGGATTTGTTTTGGAATGCGGGGTTGAGGCTGACGCCTTCCATTGGGTGGATCTTGCTGTTTTTGAATTGGGCGGGATATTTGGCTTTGGCGAGGTCAACGCATGTGGCCATGAGATCGATAAGGTGTGTGGGCTGGTGGTCGAGTTTGTTTTTGGATTTGATGCCTTTGGGCCAGTGAGCGATGAGGGGAGTTGCAATGCCGCCCTCGTGGACCCAGTGTTTGTATTCGCGGAACGGGGTATTGGATGCGTTTGCCCAGCCTTTGCCGTAGGCGATGTAGGTATCTGCCGGGCCGGGCATGATGCCTGGGCCGGTGACGACGGGGTAGCCGTCACGTGTTTGTTTGGGGATCATGTCAAACTGAAGTGCGCTGGGGGACATGGGTTTGAGGGGAGGTGTTTTTGGGCGTTGGGTGTATTTGCCGCGTGGTGTTCTGCCGAGGCCTTCGGCGCAGCCACCGTTGTCCTGAAAGAAGAGGATAAGGGTATTGTCGAGACGTTTGGTTTGTTTGAGGGATTTGACGATGGTTCCGATGCCCTGGTCCATGGAGTCGACCATGGCGGCGTAGACTTCCATGCATCGGATTTCCCAATCGCGGTTTTTAACTTTGGACCAGTCGCCAGCCTGTACGGTCATTTTCCATTTGGGGTCAATGAGACCGAGTTTTTTCATTTTGGCGAGACGAGCTTTGCGTATGGCGGCGTATCCGGCATCGTAGGCACCTTTGTATTTGGCGATGTCTTCGGGCAGGGCGTGCATGGGCCAGTGGGCGGCGGTGTAGCTGACGTAGAGAAAAAAGGGTTTTTGAGGTGTTTTGGCGTGGTGTTCGTTGATGTATTTTGCGGCATGGTCGGAGATGGCGGTGGTGTAGTAGTAGGTTTTGGGTTTGTAGAGAGGGTCTGCGTAGGGGGATATGGCGGTGTTGTCGCGGACCAGTGAGTTGGGGTCGAAGAATGATCCTGCGCCGTGGATGGTTCCGTAGAATCGGTCGAAGCCACGTTGGAGGGGCCAGTTGGATTTATCGCCATCGGGCGCGGTGTGTTTGGTGACGTGCCATTTGCCGGCGATGTAGGTGGAGTAGCCGGCGGGCTTGAGAACCTGTGCGATGGTGACGCATTTTTTGTTGAGGTCGCCGCGGTATCCGTCGTAGCCGCGGTCGTTCATCATGTGTCCGATGCCTGCCTGATGAGCGTAGAGTCCAGTGAGAAGTGTGGCGCGTGTGGGGCAGCATCTTCCGGTGTTATAGAACTGGGTGAAGCGCAGGCCGTTGGCGGCAAGGGAGTCAAGTGTTGGCGTTTTGATTTCGCTGCCGTAGCAGCCGATGTCGGAGTATCCCATGTCATCGGACATGACGAGGATGATGTTGGGACGTGTGTCGGCCCGGGTGAGATGAGGCGTTATGAAGGGGATGAGAATTGTGAGGGAGATGAGGAGAAAGCGGACGATAGTTTTGGGTGACATGTCGGGCCTTTCGATGAGTGTGGTTTTGATTTCCTGAATGGCGAGTGGGGTAAGGCGGTTGCGATGGGGTCAGGATTTGGAGGTAAGTGGGGGAATGAAGCAATGAAGAGGTTGATTTCTTATCTGATTTGGTGGTTGGATATTTAGCGCCTTGTTCGATCCACTTTTTGATCATGGCGACCTGTTGAGGTTTGAGGCGTTTGCCATATTTGGGCGGAGGCATTACTTGTTCATCGTCCTTGACGGTCAGGAGGTAAAATGCTTCTGATTCATCAGGCTTGCCAGGTGTGAAGGCCTGATATCCCCCGCGGTCTTTGTATGCACCCTCTTTGGTGTCGAGACGAAGGCGACCTTTGCGTTTTTTACGGTTTGGACCATGGCATTCGAAGCAGTTCCTGGCGAGAATCGGTCGGATTTGGCGGTCGTAATCGATCTTTTTGGCGGATTTCCTGGCGGCATAGGTGTACGGGGAGGCGGAAAGAAACAGGGTGGTGAGAAGAAGGGCAGAAATGTTGTGAATTTGGGTTTTCATGGGGAATGGGTACCAACTGCAGTTACGGGTATTTCTGTGGCATATTTATTATATGTGATGGGCGTAATGCTGGGGAAATGGACGTTTTAGAAGAGGTTTGTTTGGCCTGAACGAGATTCCGGATTGACGCGTATTGATTATATCCGTCCATCCGGATAATATGATATATGTGGCGAGGGAGTTAGCGGTCACTGAATCGCCGATATGAAATATGTCCGAATTGGGTCATTCGGTCCGAGTTGAATAACCGTGTGAATGACAGATGATTGAATTGATGGAGTCGGGTTTTGGCCAGCCGATTTTTGGAAGAGTTGAATAAGCGGGTGTTGTTACTAGACGGGGCGATGGGAACGATGATTCACGATCTGGACCTGGATCTGGAACGTGATTATCGAGGGAAGGAGAATTGCACTGAGGTGTTGGTTTTGTCGCGCCCGGATGCGATCCAGGGTGTGCATGAGACGTACCTAAGGGCTGGATCGGACGCGGTGGAGACTGATACTTTTGGGGGAATGCCGCATGTGTTGTGCGAATTTGATTTGCAAGAGGATACGTATGAGATCAATCAGAAGGCGGTAGCGATTGCGCGGGCGGCGTGTGACCAATTTTCGACGAAGGATCGACCTCGGTTTGTGATCGGTTCGATGGGGCCCGGCACTAAGCTGGTGACGCTGGGACAGATTACATGGGAGGAGATGCTGGAAAGTTATAAGGCGCAGGTGAGGGGGTTGCTGGCGGATGGTCCGGGTCGGTGTGCCGATGCGTTGCTGATTGAGACAGCTCAGGATTTATTGCAATGCAAGATTGCGATTAATGCGTGTGTGGATGTGCAGCGGGAGCTGGGGATATGGGAGACGCCTGATCGTGTACCGATCATGACGCAGGTGACGATGGAGACGACGGGCACGATGTTGCTCGGTTCAGAGATCGGGGCGGCACTGGTGGCGTTGGAGGCGTTGCCAATTGATGTGATCGGTATGAATTGTGCGACGGGGCCGGCGGAAATGGTGGATCATGTGAGGCACCTGTCGGGCCATAGCCGTTTGCCGATCAGCGTGTTGCCGAATGCGGGATTGCCCGCGTTGGTGGACGGTCGAACGGTATTTCCGATGCAGGCTGAGCCTTTTGCGGAAGCATTGTCGGGGTTTGTCAAGGATTTTGGGGTGAATGTGGTAGGAGGGTGTTGCGGCACGACGCCTGCACATATTCAAGCTCTGAGTGAAAAGTTAAGTGGGATAGAGGTGACGGAGCGCGAGGTGGAGAGTGAGCCGCAGTGTTCGAGTTTGTATTCGCCTGTGGGATTGAAGCAGGAACTGAGTGTGTTGATGATCGGGGAGCGGACGAATGCGAACGGATCGCGGAAGTTCAAGGAGATGCTGGCAGCGGAGGATTGGGATGGGTTGGTGAGTTGGGCGCGGACGGAGATTAAGGGAGGGGCGCATGTCCTGGATGTTTGTGTGGATTATGTGGGGCGGGACGGCGTGGCGGATATGCATGAGGTGATTAGTCGATATGTTCAGCAGCTTCAGACGCCGTTGGTGTTGGACTCGACGGAGGCGCCTGTGCTGGAGGCGGGTTTGAAGCTGTGTGGTGGGAAGTGCATTGTGAACTCCATTAATCTGGAGGACGGTGAGGAACGTCTGGAGGTGGTGTGTCCGATGTTGAAACGGTATGGGGCATCGGTGGTGGCTTTGACGATTGATGAGGATCCTGAAGCGGGTATGGCGAAGTCGGCGGATCGAAAGCTGGAGATTGCGAAACGCCTGCACGGGTTGTGTACGGAGAAGTATGGGATTGATGAGACGGATATCCTGTTTGATCCGTTGACATTTACGATAGCGACGGGTGTTGAGGCGGATCGTCGGTTGGGCTTGGAGACGCTTGAGGGGATACGATTGATTTCGGAGGTAATGCCGAATTGTGGGATCTTGTTGGGATTGTCGAATATCAGTTTTGGGTTGAAGCCGGCGGCGCGGCAGGTTTTGAACAGCGTGTTTTTGTATGAAGCGCAGCAAAGGGGATTGACGGCTGCGATTGTGCATGCGTCCAAGATTTTGCCCAAAAACCGGATTCCGGAAGAGCAGTGGGAGGCGGCGGAGTGGTTGATCTTTGATCGGCGTGGTGAGGATAGGCCAGAAGAGCAGCCGGAGGATTTTGATCCGCTGATACACTTTATCGGTTTGTTCCCGGATGGTGCGGCGGCGGCGGGGGCTGAGGAGGCCAAGGCGAATCTGACGCTTGAGGAGAAGTTGCAGTATCACATTATCGATGGTGAGAAGCAGGGGCTGGAGGAAAATCTGGATGAAGCGTTGAAGAAGTATGATGCGCTTACGATTATCAATGATCATTTGCTTGGTGGGATGAAGGTGGTGGGGGAGTTGTTTGGCAGTGGACAGATGCAGTTGCCGTTTGTGTTGCAAAGTGCCGAGGTTATGAAGCAGGCTGTGGCGTATCTGGAGCCCTACATGGAGAAGGAGGAGGGTTCGAGTAAGGGGTGTATCGTTTTGGCGACTGTGAAGGGTGATGTGCATGATATTGGTAAGAATCTGGTTGACATTATCCTGACGAATAATGGATATAAGGTGGTGAATATCGGAATCAAACAACCGGTGACGGCAATTGTGGAAGCGGTGGAGAAACATGAAGCGGATGCGTTGGGGATGAGCGGGTTGCTGGTGAAGAGTGTGGGTGTGATGGGTGAGAATCTGGATGAGATGAATGCGCGTGGGGTTAAGGTGCCGACGCTGGCAGGCGGGGCAGCGTTGACGAGGCATTACGCGGAGAGTGAGTTGAGGCGTAAATATGACGGGTCTTTTTACTATGGCAAGGACGCGTTTGAGGCGTTGGAGATCATGGAAAAATTGATGGGGGGGCGGGCGAAAGAAATTGATGCCGCGATTGAGGCCAGATTGGAAAAGCGTGCAGAAACTGAGGCGAAGTTAACCGCCGGGCGGGACGAACGTGGCGATGATGAAGGAGGAACGGCGGTGGCGACGGTTGTGAGAAGTGATGTGGCGCGGGACGTGGTTGTGCCGAAGGCTCCATTCTGGGGGGATCGGGTGGTGGAGGACATTTCGCTTGATGCGATTTATCCGTATGTGAATAAGGTGGCTTTGTATCGAGGTCAATGGGGATTCAAGAAGGGGGCGATGAGTGATGAGAAATATCAGGAGCAGTTGCAGCAGGAGGTTGATCCAATATTCAGGCGGATGTGTGAGGAGGGTCGGGATGAGGGTTTGCTTCGGCCACAGGTGGTATATGGGTATTTTCCTGCCAATGGGGATGGCGAAGACCTGGTTGTGTATGACCCGGAGGACCATGATCGCGAAATTGAGCGGTTCACTTTTCCGCGGCAGGCGGCGCGCAAGCGATTGTGCATCAGCGATTTTTTCCGGTCGGTGGAGACAGGCGAGAGGGATGTGTTGGGGGTTACGTGTGTGACGATGGGGCAGGTGGTCAGTGAACGAGCCAAGGAGTTATTCGACGGGAATGAGTATACGGAGTATTTGTATACGCATGGGATGGGTGTGGAGTGTGCGGAGGCGTTGGCGGAGTTGTGGCATAAGCGTATGCGGCAGGAGATGGGCATCGATGGGGAAGATGCATCAGAGGTGCGGAAGTTGTTTACGCAGAATTATCGAGGGAGTCGGTACAGCTTTGGGTATCCCGCGTGTCCTGAGATGTCGGATCAGGAGAAGTTGTTTGGGTTGTTAAAGCCGGAGCGGATTGGGTGTGTTTTGTCTGAGAACTGGCAGATTGATCCGGAGCAGTCGACCAGTGCGTTGATCGTGCATCATCCGGAAGCAAAGTATTTCAATGTGTGATCGGAGTGACAGGGGGAAAAGGTAGACAGTCATAGAAAAAAGCCGCGACGCAGTGTCGCGGCCTTTGTGATTGTTTTGAGTTGAATATCAGTTGTTGTTGAGTTCTGAAATGTCACGTCGTCCAGCGAACCCGCTTTCGAGTTCGTGCCAGGCGAGGATGGCTTCTTCACCACGTCGCCAGCAGAGAAGGACTTTTCTGCCATCGTGGATGGCTGGAAAATCGACGAGGCCGTGGTCATAGTCTTTCAGTTCCACGCCGACCTGCTGGAGTTCATCAACATAGGTTCGCAATTGGGCCACTGCGTTGTCGTATTCATGGCGTAGCTCGTCAGCATCGTCATCGGGCATGGGAAGCTCAAGACGTTGCTGAATGGCGACGGCGCGTCGATATGCAGTGCGTATATCCTCTGTGATGCGCGCGACGTATGGCAAAGCTCGGTTTGCTTCTTCGAGCGTGAAGTAACGCTTGCCGAGATCTGAAGCGTCGATTGCTTTGGCGTCGTTTTTAACAGTCATTGCGGTCGCTCCACTACCCTATCCAATTATGATCTCCAATCGGCAACAGTCAAACGATTCGGCCAATCGTTGTGGGTTGTTGCGCTACATTTATCATACGTCCGTGTTGAAGTCGATGTTCCCATGATTTTATCGGATGGGTTATCCGGAACCAGGAAAAAGTGTAGAGATACGCATTGGATGCCGGGTAGGGGCGATGGGATACAGCACCGTAACCAATCACTAAGATATTAATGGTAATTTGTAAAAATGGGGAACTTTACGGGCGTCTAAAGCGGTGTGCGAAGGCAGTGATGATGAGTAGCATATGAGCGACGTTCTCGACGGTTTCCTCAAGTGCGATGTGGAGGGGGTCTTCGTAGGGAAGGGCACGGAATGCGCGGCGGGCGATGACTTGAGAAAACAGGTATGAACAACCAGCGCCAGCAATCCAGAGGCCCATCTGTCCTTCGTCAAGATTGGGTTTTATTCTTTTAAACCAGAGTGCGGCCCATGCGGCAATGATGCCTATCGCGATGTAAATCCCTTTGGTCGTTCCTGCGAAATGGACTTCGCGACAAAGGATGGCGACGGCGAGTACGGCGAGGATGAGATGGACGGGGCGGCGCCCATTCTGAAAATGAAGGGTGTGGACGATGATGGCGATGGGGGTGAGGATAAGGGCGATGACTTCGTGGATTTCTCGGTGTAGGGTACGGACGGCCTTGTCGTGAAAGTCGACGCCGAGTGCTAATTCGAGATAAACGAAGGCAAAACCTGCAACGGGGATGAGGAGGATGAACCAGCGGTACCAAAGGACACCCTGAACAATGAGGGGTTTGGATGCGGAATGGTTTGACGGGAGATCGGGCATGGAGGCGAGTATATGAGGAGAGGGTAGGGGAGTCGATGGAAGTGCGAGATGCGGGAATGTCGGGCTTACCCACACGATGCGATTAATTTTCGGGGGCTGGGGTGGCTATGGTCATGAACGAGTGGGAGAAGTATTTGCGGAAGAAGCGTGCCCAGACCTTGAAGGGTTCAAATCGGGGTTGAACCCAGTAGCATTCGACAGGTTTGAGTTTGACGCGTCTCATAAGCTGGTCGAGTGTGATGGGATCGAACCAGCAGGTGTGGTCATCGTGAATCTGGGGTTTGCCGCGTCGCCAGATCTTGCCGGATTGCTTGGCATAGAAAGGATTGGGCGTACTGACGATGAGGTGTCCATCGGGTTTGAGATGGCGGCGCAGGTTTCGGAGGAACTGGCCGGCGTTTTCAACGTGTTCGATGATTTCGCCGGCGACGATGGTGTCGAATTGCTTTTGCAGGTCCATGGTCTGGGCGTCGGCACAGATGACGTTGTAACCTTGGTCCCTGAGACTATTGATGCCGTCTTCGTCAAGGTCTACGCCTACCGTGTCGGTGTTAGTCCCGGTGATTTTGCGAAAGAGGAGTTGGGGGAGTCGCTTTGACGGATCGCGGTTTTTTTTGGTGGACCATGCATCAACGATTCCGAGATCAAGGACATCACCCTGTGCGACATATTTTTGGATGATCTCGAAGCGATCTTTGATGGTCTGTGTGGGTAGGCAGTGGGGCATGGGCATCATGAAGGGGGGTGTACATTTTCCAAAGGGTAAAGGTTTATTTAGTGAGGCTATTGTAGCGGATTGGCGTGGTTTGGCGATGAAGGCGGTGGTGCAGTGGGATTTGGGTTATGATGTGGTACAACCACGGGTTAAATATCGGAGATGGTCATGCGTTGGATGGTGCTGAGCCTTTGCGGAACGATGCTGGGTGCGGGTGTTGAAGAGGGCGAAGGTACGGGGCGAATGAATGTCTTGTTTATTGCGGTAGATGATTTGCGTCCTGAGTTGGGATGTTATGGTGCGAAGGGGATGGTGACGCCTCATCTGGACGGGCTGGCCAAGGAAGGGCGTGTGTTTCGCAGACATTACGTGCAGGCGCCGACCTGCGGGGCATCACGTTTTGCGCTATTGACGGGGAAGCGTCCGCGGTCGACGGCAAGTTATGGAAATGGGGCATTTGGATTGTTGAGGCAGAGGGGGGGAGAGAAGATTTCCACATTGCCGGGGAGTTTGAAGAAGGCGGGGTATTTCACGGTGAGTATTGGAAAGGTGAGTCATCAGCCGGATGGGCGAAACTACAGGAAGGAGGCGGTGGGTGGTGACGGCGCTCATGAGGTTCCCGGGGCGTGGGACAAGGTGTTGATGCCTTCGGGGAAGTGGAAGACGGGTTGGGGGGCGTTTTTTGGATATTCGGATGGGAGTGCGCGGAAGCGTGGTAAGTCACCTACATACGAGAAAGCGGATGTCGGAGATCAAGGATATCCGGACGGATTGATAGCGGATGAAGCGGTGAGGCAGTTGAAGCGATTGAAGAATGGGAAGAAACCATGGTTTTTAGCCGTGGGTTTTTTCAAGCCGCATTTACCTTTTACGGCTCCGAGGCAGTATTGGGATCTGTATGATCGAAAGAAGATTGAATTGGCGAAGTATAGGGAGCGACCGAAGAGTGGTGGGGGGGCGAAATACAGTACGCATGGGAGTGGGGAGTTGCTGGGGAATTATGGTGGGCATCCAGGTGGGAGGAAGGTTGGTGTGGAGTATGCGAGAACATTGAAACATGCCTACTCTGCATGTGTAAGTTATGTGGATGCCCAGGTGGGTAGGGTATTGCAAGCGTTGAGGGAAATGGGTCTGGTGGAGCGGACGGTGGTGATTGTTTGGGGTGATCACGGGTGGCATCTGGGTGAAAACGGGGTGTGGGGCAAGCATACGTTGTATGAGCGATCATTGAGAAGTGTGCTAATGGTGAGGACGCCAAGGATGAAGGGAAAGGGGGAGGCGAGTGACGCATTGGTGGAGACGATTGATATTTATCCGACAGTGTTGGAGTTATGTGGAGTCAAGTCGAAGACGGCTTTGGATGGGCGATCTTTTGTGAAGGTTTTGAAGGATGCGAGGAGGAGACATAAGGATGGGGCGATTGGGTACTGGCGAAGAGGGAAGGTTCTGGGGATGACACTAAGGACGGACAAAAGACGATTGGTCAGGTGGTATGAGGCCAAGGGGGGAAAGGATGTTCATCTGGAATTGTACGACCATGAGAAAGATGGGGATGAGGTGACGAATCTGGCGAAGGAACGTGCCGGCGAAGTCACGCGTCTGTTGGATTTAATGAAGCGGCTCGACAAAGGGGGAGTGACGCAATCGCCTTCAGGCCGATAGAAGGATGAGAAGTAAGATCAGGAGCAAGGAGGCGATAGCAGATAGAGTAATGATTAGACTTTTCTGAGGGTGTGGAGTGGAAGGGGCTGAGGGCAGGGAGGCCGGCGGGGGAGCAACGGCATCGAGTTGATTGCCGTATTTCATGGTTCCAGGGACGATATTCATGCGGCCGCAATGCGGGCAACGGACGGGCATTCCCGCGAGGGCGTCGTCAACACCGAGTATGACCCTACATTTGCATTTGAATTCGATCGTCATGGGGTACCTGGTTGCCGTGTGAAGGGGCGGAATGTGAGAAAAACCGGTTCGGCGAGGGTAGAGATTGGGATATACTATGTGTCTGGTCTGTCGCCCGGAGGCCGGGCCGCACAAAAAGAGAATTCCTTTTTAGAGATCGATATTGGAGTAATCGGCTATGAATAGCAAAGGCATGGCATTGGTCGTCGCGGTGGTGATGCTGGCGATGGGAGTAGCAGAGGGTGTGGGTGCGGAGAATAAGAAGGAGGCTGGGTGGATACAACTGTTTAACGGCAAGAATCTGGATGGGTGGAAGGCAAGTGAGCGTAAGGGCGTTTTTACGGTCGAGAAGGGATTATTGAAGGTGGACGGACCTCGCAGCCACCTGTTTTATGCGGGAAAGGTGAATGGGGCGTCATTTAAGAATTTTGAGTTGGTTCTGGAGATCAAGACGATGAAGGGGGCGAATAGTGGAATTTATGTTCATACCCAATATCAGGAGAAGGGGTGGCCCGGCAAAGGGTTCGAGATTCAGGTGAACAATACGCATCGCGATAAGAGGAAAGGCGGTGGGATTTACGCGGTGAAGGATAATGCGAAGGCGCCGGCGAAGGACGGAGAGTGGTATACGCAGCACATCATGGTGAAGGGGAATCGGATCGTCTCCAAGGTTAACGGAAAGGTGATTGCAGACTGGACGCAGCCGAAGGGGTGGAAGCATCCTCAGTTTGCAGGTCGCAAGATTGACAAGGGAACGATCGCGATTCAGGGTCATGATCCGAAGTCAGTGGTGTATTACAGGAAGATCGCGATAAAGCCGCTGCCTTGAGGCGTGGCTTTGCGGTGGAGAGTGTGAGCGATGGGGGGGATTGTCTCATTGTCACAAGATGTGCGAGGGTTGTGCCATCTTTGTATAATGGTTGAGTATGCGATTGTCGTAATCGCTTTGAGTCTGAATGAGACTGGAGGTCATCATGAATACGCGGATGAATGTAACCTTTTGTGTAGTGATGGGACTGTTAGTCGGTGGTGCCAGCGTGGTAGCGGATGAGGCAGCGAAGGGACCGGATCGCACGGATCTTAAGGATGTTCGGCTGGTGGTGAAGAGGGCCGTTCCTAAGAAATCAGATCAGTCGAGTGTCAAGGTGGAGCTTAAACGACTTGAGCCGATTGAGAACGATGCAAATGATCTTGATTTGCACTGGATTGGCGGTTTGAAAGATGGGAAGCCGGGAGAGCACCGAATTGTTCTGGTTGGACCTGACGGTGTGAAGAAACATGGCGCAGTGTTTTTTGCGAAACCCGTAGGTGATGCTGCAAAGGTTCATCGCGGTGTGGTTATGAAGAAGGATGGGGATAGCTTAACGATTGTAAGAAGGATGGCCGATGGGAAGCGGCATCCGCACGGTGGGCCTGGAGAGATGGGGACGAAGGTACGTCACCTCATGGAAGCGGCGAAGCACCTTGATGCGGCGGGGATGAAGGACGTGGCAGGCAAGATTCGTCAGCAGGCGCATGCGGCGATGGAGCAGATGAAGCGCATGGCCATGGCGGAGGCAAGACGGCGTCATGAAGCGGCGAAGAAGCACGCCAAGCCTCAGCATCCGGGGCACCATAATGCGCATGGCCATGGCAAAGGGAAGGGTGGCGACTCTTCGATTCGGCGTCTGGGGCGGGCGGTCGGTGACCTGCACAGGCAGATGCGTGAGTTGCATGAACAGATGCGTCACATGCGCAAGCATATGGAGCATTTGACGCGCGAATTGGAGCGGCGTGAGAAGGATCGCCATCGAGATCATGACCGGGATCGCCGTGCAGATCGTGATCGCCATCATGATCGTGGTCACCGTGATCGTGAGCGTCATGAGCGGAGGCATCGCGATGATGACGGCGATGATCGACGGGGACGTCGGCATCGTGATAGGGATGACGATCGTGATGACGACGAAGAAGATGACGACGACGATGAAGAAGATGATGATGATGACGAGGATAGCGAATACGAAAAAGACGATGAAGATTGAGTGTGCTTAGTCAAGAAATGTACCGGCCCGTCATATTTAGGCGGGCCGGTTTTTTTAATGGTCTGGAGTGTCTTGCCTGTGAGTTTAGGTCGAGGGCGACAGGGTTAAGTGCTAGGATTGGGCATGTTAAAGGTCGGGCATGTACAACTTGACACGAATCTACTCTTGGCGCCGATAGCCGGTCACTGTGATTTGCCTTTTCGGTTGACGGCTCGAGCGTGCGGCGGAGTGGGGCTGGCTTTTACTGATTTGCTGTGCCCTCATGGGATATTGAAGCAGAATACTCAGACGCAGTGGCTGATGGCGACGAATGAGGATGATCGTCCGCTCGGGATGCAGTTGTATGGCCAGGATGCGGATTTGATGTGTGAGGCCGGTCGTTGGGCGGTGGAACGGGGGGCGACGACGCTTGATATTAACATGGGGTGTCCGGTGGATAAGGTGACCAAGACGTTCGCAGGGTCGATGATGCTTTGTACGCCCGACAATACCCTGGCGGTGGCACGCGCGTTGGTCAGAGCGGTGGATGTGCCCGTGACTGCGAAGTTGCGGTTGGGATATGGAGAGGGGGAGTTGACGGCCCCGAGTCTTGCGCGGGCCTTGGTAGACGAGGGGGTTCAATGTATTACGATCCACGGCAGGACGGCGTATCAGAGATTCAAGGGTGTGTGTGATCTGGACGGGATTCGGAAGGTGGTAGAAGCTGTGCACGAAACGGGAGCTAATGAGATACCTTGTATTGGCAATGGGGATATCAAGACGCCGTTTGACGCCAAACGGATGATTGATGTTACGGGATGTGATGGGGTGATGATTGCGCGGGCGGCACTCGGGGCGCCCTGGATATTTCGAGATACGCGCCAGTTGCTGGAGACGGGAGAGATCGTGGACGAGTTGACATTGCGTGAGAGATGTGGTGTGATCAAGGCGCATTATCGATGGATGTTGGAAATGCGAGATACCCGACGGGCGGTAAATCGAATGAAACAGATTGTGCATGGTTATGCGAAACATCTTGGACCATGCAAGTCGTTGAAGCAGGGCGTTAAGGAAGTGATCTTTGAAGCTCCCGAGCGGTTATTGGATGTAGTGGATGAGTTTGTGGAAAGAGTCGGTTCAGCGGCAGATGATGTTCCCGTGAGTTGGCGGGAACGAGAATATCAGTTGGCTGCGTCGGCGGGCGCCGGGGCAGTAGCGTAACGTACTAATCTTGTCTGGAGTAAAACGAAATGAAAAATAAGAATTCGATCAGGATATTGGGTTTGGTATTGATGTTGGCCGCAGGCGCTATGGTGTTGAGCGGGTGCAGTAGCTATGAGCGTGACTGGGAGGCGGCGGTGGCTAAGCCGTTACCGACAAATGATATTACTGGGCCGTGGAAAGGCACTTGGAAGAGCGATATGAATCAACACACGGGTGGATTGCGTGCGATTGTGACGAAGGAGGAAGACGGCTCGTACTATGTTCGGTATAAGGCGACCTATGATTTGATTTTCATACCCGTAACGTTTGAGCATGACGCGACCTTGAAGGCAAATGTGAGGGACGGAGCAGTATATTTTGAAGGAAGTCAGGATCTGGGTTGGCTTGCTGGAGGCGTCTATGAGTATACGGGGCATGCGACGAACAAGGATTTCGTGAGCAAGTACAAGTCAAAAGGAGATCACGGGGCATATTCGTTGAAGCGTCCGAAGTAAATTGAAGGTGGAGTAAACGAGTTAGCGTCTGAACCCGTTCGGAATCGTTTTTACTGGAAACTATGCGGGGGATTTGCGAGATTGTGTTGGTCTAATGCCGGTCATCGCTTGAAGCGAAACTTGTACCAGCCTGAACCCGGCTTCCAGTCGTTGACCATCAAGGTGGTGTGAGTTTTGTTCTTATAGTTCATCTTGAATTTGCCACGATTCAGATTCTGTTTTCTGGAGTCGGGGAGTCGGGTGAATTTGAAGCCTGCCGTGGAGACGATGTTGAGTGTGAAGGTTTTGGATTTGGAGTTGGACTGCCAATCGACGTCAAAAGGCTCGCCATTGATTGTTACATCTTTCGGAGGTGTTCCTTTCCCGCTGAAGTAGACTCCATTGGGGACGATGTGGATTTGAGTCTCCCCGGAAATGTATGCTTCGATAATGATTTCGCGAATGACTTTGGTTTTGCGTTTGGCGGCTGTCGTGGGTTCTTTGATGATTGTGTTTGGCGAATGCGGGGGTGTGCGACGTTTGGAGTAGGTTGCTTTAACGACGATGAGCGCCTTTTCAGCCGACTTTCGGGCAGTGTCTTTTTCGGTATGGCGGGAGAGGAATGCGTTGTAATAGGACTCAGACCGGGCGAGGATGCGGTCCTTCTGTTGAGGATCGGCTGTGCCTTTTGAGAGGGTGAAATACCATTGGCCTAGCCGCCAGGTCTGCTCCGTGGTTAACGTTTCGGTTGGCCGGGTTGCAAGTCTGACATTTTGTTCGAGTGTCGGATCACCAGCGAGGAATGTGTACCTACGCGCTGTTTTTGGATCGTCGAGTTCGACGAGAAAAATGCGTATGAGTTGCCGGCCGGCGGAGGTGTCTTTCGGGTTGGTTTTGATTCGACTCTTGAGATCGTCGATTTTTTTCTGGAGTCGATTTCTGGCGTCGAGTTTTGCGACCTGCACTTTGAGCACTGCTTCACGTTTGTCAAATAAGACGTCGGCGAGGGTGATGGCGCGTCGATAGGCAATGATGGCTCCATCGAGGTCAGCGGTATCACGCTTGGCATCCGCGACGAAGATCATGGCGTTGAGTAGGTCAGTGCCGCGTTGTGCTTTTTCCTTGCCTTTTGCCAGTCGGAACCTTCTTTCGTGAAGAATGAGCGTTTGCTCGATGGCTTCGATGGCGCGGCTTGGACGACGGTCAGCGAGAATCTGCATGGCCTTTATAGCGAGAGGAAAGCCTGTTGGGTGACGCTTGGCCAGTCTAAAAGAAGTATCGCATGAAAGGTCTAGAAGATCAGGGGAGGTATTCGGAGTTATGGATTTGAGAATCTCTTCAGCAAGTCCCATGTCGTCATTCTTTTGCCGGGTGGCTTCGACTGCTTTCAACTTCTCTGCAAAGAGTCCGTCAAATTGTTTCTGGGCTTTCGGCGATGGTGCGGCGTAAGTGGGAAGAGTACAGAATAGGATAGCCACTGTGAGTTGATGGAATTGTAACTGACGCGTGTTCAGCAAAATCTAGCTCCGCAGTATTAACGATGGTAATGCTAGCCATGGCGGATGATCTGGGCAATGGAAATATAATCGACGATTTGTATGCATGGAGAGATTCAAGCGTCTTACGGGTTCGATGCGGGGATTATAGTGTACTATTGACCTAAACTTGTTGGACGTATTGGTCGTGAGTATGTTCATGACTTTGATACATATCGGGCGGAATTGACGAGCGATCTATGGCAGATGTAAAAGAAAAGAAGGGTTCAAATTTTCGCAAGTTCTTTCTACGTGGCTTGGGTATCGTACTGCCCACCATTCTGACTATTTGGATTCTTGTGGCGGTGTACTCCTTTGTCGAAGTCAATATTGCGGCGCCGATCAATGCGGGGGTTCGGGAATTAATCTTGCTGAGCGGTGATTCATTTGAACCGAATGACGAGGAGATTGACAATTACCGAAACACAACGCTTCAAAATGACGAGGAATTGAAGCAAAGGTTCGTTGCTCTGGGAAGTGATCCCGATTGGGTTAAGCACAAGGTAAGCCAGGAGAAGGTATTGCGGTGGTGGAATACGGCCCGTGTAGGAAGCTGGAAAGTGATGAACCTTATCGGCTTGATCATTGCAATCATTCTGATTTACCTGGCGGGTTGGCTGTTTGGGAGTATTTTCGGGAGACGGATTTATCGACGAGGCGAGTTATTCCTAAGACGCATTCCTTTGTTTAAGTCTGTATATCCTCACGTGAAGCAGGTGGTGGAGTTCTTGTTTGGTGGTGGCGAGAAGCCGGTGCAATTTAGTAACGTAGTGGCTGTGGAGTATCCCCGAAAGGGTTTATGGTCAGTTGGATTGGTAACAGGTGATACGCTGTCTACGATCCAAGCGGAGGCGAATGAGTCGTGTTATACGGTGTTTGTGCCATCGTCTCCGACACCGTTTACGGGTTATGTGATAACCGTTCCCAAGAGGGATACGATTGATCTTCCGATATCGATAGATGATGCGCTTCGCTTTACGGTAAGTGGTGGTGTGATTGTGCCGGAGTCGCAGTTGATAACAGGTGCTTTGAAAGATGCTGGGGCGAGTGGAACAGAGCAGAAAACGATCGAAACGTCGAGTCAGGAACGGAGCGACTCGTGAGGCTAGAATTGCAGGGCTATGGGGTGGATAGGAGTGTGGGTTGCTATGCAATTTAAGATCGTTGGCAGGAATATTGATATCACGGATCCAATTCACGAGTATGCGGAGAAGAAGACGGAGAAGTTACACCGGTATTTTGACCGAATTCAGGAGATTCAGGTGCTTGTGGCACAACACGACCGGGAATTTGAGGTTGAGGTCATTTTGGACGTGGAACATCGCGATCCATTCGTAGCCCGTCATAAATCTGAGGACGTTTATGCGGGGATAGACGGAATTGTAGACAAGGCGGAACGTCAACTTACGGATCACAAGGAAAAGCTTCGTAATCGAAAACATCTACGCTGAAATATCCGGCCTGAGATTGTCCTGCTGGATTTGGCGAATTGACACAAGGGAAATTCGGAATGAAACTTGCTGATTTCATTGAGACCAATGCCATTGTACCTAATCTGAAGTCTGATCAACGTGATGAGGTCATTATTGAGTTGATTGAAGGGCTGATTGAAGCAGGGGCACTTGTGGCGAAGGAACGGGATGTACTGATCGAACAGATCATTGATCGCGAGAAACATGGTTCCACCGGTTTCGGGAAAGGTGTCGCCGTTCCGCACGTGAAGCATGATTCGATCAAGAGTATGGTAGCTACGATTGGAAACAGCAGCGTGGGAGTGGATTTTAATGCTCTGGACAAGCAGCCGGTTTATAGTATCGTTCTGCTGGCCAGTCCGGCGGACAAGCCTGATGAGCATCTTCAGGCGATGGAGAATATTTTTCGGAATCTCCAGAAAGATACTTTTCGTCGGTTTTTGCGTCAGGCAGAGACCGTACAGGAAATTGAAGAGTTAATCCATGAGGCCGATACACATCAGTTGCAGGGTTGAGCCTTTCAAATCAGCACATCGCGTGCCGCAGGACTGTGATGCAAAAAGTGGAGTAATCGGTGGCGTCATCGACGGAAAATGTTAGTGCAACCATTACGATTCAGAATCGTAACGGTTTGCACGCACGTCCGGCGATGGCGATGGTGGATCTTCTCAATCGGTATAAGGCGTCCGTCGTGATTGAGAAGGGGGAAGAAAGATTTGACGGCAAGTCGATCATGCAAGTAATGATGCTGGCGGCGACATGCGGGACCGAGCTGAGAATTGAAGCGAAGGGGCCTGATGCAAAAGAGATGATTGGAGCGTTGTCATCTTTGGCGGAGAATCGGTTTAATGAAGAAGACGACGGGGTGGGGTAAAGTGTGCGATTGTCATAGAGTGAACGTAAGAAGCTTCGTCAAGATTGTAAGGCTTGGTTGAATTTTGTCGTTGAAAACGGTGGCGTCGAGCATAGGGTTGTCGCTCGATTTAACCACTGTATTTCTGACGAAATTCGTCCAGGGAATCGAAACCCTCAGGTAATTCCGCTTCGCCCGCGAGTAGAACGGGAATACCGTCGCGAATCGGATACTTCAATCCGCCGATTTCTCCGATGAGGTATTCCCCTTCTTTGTGAAGTGGGCTGCGCGTTACCGGACAAACAAAAATTTCAAGCAATTCCGGGTCGAGATTCTTCGAGTCAGACATGATGCATGCATCATAATACGAGACGGTGAAATTGGCCAGCATTGCAGGTTAGAATTCATTGAATTTGGTCGGGATTTTGGATTGCTCGTGGCTTGCTGCCCCTTATCCTTCGATTGACGGGTGCATAGTAAATCGATGGGTTTGACCTTATTACGGTCGATGGTAAAATCTCTTCTCACCGCCCCTCTAGCTCAATTGGCAGAGCAGCTGGCTCTTAACCAGCGGGTTGAAGGTTCGAGTCCTTCGGGGGGCATTGACATAAAACGCGCTGAATGTATTACTTACACATACCCGCCGTCGTGACGGTGCGGCTCTAGCCAAGTTTGAAAACGTATCATCTGATACGTTTCGCCTAGAAAGGAGCCGCATCATGGCGACCAAAAAGATCCCCAAGTATCTGAAGTAAGCGAGAAAGGACAGTACGGATTCTGCGTTCGTGGAACTGGATGGCTATGCCATTACCTCGGAGAGCGTGGTGCGCAGCCAACGGCCGAGCTCGCCATCCCACCCAGCGACAGATCCATGTCGCACAACAAATTCGTTAATCCGTTCTCAATCGTCGAAAGCAAAGCCAGGACGGTCATGCCAAGAGACTTGAAGACATAGCGCGAGGTCTCGCGCAAAACAATGACATACCATTATACGCAAGGAAAAGTCGTACAAGAACTCGATCTCAGGGATCGAGAACGAAAGATTTATGACGTTCGCAAAAAAAGTCATCTACAAAAACCACAAAAACCACGAATATGACATCTGGAAACTCGATGTTCTCGTCGGTGAAAACATGAAACGCATCGATGATCAGGTCAAAGGTCTTGGTTAATGACACAGAATCTCCGGCACGAGCCAGGGTGATCAACCGGGATGGTGTGCCGGAAACTCGATTGCCATTGTTAGGATAATGTGATGGGCAAGTGGTGGGATGGATGAGTCCAAATTCATTTCATCTAAAGTTATTGTCTGAGCTTAAAGTGCGAGTGGATAACAGGTTTGGACGATGTCAAGAAGAATAGTTCAGGAGCATAAATTCGCGTGGAGATTACCGATTATGGTGGATTGAGGGCAGGGATTGAAGCCCCTAAGGGGTTCGAGGTTTATTCGTGCGGCAGAGGTCGGTACTTGATACGGTATAAGCAGCCCCGGTTCTGGGCGGCCATTCCGTTTGTGCTGATGATTTTGAGCGTCTGGTCGACATTCTGTTGGATCATGATTCTTGATGTGTTTTATGGAGATACGTCCATTTTTGGTGAACCCGTTTCACCTTGGTTTGCGTCATTGTTCTGGGTGGCGGAGCTCATCCTGATTTGTTTTTTTACCTATCATCTCTTCGGCGGCTGGTCATTGCGATTGGGGGAAGAGCAAATCAAAGTAACATTTAGCTTATTTGGGTTGCGACGAAATAAGATGATCGTACGCGGGCAAGTCTCGCTTATCCTGCAGAAGGCGGTCAACACTGGTGATAACGATCGTTGTTCACGTTGGCCCTTATATAGTGGATGGACCCCGAAGAAAGAAAGTCTTTGTCGGGGAAGACAAAGACGCCAGGGATTGGTTAGGACGCTTTCTCGGACGAGATTGGGGTAGGACTCGAGAATCGGAAAGTTAAAACGAGTCGGACTGGGCTGGCTGCGGGTCAACGGGTTGCGCGGACCTGTTACCCATTGTCCGTCCTCATTTGTGTTAGGATCCGGCAGTTGCTTGTTCGTTGTTTTCGACGGTACGCAGGTGTTTGGAGGCAATATGGAAATTTTTGAACTGGATGGGAATAGAGCTTTAGACACGGTGGTGAGTGAATTGGACTCTGACGAAAGAACGCTGTTGTGTGGACCACTGGAGTTGCGGGATCGTCTGGATTTTCAGATTGAAGAGAGGAAGGTATCGTTGGATGAGATCGTAAGGAAATCGGAGGACGTTGATGTTGAGGCGTGGTTCGAAGACAGGTGTAGGAAGTTTGAATCCGAGCGTGGCATGAGTGTTGAGAATTTACTGGGTGAGTGGGTTGGCGAAGTGAAGCGTCCCCCTTTGCTATACACGCTTTCGCCAAATCCGATTACGGGCGACGTAAAGAAAAGGGTGTTGGCTATAAGGGTTCATGTGGATCGCAATTGGAAGATTCTAGCCGTACTTAACTTTGGTGGGGGAAACGAATGTCCGGGGCCTGAGATCCATTGTGCAATCTGGCGATATTGGGAGGCGAAGTATAAGGCCAAGATACTTGTGATTGGTTGTGATTTGTTGGAGGCAAATGTAGGTTGTCCCCCAAGCAGTGATGAGGCGGCCATGGCATTAGCGATGGAGCAGTTTTTGTATTGTCATGATCTTGTCGAACAGGGATGTGCGAGTATTTCCGCCCTGGGTGGTAACTTGATGAATTCATCCATTTGGTATTTTTGGTGGGATTGAATTGGTATGATCCGAATATATGACGTAATGGACTTGCGAGCGATCAGCGTGGGAGATTATCGTACTTTTGTAAGAACTTTGCTAACAGGAGTAGCAGGCATGCGAGGCAATAAGTGGGTAGCGTTGGTATTGGTCACGGGGGTGATGGTGTTTGGGAGTTGGGTTGGGATTTGCCTGGCAGAGAAGACGAAGGTTGGGGGTCAAGAGGCGGGTTTTGTGGATTTGTTTAATGGTAAAGATTTGAAGGGGTGGGTGAATGTGAATTGTTCGGATGCGACGTGGAAGGTGCGGGAGGGGATGATTGTGTGCAGTGGTAAGCCGACGGGCGTGATGCGGACGGACCGGATGTATGAGAATTTTGTGCTGGAGCTGGAGTGGAAGCACATTAAGCCGAAGGGGAATGCGGGGTTGTTTGTGTGGGCGGATGCGATTACCTCTCGGGGTGTGCCGTTTTCGCGGTCGATTGAGGTACAGATTCTGGATGGTCGAAATACGAAGAGTTATACGAGTCATGGTGATGTGTTTGCGATTCACGGGGCACGGTTTAAGCCTGATCGGCCGCATCCGTTCGGGGCGATGCGATGCCTGCCGAGCGAGTGGCGGTGTAAGCCGGCTGGGCAGTGGAATCATTATCGAGTGGTCTGCCAAAATGGTGTGATCAAATTGGCGGTGAATGGGAAGGTGGTTTCTGGCGGGACGAAGTCCACGCCTCGTAAGGGGTATATCTGTCTGGAGTCGGAGGGGTCGGAGGTTCACTTTCGGAACATTCGGATTAAGGAGTTGCCATCGACGGGGGCGAAAGGGGCGGATGTGGCGAGTAAGGATGAAGGTTTTGTGAGCTTGTATAACGGGCGGGATTTGACGGGATGGCGGGCGGAGAAGGGGCATGAGGGGCACTGGCGATCGCGGGACTGGATTCTGGATTATGACGGCAAGAGTGAGGCGAAGGATAAGCACTTGTGGACGAAGGAGGCGTATGGGGATTTTGTGTTGATTGTGGATTGGCGATTGAATGGGAAGGCTGTGACGCGACGGCGGCCGGTTGTTTTGAAAGATGGAACTTATGCGTTGGATAAGGATGGGAAGCGTAAGACGGTGGAAGTGATGGATGCAGGGGACAGCGGGATTTATCTGAGGGGGTCATCGAAGAGTCAGGTGAATATCTGGTGTTGGCCTATTGGTTCGGGTGAAGTGTATGGGTATCGGAATGACGGTAAGCAGTCGACAGAGGTGAGGAAGGGGGTTACGCCACGTGTGAAGGCGGATGCGCCGTTGGGTAAGTGGAATCGTTTTGTTATTACGATGGTGGGTGAGCGGCTGACGGTGGAATTGAACGGGAAGGTGGTGATTAAGGAGGCGCGTTTGCCGGGCGTGAAGAAGAAGGGGCCGATTGCCTTGCAGCATCATGGGGATCGGGTGCAGTTTGCGAATGTTTATATTAAGAGGTTGGAAAAGTAGGGAGTGTGTATTCCGATCTTTGCCGTTTTGATGAGAGTTGTGTGACGCCGAAGGTGACTGCGGGTAGTGCCGGGGATGACGAGCGCGTGCCAAATGGCGTTGGGGATTGAGCGTCCTACGGTTGGCTCAGGTGTCGATCAGGTGAATACTTAAAGAAGAAAGTTTGTTATATGGATAGCGTATGCGTGTTTTGTGGGTCGCAACTTGGTGGGGATGAAGGGTATAAGAAGGCTGCGAAGGAGCTAGGGAGGATGTTGGGTGAGAAGGGAATTCGATTGGTATTTGGAGGCGGTTCGGTGGGGTTGATGGGTGTGGTGGCTGATGCGGCGATGGAAGTTGGGGGGGAGGTGGTGGGTGTGATCCCGGAGGCGTTGAACAAGGTGGAAGTGGCGCACATGGGGTTGAGCAAGTTGCATGTGGTAGGGTCCATGCACGAGCGTAAGGCATTGATGGCCGAGTTGTCGAAGGGGTTTATTGCGTTGCCGGGTGGGTTGGGGACGCTGGAGGAATTGTTTGAGGTGCTGACGTGGTCACAACTGAATATTCATCAGAAGCGGTGTGTGGTTTTGGATGTTGGTGGGTATTACGGGCATATCAGGACTTTTTTAGATCATGCGGTTAGGGAAGGGTTTGTACGGGAGCAGTATCGGGGTTTGGTTGACTTTGCTGAGGGGGCTGAGGAGGCGTTGGAGAAATTGGGTAGAGGGGATTGGGACGGAGGAGCGGGGGGGCCGTGGCCTGCACCGGAGATTTGAGTGGGTGTTAGAATTGGATGCAATCGTGGGATTACCGGCGTCGTTGGGAGTGGGGATTTGCTAGAATGAATGTACGGTCGTGACCGGGTGAGTTACTCGGCGGCATAGGGGCGACCATGTTTTGAAATTGTCAGACTACTTCGGAGTAATGACGATGAGCAGATATGTAGCAGTTTTAATGGTGGGTATGTTGACCGCGGGCCTTTTTGTGGGCAGCGTTGTCGTGGCGGCGAAGAAGGAGACGAAGTCGCTGACGATCAGTGATGTGATGAAGAAGGGCCATAAGGGGAAGACGGCGTTGGTGAAGAAGGTATTGAAGGGGCAGGCATCGGCGGCGGAGAAGGCTGAGTTGGTGAAATTGTATAAGGCGATGGCGAAGCTCAAGCCGCCGAAAGGTGATGCGAAGAGTTGGAAGAAGTTGTGCGATCGTTTGATTGCGGCTGCGGAAAGTGTTGCGGCGGGTAAGGGTGGTTCGTCGGCGGCGTTGAAAAAGGCGGTGAATTGTAAGGCGTGCCATGACGTGCATAAGTAATCGTGGGTAGGGGTGTTTGATTTTGTGATTGAGAAAGGCCCGTCAGTTGGCGGGCTTTTTTTAATTGGGTTGTAAGGTGTGTAGGTTACTTTTCGTTGATGATGTAAAGGAGCTGGCCGGGTTCGTTTTTGCCGGAGCCTTTGGAGTGGATGAAGTGGGTGACGATGAGGTGACGCGTCCCGTCGGGGGCGATGATGGGTGTGGCGGTGGAGTTGGAGAAGGCGGTGGATTGGTTGGGGGTTTTGATGGAGAGTTGTTTAATGGGCGCCCCGTGTGCATCGCAGAGGAAGGTACGCCAGGTGGACCAGTCGAGTCGTTTGAACTGGACTTCCTGGAGGTAATAGGTTTTGCCACGCCAGGTGAAGAGGTCGCGGTCGCCGATGTTACCGCGTGCGCCGAGGGAGGTGAAGGCTTTGTTGAGTTGGTTGAGAGGGGCGGCTTTCCAGGACTTGAAGTTGGTGAGGGTTCCTTCGGCGAGTTGGTCGACGTAGACGCGTTTGAAGAAGTGGAATCGGAGTTTGATTATGGAGGAGGTAGGGTTATTGTTTTTGATTTGGACGGATTCGAAACTGGGCGTGCCTTCTGCGGTTGGGGCGAGAGTTCTGGGAATGTCGAATTGATGTGAAAACTTTGAGGCGGTCAGTGCTTTGAGGTTGGGGTAGTAGCGGATTCTAACCCAGGCGGAGTTTGGTGCATCGCTTTCGTAGGCGAGGATGCAGGCTCCGGTTTTGGTGATGTGGATGGTGGGTTGTGAGGCGTGGGTGTCGAGTGTTGTGAGGCGGCGCCATTTGGTGAGGCTGGGGTCGGCAACGGCGAGGTACAGGTGAAAGACGCGACGAGAGGTGCTGTGATAGACGCCGTAGATGGGGCCGCGGGGTTTGGGTTGGAAGACCTTGAGGCAGTCCATGCCGGCGTTTTTGTCATCGCGGAGTTGGAACTTGTGGCGTTTTGTGGTTTTGACGTTTTGAAGTTTGTTGATAAGTTCGCGAGCGTCTTTGGCAAGGGTTTTGGGGGTTGCGGTGAGAGGGCGCGGCTGAGCGTTTGCCATGCCGGCGGAATGAAGCAAGGTGAGAGCGGTGATGATCGAGAACAGATTGGTGAAGGGTTGGGACATAAGGCAGGCCTTGGTGTTAGTGGGTTGGTTGATTGATGTTAGTGGATTTGTGGGTGGGTGTGTGTGTGGTTTTGTGAAGGGAATGTAAAAGCAAAAAGCCGAGCGTGTTGCTCGGCTTTTTAAGCATTTGAGGGAATGATTGGCGGTATTCCCGATCGAATGCCCGGGACTGGAGTCGAACCAGCACGGGATTTAACTCCCACAGCGACCTCAACGCTGCGCGTCTGCCAATTCCGCCACCCGGGCGAATGAAATCACTTTGGTGTATGGTGATTTCGTGGAGGCTCATAGTATAGCCTTTGGGTTGGGCTTGTCGAGGGCGCTGTGTGTTGATTCGTATGAACTGATTTGTGTTTGGATCGTCAAAGGATGAAGGGTGTGCCATTTGGGGCAACGGAGGCGTAGAATACATCATGTTTAAGTTTGTGCGAGTCAGTTTGTTGTTGGGGTTTTTTCTTGTATCTGTGGCGTTGGGGGAAGGTGGGGGAATACCGGAGCTGAGTGATGCGGAGAAGAAGGCATTGGCGGGTGTGGTGGATGACGGTGGTGCGTTGGAGGGCGCGGGAATAGAGGCGTTGATTGATCATGCAGTGGGTTGGCCTGATACGCAGAGCGGGGCGATGATTCCGGATTATGGGGCGATTCACAAGACACCGGGGGAGTATCGTGGGAAACTGTTTTTGATACGGGGTGTATTGCGGAGTTTGATCCCGGGTGGCGTGCAGGGGCGACCGGGTGTGGTGGGATTCAAGGTTCAGGTTGGGGAAGATCCGGATGCGGTGTTTTTTAAGGAGCGGGATATCCTGCATGTATATCTCACGGAGCCTTTTGAATATGAGCAGACCGCGTTGGATCGCATTGATAAATCCGATCAGAAGATTGAGTTGGTGGGGCGGTTTTATAAACGTATCCCACGGCAGGATGGGGAGGGGAATCTTGTATTTGTAGGGCGGGGGGCGAAGTTGACGGGACCGAAGGATGAGAGTCGGCGGGATCTGATACCCAAGTTGAATGCACGGCAAAGGGAATTGCTGGCGGGGGTGCGGGATGATGATGATCGATACGATGAAGCGGCGTTGAACATGTTACTGGAGGATGCGGATGGCTGGGCGTCGCCGGCGCCGAAAGGTGGGGTGGAGCCGAGTTATGATGCAATCTGGGCGTCGCCGAGTGAGTTTCGGGGTGATGCGTTTGTGATCGAGGGGAAGTTTCAGACGTTACTCGATGCGGAAAGGATGAAGATCACGAATCAGAAATGGGAGGGTGTTCGTGCGGTGACGGTGTTGATTCGGCCTAATAAGTCGTATCAAGAAACGACGAATCGGGATAATGTACTGGTATTTTTGATTGAACCTCCGCGGACGGATCGAGCGGTTTTGGAGATGCACGATGATCTGACGAGGCAGACGGGTTCGCGTGTTCGCCTGGTGGGGCGTTTTTATAAGCGCTTGATGTTGCCGTCGAGTTCCGGGGGGCGCAAGCCTTATCTGGTATTTGTGGGTCAGCAGATGTTTATTCAGGGGCCGGGGCAATCGGGTGGAGGATGGAACGCGCCGCTGATTTTGGGCGTTATGATTGTTGCGGGCGGGTACTTGTTCTGGCGTATTCATCGGGTGCGCAAGGCGTATTCCGGGAGGCGGACGCTGGATGAATATATACGTGAGAGAGCGGAGAAGCGTCGATTGGAGGGGGTTGGCGGAAGGGGTAGGGAAGAGGAGGAGGAGGCTCCGGGCATTCCATGTTCCGCTTCTCGGTATCTCCGGGTAGATCGATTGGAGGCTTGTCGCCGCTGGGGTCCTCGGGGGATTGATCTCCATAAGGGGGCTTCTTCTGGCTCGGCCAAGGCTTCTTGCTCTTCTCGGGCCAGCGGCTTTGCTCGCCTTTAGGTGTCTGTACGTCCCAGTGCCGCCAGTGACTTCGATCTTCAGGATGGGCGGTCCAGGTCTTCCCAGTCTCTGGATCGGTGACCACATCCCTGCCTTTCGGATTCTTCTCGTGGGGCCAGGTGTCCGGGTCGTATCCGGGCGGTTCCGGCGGGAGGTCCCCTGCTGCGAGACCCAAGGGATCGACCAGCGAGCGGGGGTTGAATCGGCCGTACTGGTAGTGGTTGCTGTGGTCCGCC
>JANQQT010000041.1 GCA_028284925.1 Phycisphaeraceae bacterium | reverse complement strand
GGGGCGTCGCTGGAGGTGATTGATACGGAGGGGGATTATTCGGATGCGGATAACTGGCGGGCATCGTATGAGGCGAACGGTACGCCGGGGTTTGTGGGGATTGGTGTGGAGGTGGATGTGATTGTGGCGCCGCGGAATGTTCCGAGTGCGGGGCAGGTGTCTGTGGGTATTCCCTTGACGGATTTGCCGTTGGTTCCGGGGGGTGAGCCGGATGATTTTTGGGTTCGTGAGGGTTTTGGGAATGAGTATGCGGTGGAGATTTGGGTGAAGTCTTCGCAGGTGAGTGGGGACGGGCCTGCGATCCTTTCGGGGGGTGTGACGTTGGAGTTTGATCCTTTGTATGCGACGGCTCTGGGTGTGGAGTTTGGTGTGAATTTTACGGAGGATCGGGTGGAGAGTGTGGATTTGGTGGAGGGTGAGGTGGTTTTGTCGGCGGGGACGTTGTCAAGCGAATTGGGTGATGATGAGTATGTGATGCTGGGTCGTGTGTTGTTTGGGTCGCAGGCTCCGATTGATGGTGTGGGTGGGGAGTTCGGGCCTTTTGATACGGGTTTGGATCGGGATGCTGTGCCTTATGCGTTTGAGGTGGCGGGTTTGGGTTTTGTGCCGACGGATTTTGAGGCGAAGACGGCGGATGTGGAGACGCGTGGCGTGGTGTTTGATTTTGATAATGATGGTGTGGTGGGTTTTGCGGATCTGGGGTTGTTCCTGCCGGCGTTGGGTGAGGTTCCGGGGGGTGGTAGTGAGCCGCCTTATGCGGTTTGGGCGGATTTCGATGGGGATGATGATGTGGATTTGGTGGATCGTGATTGGTTGTTGGATGCGTTTGGGAAGGGTTTTGATGAGGTTGTTGTGCCGGAGGGGGCGCGGACGGAGGGAATTGTTGAGGGTGTCCCCGGAAATGGTGGAGGGGCGGGAGGTTTGGGGAGTTCCGGGGGTGTGGAAAATTCCGGGGGTGTGGTTGATTTGTTGGAGGTGGTGGGTGGGGTGGAGGTGTAGGGAAAAACAGGTGGTGGGAATATCTGTCTGTCAATTTTGTGTCTTACGCGACCATACTGAACACCCATTTATCACACTGCTCATAAATCCAGCACGAGCGGTTGGGTATCTTTTGCGCATTCCGTCATTCATAGCAGGATTCTGCCGGTTGGTTAGGCAATATGTTATTGCGGGGCTAGCGCGTCATTTCTGGCACGACGTTTGCGATTGAATCATTCATGTTTGGGATTGCGTTTTGATTAGGCAGTGAATTGGACTGTAGGCGGGTTGATGTGTATTTCGCATCAGGTCAACTGATTTCCAGTTCGCAGTTGAGCGAAGTCTGGTGTGACTTCAAGGTGATTTTGGCGATGTCCTGTTCGCGGCATGGGAATGTGGCGGAGCGCGGTTATTGCGGGCGGACATTGCGTGAATTGAGGTTCGGCGATTTGCGCCCAGGGTAGTGAACAAGGAATACCGACAATGGATTTTAAGAACAAGGCGACCAAGATTAAGCTATTCAGTCTGTCGACTCCGCAGATGCGAACCTTTCATATGACGTGGTTCGCGTTTTTTCTTTGTTTTTTCGGATGGTTCGGCGTTGCCCCGATGCTGAAAATTATTCGTGAGGACCTGAATATTACGACGGATCAGGTTGTCACGACCAATATGCTGGCTGTTGCCAGTACGATCATTATGCGACTGTTCATTGGTTGGCTGTGTGATCGAATTGGTCCGCGTCTGGCGTACAGCGGATTGCTTGTGATCGGCTCGATTCCGGTGATGCTGATTGGTCTTTCGACATCTTATGAGTCGTTTCTTCTGATGCGTATGGCGATTGGTGCGATTGGCGCATCGTTCGTGATTACGCAGTATCACACGTCGATTATGTTCGCACCGAATTGTGTAGGGACGGCGAATGCAACTACAGCGGGGTGGGGTAATCTTGGGGGCGGTGTTACGCAGATGGTTATGCCGCTGATATTCCTGGGGGCGCTGGCGATGGTGGGGGATAAGTTTATGGCGTGGCGCTGGGCGATGGCGGTGCCGGGCGTGATGCTTCTTATCACCGGATTGGGGTATTACTTCTTTACGCAGGATGCTCCTGATGGGAACTTCCAGGAACTTCGAGAGAGGGGCGAGATGGAGGAAGGGAACAAGGTTACGGGTAATTTCCTATCGGCCTGTGCGGACTATCGCGTATGGGTTTTGTTTGTTTTGTATGGAGCGTGCTTTGGGATTGAGCTTCTTGTCAACAGTAAGGCGGCGTTGTATTTTGCCGACTATTTCGGGATGGACCTGAGTACGGCGGGACTTATTGCGGGTTTGTTTGGTTTGATGAACATTTTTGCCCGTACGCTGGGTGGTATTTTTGGTGACCGATTTGGATTGAAGTGGGGATTGCGGGGGCGTGTGATGTGGCTGTTTATCGCCCTGTTCTTTGAGGGGCTGGCGTTGATGCTCTTTTCGCAGATGACGATGATTCCGTTTATTATCGTTTCGCTGATTATCTTTTCGATCTTTGTTCAGATGGCGGAGGGCGCTACCTTTTCGGTTGTGCCTTTTGTGAATCGTAAATCGCTTGGTGCGGTTGCGGGTATTGTGGGCGCCGGGGGTAATGCGGGGGCGGTGGCAAGCATGTTCCTTTTCAAGAAAGAGCTTACGGGTCTTGAATGGCCCGAAGCCTTTCTTATTGTCGGCATGATCGTGACGGTCTGTTCATTCCTGACGTTTTTGGTGCGGTTCAAGCCGAGTGTTGAAACTGAAGCCCGTCGTGATCTTGAGGCGCGTCTTGCGGAAGCTCAATCCGGCACGCCGGTTCCCGCCTAATGGCGCCTGTACCGTTGTATCCACTTAGGAGACAGAAGTTGTTCCGACA
Source organism: Phycisphaeraceae bacterium (assembly GCA_028284925.1). Classification (GTDB taxonomy): domain Bacteria; phylum Planctomycetota; class Phycisphaerae; order Phycisphaerales; family Zrk34; genus JANQQT01. Next base: position 12,070 of record JANQQT010000041.1, on the reverse strand, counting down.
GACATGATCCAACACGCGACGACGAATTCAGATAAGAAACCTGACGGCAAGCAGATGATCCAGCAGATGCTGGATCGGCAGACGGAACTTACGGCTGTTGAGCAGTTCAGCCAGGTGCACGAGAGCGGGATTCCCGCTCAGGCGAAGTATTACCGTGATCTGATCCCCATGGTGACGCCAGGGGAGGATCAGCAATATGCTTTTGAAGTGGATCTGGATGCGTGCTCGGGATGCAAGGCGTGCGTGGTTGCGTGTCATCATCTGAATGGTTTGGATGAGCATGAAGCATGGCGTGATGTGGGGCTTCTGATTGGCGGAGGGTCTGCGGAGCCGGTGTTGCAACATGTGACATCGGCGTGTCATCACTGTGTTGAGCCGGCGTGTCTGGACGGCTGCCCGGTCAACGCTTATGACAAGGATCCGATTACCGGGATTGTGAAACACCTGGATGACCAGTGCATCGGGTGTCAGTACTGTATTCTTAAGTGTCCTTACGATGTTCCGAAATACAACAAGTCGCTGGGCATCGTTCGTAAGTGTGATATGTGCAGTGATCGTCTGAGTGTGGGGGAAGCGCCGGCGTGCGTGCAGTCGTGTCCCAACGAGGCGATCCGCATTCAGGTGGTTGATCGGCAGGATGCGATTGCACGCGGAGAGGGGCGCGAGTTTGTTGCCGGCGCGCCGAGTCCGGATTACACGTATCCGACGACGGTGTTCAAAGGTGTGAACGCTGATCGAAAGGATGTGCAGCCGGCTGACCTTTATGAGGTTCAGCCTGAGCATGCGCATACATCGCTGGTGATTATGCTGGTGCTGACGCAGATGAGCGTTGGGGCGATGCTTGTTGAGCAGTTTCTGACGGGGCTGGTTGGTGACGGGGTGTTTCAGCTGATTCGGCCGATTCATTCGATCAGCGCGGTTGCGTTGGGGCTGGTGGCTCTTGGGGCGGCGACGCTTCATCTGGGGCGTCCGCTTTATGCTTTTCGCGCGATGATTGGGCTGCGGAAGTCGTGGTTGAGCCGTGAGATTGTTGCTTTTGGTGTGTTTGCGAAGCTTGCGGCTGCTTATGCCGGGGTGATGTGGTTTTTGCCTAAGCATGAGGGGTTGGGCGATATGCTTGGGATTTCGGCGGTTGTCACGGGTGTTGTCGGTGTATTCAGTTCGGCGATGATTTACCATGACACGCGGCGTGTGTTCTGGAACATTACGATGACGGGAACGAAGTTTGCACTCTCGATGCTGGTTTTGGGGTTGCCGCTTGCGTGCCTGACGTCTTTGTTTGTGGGTATGGGTTCGGGTGAGCCGACGGTGCAATCGGTGATGCAGGACTGGGGTTATGGGCTTTGTGTTGCGGTGATCGTTGCGTCGACGGTGAAGCTGCTTTATGAAGCGACGGCGTTCGTTCATCTTAGAGATCGTCGATTCACGCCGATGAAACGCACGGCGATCCTTATGTCCGGGCCGCTTATTGGTGTGACGTTGCGGAGGTTTGCGTTTGGCATCCTTGGCGGGATTGTGGTTCCGGCGCTGTTGTTAGGGAATCAGATCTCGGCGAGCGGGGCGTCGTTCTCAGAGCTGTTTATCATCACGCTTGTCTGTCTTATGGTTGTTCTTAATCTTCTGGGTGAGCTATCGGAACGGTATCTGTTTTTCACTGCTGTGGTTTCCCCCAAGATGCCGGGAGGTGTGATGTGATTAAAGCGGTCAAGAATATTGTTCGTCAACATGAAGGTAAACTTACATCGGCGCTGCGACTTGCCAACGGGGGACATGGGCTGGGTCGATTGCCTGAAGCACGGGTTCCCGATGCGACGACGACGATGGTTTGCGGGTTTTGTTCCACGGGTTGCGGGCTGAATGTTCATTTGAAGGATCAGCGGGCTGTTGGGATGACGCCCGCCACGGAGTATCCGGTTAACCTGGGCATGGCGTGCCCGAAGGGTTGGGAAGCTCTTGAAGTTCTTAAGGCGGATGATCGTGCGACCCAGCCTTACCTGCGAAAGCCTTCCGGTAAGCTTGAACCGGTCGACTGGGATCGGGCGATGAGGACTTTTGTTGATGAATTCAAGTCCATTCAAGCGAAACACGGGCCGGATTCACTTGCCTTTATCAGTACGGGGCAAATTCCTACTGAGGAGATGGCTTTTCTGGGATCGCTCGCCAAATTCGGCATGGGGATCAGGCATGGGGATGGCAATACGCGGCAGTGCATGGCTACCTCGGTGGTGGCGTATAAGCAGGCGTTTGGGTTTGATGCGCCGCCTTATACGTATGCGGATTTTGAGGCGTCGGATGTGTTGGTGTTTATCGGAGCGAATCCGTGCATTGCGCATCCGATCATGTGGGAGCGGGTTCTGAGGAATCCGAATGATCCTCGGATTGTTGTTATTGATCCGCGCAAGACGGAGACGGCGATTGCGGCGAGCAATCATCTTCCTATTAACCCCAAGAGTGACCTTACGCTGCTTTATGCGATGGCGCGCGAGTTGATTGGACAGGGGCTGGTTGACGAGGAATTTGTTCGGAGTCACACGCATGACTTTGACTTATTTGCGGCGCATCTGGAGACCTTTACGCTGGAACGGGCGGAGGAAGTCTCCGGGATTCCCGCGGATGAGATTCGTCGTATTGCGGAAATGATTGGTAGGGGTGAGCGCGTGTCGTTCTGGTGGACGATGGGTGTGAACCAGAGTTATGAGGGGGTGCGTGTTGCGCAGGCCATCATTAATATTGCGTTGATGACGGGGAATATTGGTCAACCGGGTACGGGTGCGAATTCGATTACGGGGCAGTGCAATGCGATGGGGTCGCGTCTTTTCAGCAATACGACGAACCTGCTTGGCGGGCGTGACTTTACCCATGAGTCGGATCGGCAAACGGTTGCGGACATCCTGAATATCGATGCAAGGCGTATTCCTGATCAGAATGGTTGGGCGTACGACCAGATTATCGAAGGGATTGCGCTTGATAAGATCAAGGGGCTGTGGATTATCGCGACGAATACAGTGCACTCCTGGATCAACCAGAAGCATGCGCGTGCGATGCTTGATAAGCTGGACTTCCTGGTCGTTCAGGACATGTACCACAGTACGGAGACGGCAGCTCAGGCGGATCTTGTTTTGCCGGCGGCGGGATGGGGGGAGAAGGAAGGGACGTTTATCAACTCGGAACGTCGGATTGGACCGCTTAAGCGTGTTGCTGCGCCGCCCGGTCAGGCCATGGCGGATTTCCATATTTTCAAGCTTGTCGCGCATTACTGGGGATGCGACGAGCTGTTCTCCGAATGGAATGATCCGGCGGATGTGTTTGAGTCCTTGAGGGAATTGTCCAGGAACCAACCTTGCGATTTCACTGGTATCGGGGGCTATGAGATGCTGGATCAGAACGGTGGTATTCAGTGGCCTTACAGGTCGGAATCCGGCGATGATGCGCAGGAACGGCGTCTTTTTGAAGATGGGCGTTTTTACCATGCGGATGGCAAGGCGCGATTTTGTTTTGACCAACCGAAGCCGATGCCCGAACCACCTGATATGAAGTATCCATTGGTTCTGCTGACTGGTAGAGGCACGGCGTCGCAGTGGCATACGCAGACGCGTACGGGGAAATCGGCCATTCTGCGGAAGCTTTATCCCCAATCGATTTATGTGGAGATCAATCATGCCGATGGCGAGCGATTTGAGATTGAGCACGGCAAGACGATCATTGTTGAATCGCGTCGTCATCGTATTCGAGCGAAGTCTTTTCTGACGAATACGGTTCGGCCGGGCCAGATTTTTATTCCGATGCATTACGAGACGGTGAATCGTCTGACGCGTGCGGACTTTGATCCGTATTCTCGACAGCCGAGTTATAAGGCTTGTGCGGTGGCGATACGCAATGTGCACTACACCGATGTTGACGAGGAGGAATAGGCAGGATGGATGCACCTTTCACCGATGAACAGAAGGAATATCTTGCGGGGTTTATTGCCGGCGCGGGGGTTGCGCAGTCGGCGCAATCGCTTGCGTTGCCTGTATTACAGGATTCGGGCGGTACGGCTGCCGTAACGGTTGGCGGGTCTGCGGACATTCATCGGAAGGCTCAGGATGCGACTATCGCGGCGGGCGGCAAACTCTGCAAGGAAGAAGTCGCCAAGCGGGAGAAGAATCCATTTGACTCATGGGATGAGATCAGGGAAAACGCTGCGGCGGAGAGGTTTCCTAAGGGGACGGATGTTTTCCTTTACAAATTTCACGGGTTGTTCTTTGTGGCGCCGGCCCAGAACAGTTTTATGTGTCGTCTTCGTTTTCCCGGCGGTATTTTGCCGACGTACCAGTTTCGCGGTATCGCTGATGTTGCGGACCAATTTGGCGGCGGGTATACGCATGTTACGACGCGGGCCAATCTTCAGATTCGCGAGATTGAGGCGGGGCATGCTCCGGATGTGCTTACGGGGTTGCAGGAGCTTGGTGTGACTATCAAGGGATCGGGGGGGGATAACATTCGGAATATTACGGGAAGTCCGACGGCGGGTATTGATCCGGATGAACTTATCGATACACGCCGATTTGCGCGGGATATGCATCATCACATTCTTAACCACGGAGAACTTTACGGTCTGCCGCGCAAGTTTAATATTGCGTTTGACGGCGGGGGTTCGATATCGAGCCTGGCGGATACGAATGATGTAGGTTTTGCCGCGGTTGCGATTGAGGACGGGGTAGACGGCGTGGAACCGGGCGTTTACTTTCGCCTTGAGCTGGGCGGAATCACAGGGCATCGCGATTTTACGCGTGATACCGGGTATATGGTTCGACCGGATGATGCGGTCAAAGTTGCGGATGCCATTATCCGTGTCTTTATTGAGAGCGGCGATCGTACGAATCGGAACAAGGCGAGGCTTAAGTATGTTCTTGACGATTGGGGATTTGAAAGGTTTATCGATGAGGTCAGGAAGCATCTTGAGGATGAACTGATTCCGTGGGAACTTGATGCGTGTTCACATCGTATTCCTTCCGAGCCGCTTGCGCATCTCGGTGTGCATGCACAATCTCAGCCGGGCAAGAGCTACATTGGGGTTGTGACGCCTGTGGGAAAACTCACGACGGATCAGATGCGATTTCTTGCCGACACTGCGGACCGGTATGGGCGTGGTGAAATTCGTCTGACGGTCTGGCAGAACCTTCTCATCACCGATATTGATGACGCTGATCTTGATGCGGTGAAGGCGGAAATTGAATCCGCCGGTCTTGACTGGCGAACGAATAATGTTCGGGCCGGGCTTGTGGCGTGTACCGGGAATGGGGGATGTAAGTTTGCGGCATCGGATACGAAGCAGCATGCCATTCAGATTGCCGAGTATGTCGAATCCCAGATCCAGCTCGATCAACCGGTCAACATCCATGTGACGGGTTGTCATCACTCATGTGCCCAGCATTACATTGGCGACATCGGTCTGATCGGTACGAATATTGATGTTGATGATGAGGTTGCAGAAGGGTACAACATTCATATCGGCGGGGGTTATGGGGAGAACCAGGGGATTGGGTCTGAAATCTACACGGATGTCACCCATACGGAAGCTCCGCAAACGGTGGAGCGAATCCTGCGGGGATACCTTGTGCATCGACGTGATGAGAAAGAGCCGTTTGTTGAATTTGCCCGCCGGCATGATCCGGAACAGTTGCGTGAGCTTTTCGGGAATCTTCCGCAGGCGGCGGCGTGCCCGTGAAAAGGAATGACGCTATGACCGTTCCACTTCTACCCGAGACTGCACCGTTTAATGCCGCCCAACGTGCGTGGCTGAACGGTTTTTTTGCGGGGATGCTTTCGCGTAGTGCCGAGTCTCCCGTTCCACAACAGGATCAATCAGCAAGCGCGGGGACGGTTGTGGAGGAAGAGACGGACTGGCCTTGGCATGATGATACTCTGCCGATTGATGAGCGTATGGCACTCACCGAGGATCGTCCGGCGCGGGACAAGCTTATGGCGGCCATGGCGCAGATGGATTGCGGGGCATGCGGCTATATGTGCAGAACGTATTCGGATGCGATTGCGCAAGGGGCGGAGGCGGATCTATCTAAATGTGTGCCCGGTGGGAAGGAAACGTCCAGGATGCTGAAGTCGATTGTTAAGTCCTGTGCGGATGAGATTGGCGCTGAGGCGAACGGTACGTCATCGGATGGTATGACGTCGCTTATTGTCGCTGGGCAGAGTGGTTCTGAGGCGGATGGTCAGGATCCGAACGAAGCGTATGATCGCCAGAATCCTTTTCCGGCTGCGCTTCTTGCGGTGAATACGCTTAATCGGGAAGGGGCCGCCAAGGATACGCGTTTTGTTGCGTTAGACCTTACAGGTTCGGGTATGACGTATGATGTCGGCGATAGTCTTGGGGTGTACCCACGTAATTGTCTTGAGCACGTTGATGGTCTTCTCAACACGCTGGGTGCGACCGGGAACGAACCGGTCCGTGTACCCAACGGCAAACTTGTTCCTTTCCGGGAGGCTCTTGAATGGTATTTTACGATCACGGTTGCCACTGATTTGCAGGCGAATCTTCTGGCGGACTGTGCCACGTCGAAGGATGAAGCTGAGGCCCTGCGTGCGCTGGCCGCAGACGACGATGCTCTTGAGAAACTTGACCTGTGGGATTTGCTGATGCAGTTTCCGTCGGCCCGTCCTAAGCCGGTTGATGTTGCGACGGTCATGCCCGCGCTGCAGCCGCGTCTTTATTCGATCAGCTCATCGCAAAAGATGTTTCCTGATGAAGTTCACCTTACGGTTGGTGTGGTTCGGTATGAACTTAACGGTCGACCTCGTCGTGGCGTTGCGTCGACGTATTTTGCCGAACGTGTTGAGCTTGGGGACCGCGTGCGTGTCTTTGTTCAGAAGTCTCACGGGTTTGCACCTCCTGAAGATAAGGCAACGCCAATGATCATGGTCGGTCCGGGGACGGGTATCGCTCCGTTCCGTGCATTCCTGCAGGAAAGAAAGATCAACGAAGCCGAGGGTGATAACTGGCTCTTTTTCGGCGACCAACGGCATGCCACGGATTTTCTGTATGAGAGGGAACTGACCTCTTTTCAGGCGGATGGTCTTTTGAATCGTCTGGACCTTGCGTTTTCAAGGGATCAGGAGGAGAAGATCTACGTGCAGAATCGCATGGTTGAACAGGGGGCGGACCTTTGGCGCTGGCTGAAACGCGGGGCACACTTTTATGTTTGCGGTGATGCATCCAGAATGGCTAAGGATGTTGATTTCGCGCTCCGATCGATTGTTGCAGAGCATGGCGGCATGTCATTCGAACAGGCTGACCGGTACGTTACTGAAATGGCGCAAACCAATCGTTATCAACGCGATGTTTATTGACATGCAGTTTTCGTATGGTTTTTCATGACGCCGTAATCTGCGTATTCGCATGTTGACGATTCCAGTCGTCCTCCACCCGTCACTGTGAATTCTGCTAAACTGGTGTAACTTTGCCTTCGGGCAGGTGCAATATCCCAGTGGTGCGCTATGGCACTGTGGCTGCGTTATCTTTAATCGAGAGAATTGTCATGAAAATTGCCTACTGGTTATGGGGGCTGGGAGTTTTCGCTTTCTCGCTGCTCTGTGTTTCCGAGGTTTATCAGGGGGGCCAGTCGTTCGCTCACGCTCAGCAGGAGAAGCCGTCAAAATCGGTCAAGACGGAATCAACGCCACGTGTTACCAATGGTCTTATTGCCTTTTATGATTTTGCCTCGACGAAAGGGGCCACCGTCTATGACCGCTCGGGCGTGGCCAAGCCGATCCATCTTCGCATTGCCAGCTCGAGTGCTGTTCGCAGGGCGAAAGGGGCTTTGGAAATTCGGGGCAAGACGATCATTCGATCAGACGGCAATGCTTCGCGGCTGAATCAGTCTGTTCGTCAATCCAATCAACTTACGGTCGAGGCGTGGATCAAGCCTGCGAGTCGAAACCAGTCGGGCCCGGCACGTATTGTTACGATCTCGCGCGACTCGAGTAACCGTAATTTCACGCTTGGTCAGGATGGCGATCGATTTGATGCGCGATTGCGCTCGACGAAATCCAGCAAGAATGGGATGCCTTCCATTAGCTCACCAAGCCGGTCACTCGACACGAGGCTTACTCACGTTGTTTATACCTATGATCGGCGCGGGCGGGCGATGTTATACATCAATGGTCAATTGCGGGGCAGACGGACTTTGGGCGGCAAGGCCTCCAACTGGGATGGGCGTTTTCATCTTGCGCTGGCCAATGAACTATCCCATGACCGTCCGTGGCGCGGGACGTATTATCTTGTCGCGCTCTATGGTCGCGGCCTGTCGCAGAAGGAGATTGAGCAGAATTATCGCGCGGGGGCCGGTGTCTTTGCGCCGCCCACACGTATGGCGGCGAAGCCCAAGATTGATCCAAAGTCCTTTGTGGCGACGCCCGCCGCTATCAAACACTTTGAGACGAAGATTGCTCCGCTTCTTGCTCGTCAGTGTCTTGAGTGTCATGGTTGGAAATCGCGGAAAGGTCAGCTCGATCTTTCGCGTAAGGTGGCGGCGCTGAAGGGTGGGAAGGACGGTCCGGCCATCGTTCCGGGTGATCCGGAGTCGAGTCTTCTTTGGGAATCGGTGGATTTTGATGATATGCCCAAGGATCGTCCTCCTCTTTCACGCGGTGAGAAGCAACTTCTTCATGACTGGATCAAATCGGGGGCGATCTGGTCCGGAACGACCATCGCGAGGGCCGACTATGCGCCTGATCGGCCTAAGGGGGAGAACTGGATACAGCGGCTAACGGTTCGTCAGTATATTCGGACGGTTCGTCATACGGTCGGTGTGGATATTGCTGCGGATGCGCGCAAACTTCTTCCGCGTGACCTTCGGGCTGATGGGTTCAGCAACACGGCTTATAACCTGAACGTCGATCTTGGGCACGTTGAAGCATATGCTCGACTTGCGCAACTTATTGTCCAACGGATGGATGTTCAGAAGTTTGCTTCGGTGTATTCCAAGAGTCGTCAATTCAGTGATGCGAATATGCGAACGATTATCAAGGGTATGGGGCGATGGCTATTGCGAGGGCCTGTTAACGAGAGTGAGATTGGGACGTACCTTACGATTTCCAAAGCGGTCGCGAAGGAAGGTGGTAGTTTTTCTGAAGCAGTATCCTACATTGTTGAAGCGATGCTGCAGGCTCCGCGGTTTATTTACCGAATTGAGAATCAGGCGGGCGATGGGAAGCCCCGGCGGGTGACCGGGTATGAACTTGCATCTCGCATGAGTTATATTCTTTGGGGGGCGCCGCCGGATCGGAAGTTGCTTGACGCGGCGGGAGCGGGTGATTTAGCCGACGTCCGGAAAGTTCGTGCCCAGATTGGGCGGATGCTCAACGATCCACGAGCCGTAGAGCAGTCCATTCAGTTCATTCATGAATGGCTTAATTTGGAACGACTCGAGAACCTGCGACCTGATCGGAAGCATTATCCTAAATGGAATGGTCAACTTGCGATTGACATGCGTCGTGAGACGACCGCTTTTTTTGAGAATGTGGTGTGGAAGCAGGAGAAGCCGCTTTCCGCTCTTTTTAATGCGCAAATCACCTATCTCACACCCCGGCTTGCGAGGCATTACGGGATTACTCCGCAGAAATCTGATTTTGCGCGGTATGACCTGACGGGAATTCCCAGTCGAGGCGGTCTGCTGACGCAGGGGAGTACGCTAACGATTGGGGGAAATGAGGCGTCGATGGTCGCTCGTGGGTTATTCGTTCTTCACGATATCCTGCGGGGCAAAGTTGATGATCCGCCGCCGGGGCTTGATACGACACCGGTTCCCGCCAAGCCGGGGTTGTCGAATCGGGGTGTGTCGATTGAGCGCATTAAAGATCAATCCTGCGGTTCGTGTCACAGCAAGTTTGAGCCGCTTGCGTTCGGGCTTGAGAAGTTCGATGGTGTCGGCGCTTATCAGGAAAAGGACCGGCACGGTAATCGGTTACGCGAGGATGGTGAGGTGCTTTTTCCGGGGAGCAAGAAGGCTATCGCGTTTACGACATCGGGTCAGTTGATGGACCTGTTGGCGGGCAGTTCTCGTGTCGCGGAGACGATTACCTGGAAGATGACGCAATTTTCACTGGGAAGACCGATTGTCAAGAAAGATATTCCGACACTCGATACAATACATAAGGCGGCGATGGCGCGAGGCGGAACGTATCAGAGCGTTATAACTGCCATTATTATGAGTGATCTTGTTCAGAAGGTGCAAACTGAATCACGGCGATGATGTTTTGAACGGCATAAGGCGGGTAATGGAGACTCGACCATGAGTAAGACGCGAATCAGTCGGCGGACCATGTTTAAGGGGCTTGGCGGAGCGACGATCGGTCTGCCGCTTTTGGAGGAGATGTTGGTCTCGTCCGTACTTGCTGCGCCGACTAATACGGTTCCGACGCGTGCTTTCAATGTGTTTTTCGGGTTGGGGATTCCTGCGCCGTTGCAGACGGAGGGGTTTGCGGGGGTTTTGGAGCCGTTGAAGCCGTTGAGTGATAAGTTGCTGATCATGCGCAATGTGGATCAGGTTCGGTGTGATGAGCGGGGTATCAACGCGCATTTTGACGGGGCATCGGGGGCGTTTACGGCAGAGCCTCCTGATGGTGAGGCGAAATCGGGGGGGCCTTCGATTGATCAGGTGGTTCGGCGGGCGGTGCATCCGAAGGGGATGCCGCCCGGGATGGTTCCGACGCTGATTGGGGGGACGTATTTCAGGCGGAGTCGATTGAGCCGGTATGTGCATAGTTATAACGAGGATGGGACGGTTGCGGCGACGATGCAGGAGCGGCCGCGTGATTTGTTCAAGCGGGTGTTTGGGGATGTGCAGGTGCCGGATAATGCGGTGGATAAGCGTCGCCAGAGGCTTAAAAAGAGCGTTTTGGACTCGGTGGTGGGGCAATACAAGGAATATACGGGTAAGAGTTCGACGCTTGGGAAGGCGTCGCGAGCGAGGATTACGGAGCATCTGGAGCGGATTCGGGAGTATGAGTTGAGGGCGTTGCTGATGCGTGATCCGAGGACGCCTGCGAGGCCTGAGAAGTCGAGGTTGAAGCATGGGGGAGCGGCGGACCCGAATGGGCAGGGAATTGATATTACATTAGAGGAATTGACGGGAGAGTGGCGGTTGATGGCGGATTTGTATGCGTTGGCGATTCAGACGGATCGTGTGCGTTTTGGTTCGCTGACGTTCTTGGCGGCGGGTGAGCGGATCCGGTTGACGGGGGATTATAAGTATGGGGGTAAGACACGATTTAAGTTTAATGATTCCAAGCAGTTGCGGCGATCGGGGGATCAGGGATGCAGCCATGAGTGGTGGCATAAGTTTAATGAGAAGAAGCGGAATGAGGCGTTGAGGTGGCATGCGCATATGAAGATGCGGGAGGTGGCGTATTTCCTGAAGCGGCTGGACGGGGCGGATTCGAAGGAAGTGAACGGGAAGACGATTCTGGAGAATTCGATGATTACGATTTCGACGGAGTCGGGGGATGGGCGGCATTCGAATGTGAGGCGTGAGCTTTCGGGTGTGTTTCATGCGATTACGGGGGCTAATGGGCGATTTAAGACGGGTGAGATTATGGATGTGGGGGCGGAGGGGCTGGATGTTTATAACACGATGTTGAGGGGGATGGGTGTTTCGAGGCGGTTGGGGCCTGTGCGTCGGGAGGTTAGGGGGGTGGATAAGATTCGGGCGTGATGGGGGCTGTGCGGGAGAATTTTTGAGGTTGGGGATGTCGGCGGTGGGCGTGTTTGAAATGTGTTGACTTTTGGGGTAGAAATGTCAATGCTGATCTGGGTGAATATGTTTACATTTTGGCCAGTGTTAATTCAAAATTGTATTGACAAATGGGGTGTGGGGGGTGAAAAAGGGTGTGCGAAACGGGGTGAAGCGGGAAAAATGGGTGTGATTTTGGTGTGTAAATGGGGCGAAACGAGGGGAAAGGGGGTGTTTTTGGGGCGAATAGCGAATCATTTGTGCGCCCACGGAATTTGGGGGCGACTGTTGGGGGTGGTGGTGCGGTTGAGTGTAAAGTGTTGTAGAAAAGGGGGTTAGAG
>JANQQT010000036.1 GCA_028284925.1 Phycisphaeraceae bacterium | reverse complement strand
GAGTTTTGCCGCCGTTGAAGCGATGGTTAAGAAGCTTGATGTTGTGGATACTGCTCCCGCGAGCGAGTTCCGCATCTTCTCTCTCGCCCAGGCTACCGCCGCCACGCTTCAGCCCACCCTCCAGCAACTTTTCGATCAGCGCGTTGCGCGGGGCCAGACCAAGGACGCCGTGACCATCCTTGCTGATTCACGCGCCAATGCCCTCATCGTTGGTGCCGCGGCGGAAGACATGCGTTTGCTCGAAGGGCTTGTTAAGAAGCTCGATGCCAAGCCCGACAAAATGAAACGCTCCACCAAGGTATTCCCTCTCAAGAAGGCCGATGCCAACCTCATCGCCGCCACCGTGCGAAACCTTTATTCTGCGGAGGGTGCCAATGCCAACACCGGTGTGGTTGTCTCCGTAGATGAACGCGTCAATGCGATCGTTGTTACCGGTGGTCCTGCTGATCTCCAGCGCATCGGTGACCTCGTGGCTCAACTGGATAGTCCGACCGTAACCCGTGTTGCCGAGATCAAGGTCTTCACTCTGGAGAACGCCGAGGCCGCGGATCTCGCCCAGGTTTTGACCGACACACTCACGACCAAACCTAATGAGCCATCCGGCATCACCAGCAACCGGCAGACGCTTCTGCAATACATTGCGGATTCCGGCAAGGGCAAGAAGGTCGCCTTGCGAGCCTTGCAGGAAGGCGTCCTTATCACTCCGGATGAGCGGACCAACTCCCTCGTTGTCTCGGCACCGGTCGATTACATGCCCATGCTCGCCAAGCTGATTAAGGGACTTGACGAAACCAGTCCACGTGAAGCGGAGATTCGCGTGTACAACCTCAAGAACGCCGACGCCGCACAGATGGCGACGATTATCCAACAGGTTTTCAAACTCGAAGCGACAACCGCCAACACGGACAAACGAGCCATCCGTTATACCCTCGTCTCACCGGTGACCGGCAAGAAAGGCAGTCCGTCCGCCGTCGTCGGTTCCGCTGAGGAATACGCCTTGACCGTTACCGTGGACACACGAACCAACAGCCTCATCGTCGGTGGGACGCCCAAATACGTCGACCTCTGTTCCAACATGATCAACCAGCTCGACGCCACACCGGCTCAGGAACGTACCGCACACATCTATCGTTTGCGTCACGCCCAGGCGGTCGATATTCAAACTGCCCTCCGAGCCTTCCTCGATCAGGAACGCGCCGCCATTCAGCAGTCGCTCGGAGCCGATGGCGTCGGCGCCGCCCAGCGCCTGCTGGAACGTGAGGTATCGATCGTCGCCGAGGAAACCTCCAACACGCTCCTCGTATCCGCCAGCCCACGATACTTCAAGGAGATCGATGATCTCATTTCCAAGCTCGATGAACCCAAACCACAGGTACTCGTTCAGGTCACTCTAGCCGAAGTCGCCCTTTCCAACAGCAAGGATCTCGGCTTCGAATGGCAATATACCGAGCAGATCGGCGATTCCACCATCGTCGCCGGTACCGACTTCGGCGTACAACAGGCGATTCAACAGTTCGGCGGTCTCGGTGTCTCCGTCACAGGTGGTGACCTCAGTTTCTTCATCCGCGCTTTGCAATCCACCGGTAAGCTCGAAATCCTCTCTCGCCCGCAGATCCTCGCTTCCGACAACCAGGAAGCCACCATCAACGTCGGCCAGCGTGTCCCCTTTATCACCAACAGTCAGATTACCGATGAGGGCAATACCGTCAACACCATCCAGTACGAGGATGTCGGTATCATCCTTACCGTCACCGCCCGACTGACGGACGACGGCTTCATCCACATGGATGTCAATCCTGAAATTAGTTCCATCGCTGATTCCACGGTCCGCATCTCCGATTCGGTCAACGCCATCATCGTCAACAATCGATCGGCTGAAACCACCGTCACCGTGCAGGACGGGCACACCATTGTCATCGGCGGCCTCATCACCACCACCGATCAGACCATCGAGGACAGAGTCCCCGTCATCTCCGACCTACCCCTCTTCGGCTCGCTCTTCAAAAGTACCAGCGTCACCAAGGAGCGCACTGAACTGCTTATTATTCTCACACCCCGCATTCTCCGCGATGTCAAGGAAGCCGATGCCGCAACCAAGGATGAAATTGATCGATACAAGGACAAAAGCAAAGGACGCGTTGACCCTGATGAACCCGCCAATAAGGAAGACAAGGGCAATAAGGACGCCAGTTCCAACGCCAAACCCAAAAAGAACGCTGACGCCAAATTCAACGAATATACAGTAGACATGCTCAAACCACGCGTACCCTTCTATCTTAGCCCGCTCAAGTCTACTTCATCTGTCAATGCCAAAGCCCGAACTGCTACAGCCGATACCAAGGCAGATACCTCCAAGTCCTCACGACGCGTCAGTTTTGATATGAAACCCGCTCCCAAACGCCTGAACACCAAAGACATCAAGGTCGATACCCATCGGAAAGTAAGCAATTCCGACAAAGGACGTGCCAAGTCCAACGGAACGCGATATATTAACCTCGACGTCCAGGCTGGTTCGGAATCCGGATCAAACGCCGGATCGGACAAGCCCAAACTGGAGCGAGCCAAGTGAATCGCCTCTTCCCCGCCATAATCTTGTGTCTTCTTTTGACCTTAGCTGGCTGCGGCGGAAAGGTTGATCAATCACCGAATGGGAACACGGTCAAGCCCACGCTAACGCAACGCCCGAAAGATCCAACCAATCCTTCCACTGCTAATCCGAAAAAAGCCGAGACGATTGGTGTTTCATCCACCGCCCCTGTACCCCGCGTCGACGCTGTCATCCTCCGCGCCTTGCCCGCCGCCGTCAATCTGGATGACAAACCCGGACCGGACGGCATCAACGTCAGCGTTAATCTCTTCAGGACGGATAAGCCGCTCGCAGTAAAATTGCAGGCCGGCGTGATCGAACTCCTCATGTACGATGGCAAGATCAGCGCGACCGAACTGGCACGCGCCGAACCTGTAAAAGTCTGGCGCTACCCCGCAGGTTTGTTCTCCCGAGCCGGCTCGGATGCGGCCGTGGGTTACACCTACCGCGTCGCACTCGCTTGGGGTAAGAATACTCCCTCCAAGAACACCGTTACCATTTCCGCCAGACTTCTGCGTCCCGGTCGCAGTCCACTCTACGCCATGCCGTCCATCATCTCAATCGGTGTGCGATAACGTGCCCAGCCGGGAGCTTGTTCCTTCGCCGTTTGCCAAAGCAGTGGCGATTTTCGTCTCAAACCTGGGCCTTCAAATTCCAGGCATTTCGGTTCTTTCTCTTTGCTGCAGGTCGTCGCTCGAATTCTGAACACTCCAGACTTGCAACCATTCTTCGCCTCCGCCAGAATGCCCTGTGCGGTTAGGAGCGAAACTCGCCCCATCCAGCAAGACCTTCGTCGGATAAACCTCCAGCTCCGTTCCTTCCAATACCGCCTCGCGCATCATCAGGATACGTCATCCCACGACCTCCGGATTTCGCTTCAAAGGTTGCCCAATTCTTCGCATCACTAAATCTATCGACTCGCACACCTGTCCGTGTCAATATATTTTATCTTCACAGTGACGAGTGTGACGCTCTACTTTCCCTCTTTTATCGTCGGCTTCCGAACCTGAAACTTCTTCTTCGGCCAATTCAATGCCTTACCCACGCCGCGAACATAATCCCATGCCGATCCATGTTCTGTATAAATTCTTACATTCGACCGCTCCGCCGCCATCGCCACAGCCGCGGGCATATCCAGATACTTCGACACATTCAAAAAGATTGGTCCAATCCGATGCGACGTCGGCAATCCCCACAAATCCAATCGCTTGATATCCTTCTCCAATAACGATGCATAGAGCGCAATCCCTGCGGCGTAACGCTCTCCCTGCAACCACAATGCTGCCTCTCTCAAACCCCTAATCTTCCGTATCGCCTGTGTTCCCCGCTTTACATCATAAACCCGCATTCCATCCAAAGTTTGCCCCAACAACATAAACCGCCGGCGATGCTGCGTCTGCTTCTTCAGCGATTGATCCCATACAGTTGGTCCGATCCCCCTGGGTGCCAGATACGCCATCACCCATTTTGTGTTCTTAAACATCCGTCCATGTCGCTCAAATTCCTTAACATCCGACTTCACTGTGACCTCTTCTTTCAATGCCTCCGCAAACACACCCCGATAGATCTTCAGAAATTCCACCCATCCCTTCTCATCCAACACATTCAGAACAACCAGATTCGGCTTTTCAACCTTCTCTCCATGCGCCACATATAACCGTAACCAGATTTCACTCTGGCTTTCAAAGTCGTACCCTGCAAACCTCACACCCTCCTTCGTCACATCAAATGCCTTCTTCAATTTCAACGCCCCATCACTTTTTGGAAACCCACCAAAACTATCCCGCTTCAATGCCGCCATCCATTTCTCCCGCATTGCCTTCCACCCCGTCTCATCCGTCGGTATACTTGGCCGACCCGCCTCTGCTACAAAGTACTCATGTATTTTCGTATTTCGCTCATCCTTCGGCAACTCCGCAAACACCTTCAACTCCTGAGGCTTAAAAAATTTCACCGCGGGTTTATCAATAAGCGGATCCTCACCCTTCAGGTGTCGATTCATCCAGTTAAACGCATGAACACGCAAATTCTGCGTGTCCTTATGAGGCCCCTCCGTGATATGCAATCCAAAACTTTTTCCCTTCCCATACAAGTCATAAATGTGCCTCACCTGCCTGTGCACACGCACCACACCATCCAACGGAAAGATCGAGTCCTTATCGGTGTTTGAAATCAGTAACGCCCTCGGAGCCACCAGTGCCGCCACCTTTGCATAATCCCACCGTCGTGTATTCACAACAAACATGCAATCACAATGTCCCTCCACAACTCCGTCCACCACATGGTTTCTCAAGTCCGTAATTCCCGCCACCGGCACAGCCGCTTTAATCCGGTCATCCAGCGCTGCGATCCACCAGCTATACGCTCCTCCTCCGGATCGCCCCGTCACGCCTATACGCGCCTTATCCACTTCCTTACGTGTCTCCAGGTAGTCCAGCGCTCGAATACAGTTCCACGCTTCGACGCCCGCCGGCGAATACCCCCGTGCGTTCCACCACCACATGTTGTATCGATACGTCCCGTGATGCGTCGCCTCAATCTCGCCCAACTGCAGGGAATCAATCGTAAGACAAACATATCCGTGTCGTGCAAACCACGCCCCGTGATGTTGGTAGTGGACCTTATTCCCGTACGCCACACCACCTATCTTCACGCGCCCATGCCCACATACATACAGAATCGCCGGCGCCCTTCCCTTCATTTCCTTGGGCCGATACAGATTCGCAGTTACATAAAGACCCGGCTGCGATTGAAAGTGAATCTTCTCCACCACAATATCTTCACGCGTCACACTCCCCACCACCTTCGCCTTCAACGGTGTCTTCTTCGGCAATGGCGATAACCCCAGCATGTCAAACAACTCAGCCCGATACCTTCCCCGTACCTTCTCCCAATCCTTCAACGTCTTGAATTGTGTTAAGTCATTCGCCTTCTCTAATGCCGAAACCTGCGACTTGAAATATGCGGCGATCATCGCATCCCCACGCTTCGTATCCAGCTTAATTTCAGCTGCTTGAACGTGCCCGGCTTCCCCACCCACCACACACAATAGAAAGACCCATCCCAAAACGCCCACTCGATTGACATACATAATCAGTGCCCTTCAAATAGTTTGTTAAGTCAAAGTATCTTACAACATCCCACACGTTGGCGCATTACAATTCCCCGTCAACACTCTCGTTCTGGATTTCCGAGTACACAAAATGTCACCCAAAATCGCTCTTGCTCAGATTAAAGTTGCTTCCGGCGACCCCACGGCAAACCTTGCACAAGCCGCATACGCCATCCAGTCTGCCGCAGAACAAAACGCCAACATCATCGTCCTCCCCGAATGCCTCGACTGCGGCTGGACCTCACCCTCCGCACGCAACCTCGCCCACCCCGTCCCCGGCCCCATTACCGACCAAATTGCCTCACTCGCAAAGACCCACAATCTCTACATCGCCGTTGGCTTGGCCGAGCGAGCCAAAAACGTCCTCTACAACGCTGCCGTCCTTATAGACCCCAATGGCCGCATCGTCCTCCACCACCGCAAAATCAATGAACTCGACATAGCGCAGGATCTTTACAAGATCGGTAACCGCCTTGCTATCGCCCAAACCGACTTTGGCCCTATCGCCCTCGCCGTTTGCGCTGACCTTTTCCCTAAAACCCATTGCATCGGTGATGTCCTCGCGCGCATGGGCGCACGCCTCATCCTTTCTCCCGCAGCATGGGCCGTTGACGCCGAACACACCGGATCCGATGGCTATGGCGACCTATGGCTCGAATCCTACGCCAACCTCGCACAAAAATACGACATCACCACCATCGGTGTCAGCGGCGTGGGTCAAATGACCGATGGCCCCTGGGCCGGACGAAAGCTCATCGGCTCCTCCCTCGCCATCGGATCAAATGCCGAAATCCTCGCCAAAGGCCCATACGGTATCGATGCCGAACAACTCCTTTTCGTCCAACCCACCCTCGCCAATAATCACTGGTACGGAACACAGGTAGACGAAAACCTCCACAAACGCGGTTTTACCACTTCCTGAACACCACCCGCGTGATCGCCACACCCCGCCCGCCTATTATCACGACCACCCCAAATTCACCACAACAAACCCATTAAGGATTTCAATGATGAGCGATGTCAAAGCGCTGCTTCAGGATGGTAAACCTTTTCTTCAATTCGACGGCGCAGCCCCTGTTCCTGCCGACGTGGAAAACATGGCAAAGGCCCGCACACTCATCCCCAACCTCACACCCGTCCCCCTCGGCCTTG
>JANQQT010000088.1 GCA_028284925.1 Phycisphaeraceae bacterium | reverse complement strand
GCAACACCCTCAAGCTGCAACGTCTCCGTCGTCGAAACGTTCACCACCTCAATAAACTCAAAATCATCGTTATTCAGATCAGGATCAACCCCCAGCTCCACCAAACTCGGCTCAGCAGGATTGAAATCAATCTCCGATATCCGCAAAAAATCCTCCAAAGGACGCACCGATGAAGTCGAGGTCACGGTGATGGAATCATTTCCCACAAGCTCGCCCTGATGGTTATAAGCCTCCAATTCGAAGACGTTATCGCCAAATACCAGGGGCAACTGAAGTTTCCAATTCTCACCACCCACAAACTCCAGCGGCATTACCTCATCGGAACCAGCCAATCGGACCTCTCGCACATCAATCCAACCTTGCCCATCCAACATCACGGATGAAGCATCCACAGAGAAATCAGCTCCTCCATTGGATGTAATGTCGAAGGACATTTGTCCGGGTAAACGTGGAAGGACGAATGCACTTCGGTTATTCACATAGTCAATAATAAACTGCGTATCGTTTCGCGAACCCACCGTCTGAAAGAACTCAACCCATTCAGCAAGGTATTCGGTATTAAACACCGTGTTGATCAGATCCAGCAGATGACCATCCCACAGGCGTTTGAATTCCGGTACATCCAACAGCTTGTCGACCGATGCGACACGTTGCCCATAAAGAGAGTAACTCGTGGACTGCTGAAACGTAAAGTCCCAGTCCCAGGGCATGGCCACAACGCGATCATCCTCAGGATTCACGAAGAATTGGAAATTGTGATTCAGACCGCCGTTGTAAGTGTCACCGATACCGGTCAATGCCTGGAACGCAAGTGTTCGCATCCACTGATCCACATCAATCACGGTATCGATGGTTTCAACAAATTGCGAGCCGGACAAACTGAACGCCTTGTTCATGCCAATGATGGCTGAATAGTCATCTTCCGCGCGTTGATTTTTCTTCAGGAAATACCACCGATAAGCCTCGGCGTTATCACCCTTGTCCGCAAGATCAACGCCGGCCACCGGGAAACCGGAATCAAAAAATCCGGGCGGCAGCTTCAGCGATTCCACATTCCCATCCACTGTTTTGGTCGAATAGTAAATCAACTCATATTCAAACAGCTCCCCGTCGCCGCCGTTCTCATATTGCGAATCAAGAAACACATCCGAGTACCGGGCCATCAACATCTGCGCAGGCCCATTGAGCGAACTCCAACTTCCCACACCGTTCGTATCAATCCCCAGACTGCTGAACATAGCCTCATAACCCGGCAGGAAAATATTCGCCACATCATCATACATCCCCGCAATGCCGCCGCCCGCACTTGTCCCCATGTGCTTCAACACCAGCTCCCGCTGACTGACACCGGGACCACCCGCCTGTCCTTTGTTATCCAGTGCCATGCCGTCCTGCACACCTCGGAACAGATGCATCGGATCAAAACGAAGGTTGAATCCCGCACTGTTGCTGGGGCGTCCGAACGGGCTGCCTTTCAGTCTCGCCGATGCATGATAGTAAACATCCTGATCGCCATAAATCACCGTGGCGCCATACCGATGATTCGTCATGGCATTGGTCGTTGTGCGCAATTCAGCAGCGTCACGTGGATGCAACAATATCCTGAATGCCGCCAGCGTATCACCGGGAGTTCGACCGTCATTCACCAAATACATCGCCCGGGAATTCCGTCCCGCAGCGGGAAACGTTGAAGACGCTCCAAGGCCATCAACCCCCTCTACATAAAACTGCATCAAGTCACCCGGATTGCCTCCCGGAATCACACCCGAATAGTTCACACCATCCGCACTGGTCATGCCCACACTTGAAAACACATCACTTCCATTGATTGCATAAAACAGCGTCAAGTCGGCTACACCATCCCCATCCTCAGCTGCCACGCGAACCGTAACATCCTCACCAGGCTCGGGTACGGCGGGCCCATGAATGAACCCGTCATAAGTAGGTCCAATATTCATCTCCGCAATACTATTCACCGCCCCAGGCGTTCCGTTTCGCATGGGGGTATCCAGCAACGTCGTTCGTGACAGACGATTGAAATACAAACGCGTGTTCAGTTGATTGGAACCGGACAACCATCTGGCCCGATACGAAATCTCATAATCCCCGCCGTTAACGATCGTTTCGCCATTGGCAAAAGTCGTCTCAAGGTGGTTGTGGACATGCTCACCCGCCCCCGTTGCCCGCACGCGAAGTACGTTGTTCCCCGCATCATCCGGGTCCGGGACAATATCGACAAACTGATGATTCCCCAATGCACGCCACGCGCTCAAATCCTCAAACGACCCATTCTGAATCATCTGCGTTGCCGCGCCGTCCGGATTCTCGATCACGGAAATGTCATCAATCAGAAACTCGCCATCATCAAGAAGGTGGAACAGAAACTCGTTCCACACCGATGGGTCATTGGTCCCCGGAAACGAGCTGGCCGGGCCGCGATAAGTGACCGTCTGCCACGCCGCCCCATCAGCTTCATCGCTTGCCCCCCATGCCTCCGGCGCCGCGTTATCCGCAAATGCATCACGCAATTCCAGGGATGACCCGCCACCATCCGCAGCGCCCGCCCATCGCCCGCCGTCAAAGTAATGCACCTCGTCCGCCGGGTTCTTGAACGCATCCACCAGACGAATCTCATCATCACCGTTCCCAAGCCCCCCGTCATACCGACCCAAAACGCGAACACCCGGGTAGAGTGACTCCATCAACACCGCATCCTCAGCCAGAATGACGTACTCGCCCGGCGCAATCACCGTTCCCATCTCAAAATTAAAATCAATCCCGCCGCGAATCTTCCATCCCGTCAAATCGATCGCCTCCGACCCGCGATTGAACAACTCGATCCATTCCTCCTCGGATTCCGCAGCCGGAACCTCTTCCTGCAACGTTTCCATGATCGAAAGTGTGGCCCCGAAAACGATATCCGAACTACCCACCTCCCTCTGGTGAACCTCCGCCGCGAGCACGTTGGTTCCCGTGACAAGCAAGCCCGCATCCACGGGAATCAACCCGCTAAACATCGCAGGCTCAACCGTTGACAATGCCGAAGTGCTGTGCGTCACACCCGTCTCAGGCAAATTCTCCCGATGAATCTCCTGGCCGTTCAGATACAGGATCACACCATCATCCACAATCGGATTGACGAACAGTTCGCCGCCGCCCAAATTGCCGTCAAACTCGAAAGTAGAGCGGAAGTAGTACGTTTGCACGAAGGGATTATTGGCACTCGGATTGATCAGGGTTGTCAGAATCGGTTCCTGCAACGTCGCCGTCTCAAAGCCCAACAACCCCGGCCCGCTTGCCCATCCATCCGCCGGTGGATAAACCGATTCCTTCCACGCACTTCCCAGATCAGTACCGGATTCATCAAAGGACCACGTCGCATCTGCCGCCACCAGATTATCCGTCCGCGTCACCGCCGCCTGAGCGGGAACACCCCGATGGTGATACATAATCTCATTAATCACCAGATCGTCCGTAAACGCAAACGCATTCTCCACACCCGGCGTCGCAACAGCAGGCCATAACCATCGTTCACCATATCGCGCTGAACGCCCGCGAACCTCATCGTCCACCACAGCGCCATCCAGCACGACTTGGCCGTCACCGGTCAACAGGAACAACCGATCTCCATCCTCAGGTAAATACCCCAGATCACCGGCGGTAATCACATACAGGTCGCCCGGCTCCAACGTCACATCCGGCAAGACATAGTCACCTTCTACCTCACCACGACGCAACAACAGCCCATGTAAATCAACCGGGATGTCATCTTCGTTCCGCAACTCAACAAAGAAAGCGCCGGATAAGGAAGAATCCACTTCATTGAACCCGATGTTCGCCGTCTCACCCGCCGGGCGCGGCGCCTCCTTCACAGACAATCGCGCCCCAAACCGAACATCGTCATTCACTCCTGACTGATGCAACTCCACACCCAGAACATTCAAGCCGACGTCAAGCTCGGCGCCCGGTAACCGCACAACCTCCGAAAAACCCTCCGCGTCAAGATCACTCGAAGCTAATGTACTAAAGTCGACATCATCAACGGGCATATTCACACGATAAATCTCTTCACCGTTAAGATAAAATACGGCACCGTCGTCCACCCAATGCTCTAACTGAAGTTCAAGGTCCGCATTCAAATCACCATCCCACACAAATTCATTCAAAAAGTAATGCGTCGTCGGCCCGACATTCACTTCCGCCTGCAAGACCTTGGGCTGTGCAAACGCCGACATCTGGACACGCAATCCTGAAGGATTGTCACCCGTCCCCGCATTGGATACCACAAAATCAAGCGTATTCACACCCTCAACAAACCCATTCTCGACCTGAAACTGACTACTTATTAGCGCCCCGAATCCAGTCGCCGCAATACCCAGGGAAACACCATTCAGCAACACACCCGTCACGGAATTGTCTACTGCAATCTGCATGTTCAATAGAGCCGTCGTCTCATCCCATCCCGTCAAATCAAAGGTCTTGCGAAATGTATACTCCCCCGGCGGTACGTTGATCACGCCATCATCAACGATTCCGACCCAAGTCGAATTCGCATCGTTCGCCAACCACACCGGATGGTTCGCCATCACCAACAACGCTTCGCCCGTATCCAGATTCGTCCACCCTTCGGCCGTCGCCCCAACGGGTTGAACCACACCCGCCTCCGTAACACCCGAACTGCGTAAGCTAGTCACCAACTCATGCCCTACCGGCACATCACGTATCCCAAATCCCGACATTTCCACACGCAAACCGCTCGGGTTTGCCGAAACCCCGCCATTGTTCAAGACAAACTCAAGCGTGTTGATACCATCCATAAACCCAACCACTTCAAACGGCCCCGCCAATCCGCCAAAACCCGCCGTTGTAATCCCCAGTGACTGACCATTCAATAACACATCCGCCAAACTGTCATCCACAGCGATACGCATGGAAAGCGAAACCGTCTCCGCCTTCCATCCCGTCAGATCGAATGTCTTGCGAAAACGATATTCGCCCGGCGCCACAGCCGTCGAGCCGTTATCAACCACACCGACCCACTGCGATGTCGAGTTGTTCGCCAGCCATGCCGGGTTATTCAACATCACCAAAAGATCATCACCCGTCGCCACATCCGTCCAACCCGTTGCAATTTGTCCCACACCGATCAACGCCCCGGACTCCGTCACCCCAGAGCTGTTCAACACACCAACCGCCTCCAAATCCTCATTCGTCTCCCCAACCACCTGATTCGTCAACCCGTACACATGCCACGACTGATTGACGTTTTGCTGCTCAAAATCAATCGTCAGCGTCGTCGAGTCCGCGACAAACCGATACGAGATGGCATAGGCCCGATCCGGCGCATCCAAACCTGGAGTGCCACCTGCAGCATTATCCTGATTGATGGTCAGCGTATCCTCCGCGGCGCCGTCATCATTCGTATCAAAAGAAATGAGAGACGATCGTCCCAGCGGATATTCAACCTCCTGAATACCGAACGACCGCACGTAAACCCGCGTGTCGTACTTCTTCCCGATCTCCAGATCACTCAACGTAAGCGTCGCGACACCACCGGCTGCGTTCCCCCCGTTAAACATAAAATCCTGGTACACGTCCAGCACACCACCCATCACGACCCCCGTCGCATTCGCGCCGAAATCACTCCACGCCCCCGAATCGACCGAATAACCAAATCCGGAAATTCCATCCACGTTCGCCGTCGATACGGGTGTAAACGCAACACCATTCACCACAGCCCCACCGTCACCTGTCCCAAAATCCAGGGTATGCGTGTAAACCTTGTCAATATCTATACCCGAATCGACATCGCTGGTAATGGGAAGAAACGAGATCACATTCGTCCCGCTCAACTGTTCATTGGTCATGCCGTAAATATGCCACGACAAATTGGAATTCGCCTGATCAAACGTGATCGATAACGTATTGGAATTCGCCGTAAACGTATAAGACATCGCATAAACATCATCATGTGTCGCAAGCCCCGGCGGATCAGCGGTCGGGTTATCTTCATTGATCGTGATCGAATCTTCGCCAACCCCATCCCCATCCGTGTCAAATGAAATATCCGATGTTCGGCCACCCGGAGGAAGTTCCGTCGACACGCCAAATCGCCTCACATACAAGCGTGTATCGTAATTCTTCCCCGGTATTAATCCGGACAACGTCAACGTCGAGGTCTCCCCCGGAAGATTTCCACCATTGAATACAAAGTCGTTATAAAGCTCGAGGATATCAGCCGACACGTACCCAATGGCCTGCTCCCCAAACGTATTTCGCCCTCCGGAAGTGACGGACCAATCCAGGTTTCCAACAGCATCAACATTACCCGAGTTGACGGCAGAAAACTGCACACCATTGATCAACGCCGCGTCACCATCGCCGAAATCAACCGCATGTGTATACGTCTTCGAGCTGTCAATCCCCGAATCCCCCGCGTTCGTAATCGCCACCACCGAAAGCGACCCCGCAGCCGCCGCTCCCCCGAGAAACTCACTTACCGTTTCACCACCATCGTCACCAAAGAACACCGCCTTACCACTCGCCCAGCCCGAAGCATCAAACCCCGGCAATCGCCACGCATCTCCCTGATCAACCCCCGAATCCTCATACCGCCATTCATCAAACGTCCCTACCACTTCGCGCGTAATAGGCGACTGATCCTCAACCTCAAAATTAGCCCCTCCCGGCGTCCCAC
This sequence comes from Phycisphaeraceae bacterium, assembly GCA_028284925.1. Taxonomy (GTDB): domain Bacteria; phylum Planctomycetota; class Phycisphaerae; order Phycisphaerales; family Zrk34; genus JANQQT01. The sequence goes on along the minus strand of JANQQT010000088.1, from coordinate 16,221 downwards.
CAACCCGATCACTAAAACCCCAATTCCGGGGGTCCGCCGATCCAGTTTGAGGATCAAGCTTCGCAAGCGTTGCGCCCGAACCATCCGCCTCGACTGGCCACGGATCACTGTCACCGTAATCAATCGAATCCATCAAGCGGTCCGAGTTGTTACGCAAATTGACTCTTTCACCACCATTCGCCAGATTCCCGATCAATGGCCCAAACACACCGCTAATTCCCGCAGACGCTTCCAAACCCGCAGGGTCCGTCGCTACGACCACAAAACCACCCGGCTCAATCGTCGAACCCGATGGAAACCCAAATCCAACCCCACCCGACAACCTCCAGTTCGACAAATCCTGACGCACAAGCGATTGATTATGCAACTCCACCCACTGATTCCCCTCCTCACCGGCAGCGCCATCCGTCGCATGATACATCAGCTCATTGAACACCACCGTCGAGTCCAACATCAATCGCCCCTCAAGACACTCAAGCCTCGCACACCAGATTCCCCTGCATTCATCATCAATACGCCGATCATCACCCCTCAACAACCCCCCTATCCATTGACGCAAGCCGACTCGCCGCCTTATCCTCATACCTTGCCTTCCTTACGGGCGTCAATCAAAACTCAGTCAAGTCAATCATGCCACTTCGGAATATTCTACTCGAAAATACACGACTCCCGCAGGCTTTATGCACTCGACCGTTGAATCAGTCCGGTGCGCTCGCCATTAACAAAATGATCATCCAGAACAATCAGCCCCGAAGACCTTTCTCATGACAACGCTCAACTTTCCTCGAACGATCATCCGATTCCCACTATGCAACACTACAGCCAATACACACGACCCACAAATTTGACTACAAAATTCGATTCACCGAATCCAAAAACATCTTGATGCTACACTGATGGCACAACATTATCAGTCTACAGGCGAACGACGGAAACCTATGCCTAATGCTATGAATGAGCCGCACTCCAGTTTGCCCCCAACGCAAAAACTGGAGTGAAATCAGTTGCTCTTCAACCCAAGCCCTACTTCAATCGTGGAATGTTATTGATGCCAATGGGAACACGACCTTTTGGCGCACTACGACCACTTTTTTTCAGCTTCTTCAGCAATGCCTGCAACTCCTTACGTTTCGCCGATTCCTTGAAAAAAAGATTGGTCGTTTCTCCGGGATCAGTCGCCAAATCAAAAAGCTGGCCGGGCGCTTCCTGCGCAGTCTCTCGTAGCGCATACCTTGCCATTATTCCTCGATCATAATTGTTTCCACCAGAGCCTTGATGGTCGAGATACTTCCAATTGCCCTTGCGAATCTGAAATTCCCCTCTAAAACTCTGCGTCAAAAGGTGGGGCCGAATGGATATCTTTCGATCTTGCTTACCCAGCATCGCGGGAAGCATATCAAAACTGTCTCTCGCAGCGTCATCTGGCAGTCGATAACCAATCACAGAGGCAAGCGTTGCAAAGATATCAGTGGTGCTGGTCATCTGATCAGACACCAGCCCCTTCGGGATACGGCTTGGCCAACGCGCAATGAATGGGACACGATGCCCGCCCTCCCAGCCGTCACGTTTCACGCCCCTCCATCCTCCCGCAGGATCATGGTTATGATCCTGACGCATCCAAGCGACATGCACCGTCTCCGGACCATTATCCGAGTTAAAGAGAATCAACGTATTGTCGTCGATCTTCAACTGCGCAACCAGATCCAACACACGTCCCACCAGCGTATCCAACTGCTTAACGAAATCACCTCGAGGCCCTGCCTTGGTGGAACCGTTAAACTGTGGCGCCGGCAGGACTGGTGCGTGGCAGATTTGAGTCGAAAGAACAGCAAAAAAAGGCTTGTCCGCATGTTTTTTGCGATGCCCAACAACAAACTTACGCATCTTTTCATAAAACAAAAGATCGGCCTTCACAAATTCATACCCCGGCGCCATCCATCCCTCATCATTATCCCATCGCCATTTACCTCCAGGATTAGGTAGATTGGCCCGCTTGTGCCTGCGATCCGCGGGAATGGGAACCATGCCATTCTCAATATAGACATACAGAGGATCTGTCGTCGGACAATTCGGCGTTACGAATGACTCATCAAACCCACGCGCATTAGGACCGTCAACCAACGGCGTACTCTTCCCATAATCAATCAGTAGGGAATTCTTAAAACCACCGCCCAGTCGCTTTCCATTCTTATCACGCCAGGTAAGACCAACATGCCACTTCCCAAACACACCCGTGCGATATCCTCTTTTCCTTAGCATATCACCGAGCGTAAGTGTTCCGGGTTTCAGATAACTCGGTCCGCCCGGCCCTTCAAACGCTCCACCTCCCCTACCCGTTGATCGATAGATCTGCTGACCGGAAAACAGTCCATAACGCGATGGCGAACAAATAGTGGAAGGACTGTGTGCATCCGTAAACCGAACACCTTCGGCCGCCATCTTGTCAAGTCTCGGTGTCTTATACGCCGCTTTTGCGTTGTAACACGAGAGGTCGCCGTAACCCAAATCATCCGCATAGATGATAATGATGTTCGGCAAGTCATGATCGTTGCCAAATACCACCTTAGGCAACAGGCACACAGACACGCACAGCAACAAACAAACCATTTGGAATTTACGGCTCATACTATTCAACAAGGTGATTTCCTCACATCAGCCAATAAGAGTGTTTCAAAGAATTCTACGTACTTTCAATTGACCTATCCTGCAATACCCAACCCGAATTTGGGGTCATAATTCAATCCAATGCGCATACCGTTCCAAATGCAACATAGCGTACTGAGTTAATTAACAAGTCGTCATCGTCAACAGCAAAGGACATCGACGACCTCTGAAGGTCTGAATATCCAATCTGCTTGATGCTTTATTGATATTGATCTATTATTATCAATAAAGGGCGCGACTCGAGGGTTCGCCAGTTGAAAGGAGCTCTTCTTGGGGCCTTTGCGGGGTTAACGAGCGAGGACAAGGGAGGGACTCCAAGGAAGCTGGTCCTCGAATCGACGAATGAACCGAAGTAGCTTGCTAATCAAGAAGCGATTACGCATACACATTCAAATTAAGGATTATTCAACATGAAGACACGCGCTGCCATCGCATGGGAAGCGAACCGACCCTTGGAAATCGAGGATGTCGATCTTGAAGGCCCTAAGGAGGGCGAAGTTCTCGTTCGCATCGTAACGACAAGTCTTTGTCACACCGATATGTTTACGCTTTCCGGGGAAGATCCGGAAGGGCTCTTTCCCTGCATCCTTGGTCACGAAGGTTGCGGTGTGGTCGAGGACGTGGGCAAGGGAGTCACCTCAGTCGTGCCGGGTGACCACGTGATCCCGCTGTACGTACCTGAAGACCCGAACTGCCCCTACATTAAATCCGGCAAGACCAATCTCTGCCAGACGATCCGCAAAACACAGGGGGCCGGGCTGATGCCTGACGGCACCTCGCGCTTCTCCTACAAGGGCAAGCAGATTCTCCACTACATGGGCACCAGTACCTTCAGCGAGTATACGGTTCTACCGGAAATCGCAGTCTCGAAGATCACGAAGGAAGCCCCTCTATCTAAAGCATGTGTGATGGGCTGCGCGGTTCCGACGGGCATGGGCGCGGTGCGAAACACTGCGAAAGTGGAGGAAGGCGCTACAGTTGCCGTCTTTGGCCTGGGGGCTGTGGGCATGGCCGTGATCCAGGGCGCAATCATGAATGGTGCTTCGAAGATTATTGGTATCGACATCAATGAGGATAAATTCGAACTGGCCAAATCTCTTGGAGCAACGGAATGCATCAATCCTGCGGATCATGATGCACCGATACAGGAAGTGCTGATTGAGATGACCAATGGCGGTCTGGACTACACCTTTGAAGCCGTCGGCAATGTTGGCTTGATGCGTGCAGCCCTGGAAGCCTGCCATAAGGGGTGGGGTGAATGCACGATCATCGGCGTTGCCGGCGCTGGGCAGGAAATCTCAACCAGGCCATTTCAGCTTGTTACCGGAAGGGTCTGGCGCGGAACCGCATTCGGCGGCGTTCTGGGCCGGAGCGAGCTACCCCGCATGGTAGAAGAGTGGGTCGGCGGCGGATTCAGTGTAGACCCTTACATTTCTCACAACATGACGCACGGCCAGATCAACACCGCGTTTGACCTTCTCAAGGCTGGAAAGGCGATCAGGTCGGTCATCCATTTCCAGCCGAGAGAAACGATGTCCGATGATCAGCCTGGAGAGTTGGTCTCCGTGGAAGAGCCAGCACTAACTTAGGATCTCGACCTGTTCGTGAGGGCGGATCAACGGATGCGTGAGAGCGTTTACCCGGATGCCATGAGGCAACCTCTGGAAGTGATACAAGAAGGTTGAGTCTGTGCAATCTGACGGTACGCACGCGAGCGTCCGGCCATGGACTTAAATCCAACCTCCCCGCAGCGCAACCACGGCTCCACGGAGAATCAAACCTCCTGGCCGTCTATTTGCAATGGCTTCCGCCTGAACCGGCGTTAGCTAACCCATCACCTACGGAACTAGCCCAATGAAAGAACTTGTCGAGAACGTGCCGGCACGGGTTGGCATAGGGGACGATCCACAGAGCCTCGCTTTGATTCATAGCTGTACAGCCGCAATCTGGCGACGGTGTCCCGTGGAACGCTTTCAGTCCTGGATCGATGAGTTGGACCCGATAAAGCTCCCATCGGCACGCATCATTCTGCCAGTGAATCGTGTGCGTGAGACATTGCTCCAATTATGCGAGGTGTCGGGCACGCCGAATTGCGCCGAGCGGGCGATGCTTGTGGACGATGCCGCCGCCTTGGCGAACATGTTTTGTGATGTTATGTCTGCTCCGTTTCTCCAGCTTCAGTTGGGTGTGGTCGCGGACAACGCTTGTCAAGACTTTCACATCAGTAGCGATGACGTTAAAGCGCGTCTTGTCTGTATGTACAGGGGCACCGAAATGCACGTTGCCATGTCGACAGGCGGTACGAATTTCCGGCAGGTCTACACAGTTCCCACCGGCTCACCTGTATTGCTTCGCGGCGCCCGATGGCAGAGGAGTGCAACACCCGTTTTGTATCACCGCCCCATGCCAGTCGAAGGCATGGGAAAGACGCGACTGGTGTTGGTCCTCGATACGGTTGATGAACCGGAGGATTGCGCTGACTAAGCCCGCAATTCCCGAATTCCCCCGCGCCAACACATGGGCATCTCCAACCCCTCTTGATGCCTTAGTGATAACAGTCTATCATTACCGTTGATGAAGCGCCACTCCGAATACCGACAACGGATTCGAGACATAATTGAGAACGCGGTCGGTCCACTGAGTGCGGAAGATGTGCGGACAGCCCTTAGTGATTTGGGGATTGGCATCGCGACCGTTTATCGCCACCTTAAGGTAGGGGTGGGTAATAACGAATTCGTCTGCGTGGAATTGCCAAATGGACCAAAGCGTTTTGAGTTGGCAGACCGCCCCTATCATCATCACTTTGAATGTGTGAGTTGCCAGAAAGTGTTCGACATAGAAGGTAGCCCGGGAGACTTTGATCGATTGGTGCCCGAAGGCTTCAAGATGGAACACCACAACGTAATCCTTTCCGGGCTGTGCAACGACTGTGTTTCACCAGATGGACAAGCGGTTTGAGGATGCCACGTTATGTCTACTCCTGCCCGAGAATAATCAGATGGCGACAATCTTCCCGCCACTTGGCCAGAGGCTATCGCCACGGAAGAAATTGTGTGGCTTGGCAGTTCCTAAAGTTAGAAAAACACCGTAGGAGTCCTCCATTGCAAGTCAAACAGGAGCGGGCATGACCAAGTAACCGAGCGGCGGAGATTGCTGTTGCAGGCGGGTTGAATGCCGGCGCTGATCAGGATCCGGGGGGTAACAGGTCAAAGATCAGCATCAAGACATTCATCAACTGATCGCCATTGATTCACCAGAAAACCAAATTCAAACGTATCAGAGGTAACAAAGATGCTTCGAAATATATGCGGTCTTATGATTCTACCCCTTCTTCTTGCAGGTTGTGGCGGTGAGGAGCCAAAGAATGGCGGCACGAATGTTCTGAAGGTGTGTGTCAGTTCGACCGACGTCGCTGAGTTAGTGAAAACCGTGGGTGGGACAAACGTCAGTGTCACCGGTTTCGTGAAAGGAGAAGACGATCCCCATTCGGTCAACGCAACGCCTTCCATGGTGACCGCTCTTGCTGGAGCCAAGCTTCTCGTGGTGGTCGGGCTGGGACTGGAGGATGCCTGGCTTCCAGCAATGTTGGATCAGGCCGGCAATGCGAAGGTGAAGCCGGGTGGCGATGGACACCTCGATCTTTCGGTCAATATGCGCACCATTGCGGGCCCCGAAGGACGTGGCGTTCCAAAGTCTTTCCATCCCGAAGACAACCCACACTATCTGGCTGACCCGATCGAAGGTGTAAAAGCCGCCCAAGCCATTGCCGATAAGCTTTCCAACCTTCGCCCGGATCTGGCTTCAGAGTTTAAGCGCAACGCAGATCAGTTCTCGCAAAGCATTATTGTTACTTTGGTGGGAGAACACGTCGCGGAACACACCGATTCCTCTCAGTTAGAGGAACTGGCGATCGCCATCGAGACTAACAAATTTGATGCGTTCCCGCATCTCAATGAGAACCCTCATCTTCTGAAGGGATGGCTTGGTAAATTGCGTCCGTTTACGGATACGCCGGTCGTTGGGGATCACGATCTCTGGCCATACCTGGCGCGAAGATATGGAATCAGAGTGCTTAGCTATCTCGAGCCTGAGCCTGGTGTGCCTCCTACAACACCACACCTACAGCAGGTTATCTCCAAAATGAAAGAATCGAAGTGCAAAACCATACTGACGGTTCAGTACTTCGATGCTCGTCACCCCAAGTTTGTCGCTGAGGCGACCGGATCCACCATTGTGCCCATGGCGAATCAACCTGGCGGAAGACCAGGCACAGACACCTATTTGGATTTCATCAATTACAACGCTGAGCAGCTATATAAAACACTTAGCTCGATGGCCGCCAACTAGTCGTCACGCAACCAGCGAACGAATCAATGGACGAGTGGACGTCATGAATCAGATCACAGCAGTACAGCATCCTGAAAAGTTGAGTGAGGCTACTTCCGATGAGGATAAGTCACGCGGCAAGCCCATTGTCAAGCTTGCGGGTGTTCGACTGGGTTATTCAAGGGTACCTGTGCTTGACGACATCAACTTGTCAATCGAGCCTGGACAGTTCTGGTGTTTTCTCGGCCCGAATGGCGAAGGCAAGACCACGCTGATCAAAGCGATGCTTGGGGCCTTGCGTCCCAAAAGCGGTCGGCTGACTCGTGATCCCCAGGTATTCGAAAAGGGGCGGGTGAGTTACGTCCCCCAGCGGCTTGAATTAAATCCTGTACTACCTACCTCCGTACGTGAGTTCATCCTCACAGGACTTGCCGGGATTTCCACCCATGGCGAGCATCGCCGCAAACGACTCGATCGCGTACTTGAGATCGTTGGACTTGGCGCCTCTCGACATCAGAATTTCTGGACACTTTCGGGCGGGCAGAAACAACGAGCGATGCTTGCCCGCGCCCTGGTACGCGACCCTCGTGTGTTGATCATCGATGAACCGACAGCAGGCCTGGATTTAGCGGCCTCTACAACCGTTCTCAATGTTCTGGCAGACATGCACACCAACTTTGACGTGACCATTGTTTTTGTGACCCATGACCTTCACATCGTTTCCAAATACGCCACACATGCCGCTCTCTTTTGGGGAGGTGCTGTTCTCTGTGGCGAACTCAGGGAAGTCATCTCAAGCGAGAATCTTGGAAATACATTCGGTGTGCCTGTACCGGTTGAAATGGGGAAAGACGGTCGCCCGCAAATCAGAACATCGGAGGCGTGATGGCATTCTTTGAATCCTGGCCTCTATTCTTTCGCCCCTACGCGCTCACGTTACTTGCCGGCGCAGTGTTGGCGATCGTCGGTGTTGTGGCGACTGCACGACGACAACTTTTCATGGCCGTCGCGGTCGCACAGACGTCTTTGATGGGGTATGCGATCGTTGCGTTCTTTATTGGTTCACAAGTAAACGGAGCCCTTGGAACCGGCGGCCGTGACGCGGTGGTAATCGGGGCCGCTATCGTGGCGGCCATGTTTACGATGTTGGGGGGTCGCGAGAATCACAGCGCCGAAGGCGGTCGTCTTGATGGTGATGAACGGACCGCATGGGTATTTGTCACCGCCGGTTCGCTGGCCGTACTTTTCCTGGCACACGCGCCGGCCGGCATGGAGCAAGTCAGACGCCTCCAGGTCTCTTCAGTAGTGGGGGCGACATGGACGGATCTTTACCTTTTCATGGGTCTCCTGGTGGGGGTGATCATCGCCGCCGTGTTGCGGATGCGATCTTTGATTCTGCTCCTGTCCGATCCCATGATGGCTGCGGCAATCGGCATTCGGGTTTTGCGGTGGAATGTCGCCATGGCGATTTTGGCGGGACTAAGTGTTGGATTAGCCGTTCGCTCGACCGGCGTCCTGTTCGCCTTCGGAGCACTTGCGCTTCCGGTCATGATCGCAAAGCAAATCTGCGGCGAAGTAAGAAGCTTATTCATTCTCGCACCAATCCTCGCGGCTACTCTTAGCTTCCTCGGACTTTGGACCGGTCATCAGTGGAATCTGCCACCCGGTCAAGCCGCTGTGGGAGTAATGTGCCTCGCGCTGCTTGTCGCGCGCCTCATACGTCAGACATGGGACCAAATTGGCAGATGATACAACATCGTGTCGCAGCCTGAGGTATAATCTCCCCGAGATTTTACGTTCGCAATCGAAAGGAACGATTCATGATTAAAGCTCATTCTCCGTTTTTCGCCTTAGTTGTCGCAGTTGCGCTGCAAATTCCGACACCCTCAAACACGGCAGTGGCCAACGAAGGGCATACCAAGACCGTCTCCCTGTTCAATGGGAAGAATTTGAATGGCTGGTACGCCGACGTACCGGACGCGGACAAAAACCCGTCCATCAGGCCGAGCTTTATCGTTCGTGATGGCAAACTGGTGAGCATGGGAGTGCCGCGTGGACATCTGATCACGAAGAAGTCTTTCAAGGACTATCGCCTCGAAGTACAGTATCGCTTCGCGGGTAAGCCAGGCAACTGCGGTGTCCTCGTGCACACGGACGGCAAGCGCCCGCGCGTCTTGTACAAGATGTTCCCCGCATCGCTGGAAGTACAGATGCAACACAAGGCCGCCGGGGACTTCTGGTGCATCCATGAGGACATCAAAGTCCCGAACATGGATAAACGCCGTGCGGGCTCCGCGGAGAAATGGGGCGGTAAGCAGGGGCAGTCCCGGCATATCCGCAATCTGACCGACAGCAGTGAAAAGCCGCTTGGTGAGTGGAACACAATGCTCATCGAGTGCCTGGGTGACAAGATTCGCGTCTGGGTCAACGACGATCTGGTCAACGATGGCTACGAGTGCACGGCGAAAGAGGGACAGATCTCATTACAGGCAGAGGGCGCCGAAGTTGAGTTTCGCAAGCTGGAGTTGACCGCAATTACGAAGCTCACCGCTGCCAAAAACTTGCGTAAAGTGAAAGCCCCTGACGCCGACCGAAGTAAGGCAAAGATAAAGGTTCTGTTGATCGACGGCCAGAACAACCACGATTGGAAACGATGCTCACCGGTGATGATGGCGACGCTCGAAGCCACGGGACGATTTGACATCAAGCGCGCCACGATTTCCACGAAAGAGGAAATTGCCAAGTTCAGCCCCGACTTTGAGGCATACGATGTTGTCCTTTCCAATTACAACGGACGTTCGTGGCCAGAGAAGACCAAAGCGTCGTTCGTCAAGTACATGAAAGAGGGTGGCAGCCTTGTTGTGGTCCACGCTGCGGACAACTCCTTCCCCAAATGGAAAGAATTCAACAAGATGATTGGACTCGGTGGTTGGGGAGGTCGTAACGAGAAAGATGGGCCCTACGTCTACTGGAAAGATGGCAAATTTGTTCGAGATAAGTCGAAGGGACGTGGTGGCTCCCACGGCGCGCCTTGGACGTACAAGGTCGTCGTCCGCGATGAAGACCACCCGATCACGCGAGGCTTGCCCAAGGAATTCCTCCAGGTTAAAGAGGAACTCTACGACCGACTGCGAGGACCCGCGGAAAATATGAACGTTCTTGCCACCAGCTTTGCCAAAGGCGGATCCAACCGACATGAACCTGTACTGATGACCATCAAGTACGGAAAAGGCCGGGTATTTCATACTGTCATGGGGCACGACCACAAATCAATGCAAGGTGTCGCTTTCCAGGAGACATTGATTCGAGGCGCTGAATGGGCAGCGACCGGAAAAGTCACATTCCCGCCGGTGACCGCTAAGGATCTACCCGCCGATCGTGCCGTTTATCGCAATCCCAAGGACATCAAACCGGCACGTTAACGCGACACGAAAACCTTGCGTAGGTGTTGGCTCTGACTCGCACTGTCCTGACGTATATTGCTACTGCTGCGGAGTTGAACCGCACCTCCGTATACCGCATTGGGTATTTGTGCGCATAATTATGCAGACAGATTCTCTATGCAATTCACAACTTCAACGAAGGCATCTCATGCGAACGATCGCTAACACACCATTGTTCTCAAAGTAACACGATTGCCCGCTACAAGGCCTCTTGTTGCCGCAATTAGCAGCAGCAAGATTCCTTGCAGCAACTGCATGTACCTTCCTTACAACATTCCTGGCCGCCACATTCACACGTGCAATTTTCGGTCGTCATGATTGGTCCTTTCGATTTTGTCCGCGAGGGCTCGCAAACTGTTCGCAAGTTCTGTTCTATTAAGCGAGTACATTCGCTCCCGGCCTTTTCGTTCCGAGTCGATCGCCCCTTCTTGAGCCAATATCTTCAAATGGCGAGAGACGACCGATGCGTCCACATCACAGCATTCGCACAAACACATTGCATTCCGGGGTGAATTCGCCTGACAAAGCTCGTAAACGAGAGATAGGCGGTTGAATTCCCCTAGTGCTTTCAACAGATCAGCCATTCGTTGAGGCGAGTCGATATCCACAAATAAATAATTGCATACTTGTGCAAATATGTCAAGTGTTCCGGAGTACGATTCACATTTTTTTCGCCACAGCTTGCCTATTAATGATAATTAATTATCATTGCAATATCCGATTATCATTAACTAATGTGCTTTAGATGCCAATTCAAAGCCCAGAGATCTGTCGACTTACGACTACCAATGCACCGAAAACGACCATTTGGTGACCGTTTACAAGCTAAAAGCAAACGGATCACGACATGGGGCGAATGGTACGACTTCGCCCCAATCGATGTTGGCGAGACGTCTTACAAATCACCTGTGCGAAGAAAGATCGGCGTGGAAATCGCCTTGCCCGTATAGCTATTCGGTATCGGGGGACACTCTGGCAACCACGAATATGACGACTGACCAGACTCAGAAACCTCACAAAGGAATGGCTCTTATGTCTCTAGCTAACGGAAAGCGATTGCCCGTCACTGTGCTGTCCGGTTTTCTCGGCGCTGGAAAAACGACGATGCTGAACCGCATTCTCCATAATCGTCAAGGACTGCGTGTCGCGGTGATTGTGAACGATATGTCCGAAGTTAACATCGACGCCAACCTGGTTCGCGACGGTGGGGCGGCGTTGTCGCGAACTGAAGAGAAAATGGTTGAGATGAGTAACGGATGCATCTGTTGCACGCTCCGTGAAGACTTGATGGTTGAGGTCCGCAAGCTAGCCGAGGAAGGTCGATTTGACCACCTGCTCATCGAATCAACCGGCATCGGTGAGCCGATGCCCGTGGCGGCGACATTCTCCTTTCGCGATGAAGACGGCCGAAGTCTTAGTGACGTCTCGGCTGTGGACACAATGGTGACCGTCGTTGATGCTGCCAACTTCCTGCATGACTTTGACAGTCATCAGAGCCTGAACGATCGCAAGATGGGCATGGGCGAAGAAGACCAGCGAACGATCGTGGATCTATTGACTGACCAGGTCGAGTTTGCCAACGTCATCGTGATCAACAAGTGCGACTTGGTTTCGCAATCTGAGGCCGAGCGTCTTGAAGGCATCCTGCATCATCTGAATCCTGACGCTCGCATCCTGCGTGTCTCGCATGGCAATGTCGACTTGTCGCAGGTGGTCGGCACCCGACTTTACGACGAAGAAACGGCAAGCCAGATGCCCGGATGGATCAAGGAGCTTAATGGGGAGCATACACCGGAAACCGAAGAGTATGGAATAAGCAGCTTCGTCTACCGACGTCGCAAGCCATTTCACCCCCAGCGCCTGATGAATGCAATCGAACATGGGCTAAAAGGCGTCGTGCGATCCAAGGGCTATTTATGGGTCGCAACCCGGCCGCACTACTGCGGGGTCTGGTCGCAAGCCGGCTCGTCATTGCAGATCGACCGTGCGGGATACTGGTTTGCGGCGACCGGACAAGAGAATTGGCCGGAAGATCCCGAAACGCGTCAGTGGATTGAAAACAACTGGGACGACGAAGTCGGGGATTGTCGACAGGAGATCGTTTTCATCGGGGCGGAGATGGATCAGCAGGAAGTTGAAGCGCGCCTTGATGAGGCGTTGGTCACCGATAACGAGATGCAAGGTGGGCCGGAGGTTTGGCATACGTTTGATGATCCTCTACCCAGTTGGGAACATCAGGACATGGATGAACAGCATGCTTAGTAAAACGCGATCTATCAATGATTGAACGATTGATGACAAACAACACGAATCCGACGGCATACGATGCGATTGTCATCGGCGGAGGCGCCGCGGGTGTGGGGGTTGCCATCACCCTCAAGCATGCAGGCATCGAGAACTTTGTCGTGATCGAACGACACACGGTTGGATCGTCGTTTGCCAAGTGGCCGGCTGAGACCCAGTTCATCACTCCGTCGTTCGCGACGAATTCGATTGGCATGCTCGATTTGAACTCGATCGCGATTGGTGTGTCACCCTCATACAGTCTTGAGGTTGAGCACCCAACGGGCAGGCAATACGCAGCGCACCTTCGATCGGTCGCGGACCATTTTGAACTGCCAATTCGCGAGAAAACCAGCGTCGCAAGCATCGCAAAGGTGGACAATGGTTTTTCCATTGACACCGGCAGCGAGACGATTCATGCCAGGCATGTGATTTGGGCAGCCGGTGAGTTCCAATACCCGCGCCTCACCGGGTTCACCGGCAGCGAGCTTTGTCAGCACACTGCAACCATCGCCGACTATGAACATGTTGAAGGAAACGACTTCATCGTCATCGGTGGTTACGAAAGTGGTGTTGACGCAGCCTATCACCTGGCGTGCTACGACAAGCGGGTTCGCCTGTTTGACAAAGGTTGTCCGTGGAAGGACGAGAGCTCCGACCCCAGTATCGCGTTATCGACATTCTCGCTCGAGCGCATGCGAGAGCCCTGGTTCGAGGAGCAGGTAGAACTATTTCCTAACACTCAGATCGAGCGCGTCGCGCTCGCAGGCGATAGGCATGAAATCACAGCCATGGATGGACGTATTTTCCAGACACCTGTGCCGCCACTGTTGGCCGGCGGATTTGACGGAGGCTTCAAGCTCGTCGCGGATCTGTTCGAAAAACGCGACGATGGCTACCCCCTACTGAATGAAAACGATGAGTCGACGCGTGCTCCGGGGCTCTTTCTGTGTGGGCCGGGCGTGCGTCATGCCAACCACGTCTTTTGTTTTATCTACAAATTCCGACAGCGGTTCGCTGTGGTTGCCAAGGCCATTGCGACGTCTCTTGGGCTGCCTGCTGATGAGCTGGAAAAATATCGGCAATGGGGCATGTACCTGGATGATCTGTCCTGCTGCGGAGAGGAGTGTGATGTATGTTGACGGAGAGGAACGATGAGAATGCAGTGCAAGCGCCCGCTGTATCTACGACCAGGTCGCCCGCGATTCAAACTCGTCTCGCAAGGGTAATGTGTATCGAATGGCTAGGGCAAACAGTTGCCAGTCTTTGTTGGATCACCAGCGTCTTCGCATACGGGATTACTTCCAGTGGCGACTATCTGCAATTGTTCGCCGCGTCGGCGTGGCTGCTCGCCAACATCGCCACGGCCGTAACGACCAGAGCAAACTGAAGGCGCAGTTAACCGAGGTGACACGGCTATTCCTCAAGGATGAGACTCGTGAATTCGCGTACATTCATCGACACCATTCCGGATTATCTTGACGGCCAACTCTCTGCCGCCGAGCGCGACGCCTTCGAGCAACATCTCGAAAGCCGGCCTGATGACGCGATATTCTTCCAAAACTATTTGACGGTAATTCGATTGTGTCGACATGCCTGCCCACATGAACCCGCGACTCCCTGTAACGACGCGCTGGTTGAACGCATAATGAACAAATGGAGACAAACCAAACATGGAAACACCATCTAGTCCATCGTTGATGAGCCCGCCCCCGACCTCGCATGATCCTAACATCGGTGATTGGTCGCAGGTCGCGTTGATGGCGCAGCCTGAACATGACCATAGTTGCATCAATCGGCCTATGGGATTCGAGACCGAAGCCATCCTCCGCGCAGCCAGGGTCGACTCCGTGCGATCACAAGTCAATCGGGTTAATGCGTTTGAGATCGCCCAAAGCCTATATGCGTTTCTCGATATCACGGACGATCGATTGGCGATAGATGCGGCCGCTCTGGTCAATGCTTTCGAGGACGCGATACCGGGCCGGCCCATCGAAATGCGCATTGATGTGTGCGACACAACAACCTGCCCCAAGTTTCATCACGACCACCGATACATACGACTGGTTACCACCTACTATGGCCCCACAACCCAATATAAGGTGGGGAATGATAATGACCGGGTTTTCAATGCAACGTTATGGGAGTTACTGTTGCTTAAGGGGTCTGCGCATCCGACATTCAGCGAAGGTGTGGTTCACCGATCGCCACCTATGGCGTGCGGTCAGCGAAGGCTATGTCTCGTCGTCGATTGCTGACTGCCGAAGGGCGATGACAATTCTTCTGTACTTCAAGAAAGTACCTGTCAGGAGACTGGAGTAATCCGAGTCGTTCTTGACCACGACTGTTGGAATGAATTACAGAGCGAATTACGGGAATTCGGACAACATTGCAAGACCAAAAACGGTGCGAATTAGTCTAGTAATCTCAAGTCACGACATGAAAATGCAACGCCGTGCTTTTTGCAAGACGTTGCATCCAGTGGGCGATATTGGACTTGAACCAACGACCTCTCCCGTGCGAGGCACTTCCCGTTGACACACCTGCCGTCAAAACACTTAAAAAATAGGGGTTTATAAAATACTCGCTTTGCCAAGATTGCAGGTAATTACTGAAATCTTAGCCCATTGCAGGTAGTCTGCCCGCTAGTGTATTGGAGTTCAATACCGGGTTGAGGTTAATCCAACATGGATAACTTCTCGACATTGAATGAAACTTTGCTCATCCGACTCGGTGGGCGGGTCCCAGACTTCTCGGATGAACATGGTGGCGACGTGGATGGGAGTATCCTCGGGCTGATATTCCGGCTCTTCATGGTCGTAATCGTACGGTTGGGTGATGTCCTCCAACTGTTCGTATGAAGTATTGCTAGTGAGGAGCGAAGGATCGAACGTTAGGTAAAACTCGCTCAGTTCACTTGTGGGATCGAGATTTAGAGCCTGCAAGACCGCAAGCATGCCGCGGCGACAATTCGGCCGGATCGAATAGCCGGGATCTTCAATCAACTTCTCAATTCGATTAGGAATCATGATTAGGATCTACTAATCAGCAGGCCTGATCTCGACGGAAAGACGCTCCCCATTGGCTACACGATAGACATCTTCGATGGGAAGTTGAAACCAATATTCACCACTGGGAAGGTAGACACTGAAACAGAATTCTCCTTCATCGGCATCAAATCCACCGGTGTATTTTGGTGATTGAAACATGTCCGATGATTCGATTGCGGCCCATTCCTTCACAGTTTTCTCTTGAACAACAATGTCTTCGCTAATGCGCTGAAACTCAGAATCCAACTGATATTCTATGATTTGGATTACCTCCTAAGCCGGTCTATTTTCAGGTGACTTATGCCAAATTCATCCATCATCTTTCCTGCTTTTCGGCATACTTCTTTATCACCGACTCAGTCGCCTTCGTTCTCAGGGTCCAGCATGGGCATGCCTTTTTCCTGGAGGAGAACGCCGACGGTTTTTTTTGACCCGGGCATCCAGCCGGATTCAAT
>JANQQT010000017.1 GCA_028284925.1 Phycisphaeraceae bacterium | reverse complement strand
CCCTTACCCCCCTCCACCTTTCCTGCCCCTTTACCCCCTCCCTCACCCCAAACACCGCCCCCCATAACACCCCCTAGCGCCACAAAAACACCCACCAAGACCCCAAAAACCGCGTTTTTCGATGATTGACTGGTTATACTCATAGCTTTCAATCCTATCACATCTCCCCCACCTCCGCGACCTATCCCGTGCCATTCCACTTCCCTACCCCCTCTCACGCCGCCCTAACACGCCTCATTTCCGCCCTCCACGCCTGTAGCCCCGCTTATCCTATACGTCACCAAATCTCCCCTGGTTTCCCCCTCCGACCAACGTCGCCATCCATCCGCCTGTTTTTCAAACAACGCCGTCCCGATATCCCTCACCGCATTAATTCACCCAACAATTACATCCTCAGATTATCCCTAACACGGCCCAGGATATTCCATATCCCATGTAGCACTGGAAAAATACCGGACTTTGATGCACTTTTTTTGGGCAAACCCATACTCCCTTTATCGGGCTTAGACCACTTTTTTAGCAGTTTTAACACAATTCACGGTTTTTCTTTACGCCCACATAATTCTTAGCCGATGACCACACCGCACAAAATTAATCGTTTTAGTCGGCATAAACCGCACAAAACGAACATCCACCGGCATTATCGCCAGATTCGGAATATCTGGCACGGCCTTTGTACTGCGGTCCAACACGTAATCGATCGCTCAGATGGCGATCGATCCCCTGGCAGGGTTCCTCACTTGATCGGAAAGGATTTATTAATGCCCCGTTTTCTCGCAACAAAAATCGTCCAGGGCCTCGCTGCCCTAGCAATCGCCCTCGGCTTCATGGCGCCGTCAAACGCCATCGCCGAAGACGCACCCGCCGTCAACAACGGCAAAGTCAGCCTCAGCATCGGGTTTGAGGTCACCACAGACTACATTTTCCGCGGTCTACACCAGGAAAACCAGGGGCTTATCGTTCAGCCCTCCGCAGAAGTCGGTTTCCAGCTCACTGATAAGCTCTCCGCCTCCATCGGCACATGGATGAGTATCCACGACAACAATACCTTCGCCTCCGGCGGCTCAACGGTCCCCTCTTGGTATGAAGCCGACTTCTACTTCGGTTTCAGCTATCAGGCCACTGATCGCACCAGCGTCGGAATCAGCTATACCGCCCTGACAGCTCCGAATGACGCGTTTGGCACGGTCGAAGAACTGGCGTTCAGCCTCAGTTACGACGATTCCGGTCGCTGGGACGGCGTGATGGGCCTCCCCGAAGGTTTCGCCTTCAACCCCTCCATCACGCTCATCATCGAGCTTGATGGCCAGGCGGACGGCGGAACCGATGAAGGTATCGTCCTTCTCCTCGGTATTGCCCCCGAATTCGAGGTTACCCAGGGTAAATACCCGATTACGCTCACTGTCCCCGTCACGGTTGGTCTCGGCTTCTCGGATTACTACGAGAACCCCGCCACCGGCGGCGACGATGACACCTTCGGCTTCATCGACATCGGCTTGGACTTCTCCATGCCTCTGTCCGAAATCATCCCCGGCGACTACGGCGAATGGACCCTCACGGTCGGCGTTCACTTCATCTGGGTCGGCGACAACGTCGAGAACTTCGGTGGCCCCGGCGCCATCACCAACGGCGATGACAGCTTCATCTACGGCAAGTTCGGCATCTCCATGTCCTACTAAGCTGTAACCACAATCGCCACAAAGACATCTTAACCAGGCATGTATGTGTCTCGGTGCATGATTGAGGAACCCTGTGCCGAAATACCTGATACATCCACCCAGCCCACTCGTCCTAACCGACGAGTGGGTTTTTTACGCATTCCCATCACCGCTCGTTGAAGTGAAGCAAGCTATCTGACTAATCATTACATCGATCAGAATAAAAAAGCAATCCCACGGCAGGCAAAGCGAATTCTCATGGAACATCAAAACCATTCCATAACGGAAATACGGAAGGGTCATCTTTGTCGAACTGCTCGAGCATTCGCTCAACCCAAACCATCAATTGCCACTCCTGTTCTGTCTGAATTCCTCGTTGTGGAATGACGGGAATCTCACCATTCAGAATGTTCCACGCCTCCTTTTTAAGGAAACGCTTTAGGTTTTCTCGAGCGACCCCGCATGCGGATTCCCATTCACTTAGATAAGGCCCTAATTGGTCTTCCGCAGTAGCAATGCCGTACAGAAGATCGATAAGTGAATTGTTCCAATCAGGGTGAGGATGATAGTCACGCATGATGAACTCGGACCACCAAGCTTGCAATGCTACCCTAACTGCATTTTGCTCAACACCAGGCCACTTGAGCCAGTTTGCATCCGCCAGCTTGCTTATGGCAACTTGAGCGCGATCGCCGAAAATTTCATCTGTCGCGCCTGCGTGCACTTCAAACACGCGTGGCAGATAAAACTTAAATTCTGATAAGTCGCCAAACGTAGTGAAAAAACGCCATGAGATCTTGTCAATAAAGTCTTCTGGAAGTTCCCTAAGTGGGCAATTGCTGAGCCGGGCGATATTGCCATAATTATGAAGGACATGATCGAAGATTTCCGGAGCAGGATTAGGGTACTTTTCAAATACGTCGTACATGTTCCGGATTGCATCAGTTAAATCGGACATTCGCTTCCAGTCTCTCAGAATTGCACCCCTTACTCTAGCTCGTTAGTCTAATCTGAACTAACGCTCAAAAAACCGCCAACCTCGCTGCTTCACCGTATCCAGAAACACCGCAGCCAACAATACCAGCCCAATCACAACCTGCTGCGTAAATGAATCCGCCCCCATCAGGTTCATACCCATACCAATGACCGCCATGATCAGCGCGCCGATCATCGTTCCCATGATTTTGCCCTCGCCGCCCATCAAACTCGTACCCCCAATCACCACTGCGGCGATGACGTAAAGTTCATACATGTTGCCGTACGTGTGAACGCCGGTCGTGTGCTTGGACGCGATAATTACACCACCCAATCCCGCCAATGCCCCTGTGAGCGTATAAACAAACATCAGAACCCATTTCACACGCACACCACTGAGTCGCGCCGCCTCAGCATTGCCGCCAACCGCGTAAATGTATCTTCCAAGTGTCGTTCGCGTCATCAGCAAGTGGGCTCCGACATACAGGATCATCATCAGCAACACTCCGACGGGTATGGAGAACTGCATGGTAATGCCCCCGATAACACCCAGCGCGAGTGCTGAAATCCCTGTGATCCACGTCGAACGCCCGCCCGCCAACTTCCGGCGTGCCCCCTCGTTCAACGCAGCGATGATCTTGAACACCCACCCCAGACAAACAAATACCACCACGATAAAAAAACAGGAGATGACAAATCCATGATCGATCGAACCCAGACCCAGCCATTTGAATGAAGGAGGCATGCTAATGGAAAAACCTCCCGTCATCGTACCGGCAAGTCCTCTGGCGAAGAACATCATGCCCAGTGTGACGATGAACGGGGCGACACCAAAAAACGTGACCATCGTGCCCGTGAAACACCCGATGGCTGCGCCGACGAGGATTCCGCCTAGCGTGCCGACAATCATGCCCAACATCCCCGCTTCGACACCGCCGAACAGATCACGCATGATGACAGCTGTCACAACCGCCGATAGCGCAATGATGCTCCCCACGGATAGATCAATGCCCGCAGTGATGATGACCATGGTCATCCCGATGCCGATGATAGCGTAAATGACGATACGTTCGCTAAGCGTGATCAGGCTGGCTTTGGTGAGGAGATTCGGCCAGTAGTAGGTCTGGGGAGTAAGGACTCTCGGCTGGCCAAGCGGTTTGAATATGTCCACGCCGGATTTTACCTGCGCAAGCAGTGGGCTGGTTCCAAGGCGACGTGTCGTTGCAATGACATCAATTGCGCCCTCTTTTGCAAGTCTTACCAATTCGGCCCGTATACGAATCGGATCGCCCGACACTGAGCCAACAACCTTGTATCCCAATTCCTCGAGTTGCTTCCGGAGCGACTCGACCATGAGAAGATCCGCATCCGACTCGCCGGAAACCACAAGAACCTTGCCGCCTTTGGAAACAACTTTGTCGATCTGGCCCGCAAGATCTTCAGCCGCAGCTTCGCCTTCCGGTTCCTGCTTATCGAGCGTGGCAACACTGAAGGCAGCGACAAGAACCAACAACACGAACAACATACCGTAGTCGTTCATGAATCGTGAAAAGCCAGCTTTGAAGCCGGTGGATTGCATAAGGAGAGTTCCTCTAATCTCAAAAGCTCACTGCACAGCCAGTTCCATGATCTGTTCCTGCGTGGCGTTCGGAACATCCGTGATCTCACCCGTAACACGTCCTTCGTGCATCACAAGGATACGATCAGACATCCCGAGAATTTCCGGAAGTTCACTGCTGATCATAATAATGGCTTTACCGGCGGCGGCCAGTTTGTTAATCAGCAGATAGATTTCATACTTCGCCCCGACATCGATCCCCCGTGTGGGTTCATCGAAGATCACGACTTCGGAATTCGACTCAAGCCATTTGGCAAGAACGACCTTTTGCTGGTTTCCTCCGCTGAGGTTTCCGGCATGCTGGTCGGCATGAGGCGCCTTGATCTGAAGAGTCTTGATATAGCCTGCAAAACGATCGCGCTCTTTTGCCTGCCTGACCACGCCGCACCTGGAAAGTTTCCCGAGATTGGGCAGTCCAAAATTGTGAAGGACGGAGTGATTAAGGACGAGACCCTGACTTTTT
This sequence comes from Phycisphaeraceae bacterium, assembly GCA_028284925.1. Taxonomy (GTDB): domain Bacteria; phylum Planctomycetota; class Phycisphaerae; order Phycisphaerales; family Zrk34; genus JANQQT01. The sequence goes on along the minus strand of JANQQT010000017.1, from coordinate 22,969 downwards.
CGATCCTCCGTGAGGAGACAAATGCCGGCGGCGATGGCTTGGCGCGGAGAACGAGGATTGATCACCACGCCGTCAAGCGTGATCTCCCCGCCGTCCCTGATGTCGGCGCCAAAGATGAGGCGAGCGGTTTCCGTCCGACCCGCGCCAACCAGACCGGTGATGCCAAGCACTTCGCCTCGATGGACGTTAAAGGAAACATCGCGAACGACATCACCACGATTAAGCCCCCTCACGTCGAGTCGAACGTCACCTAAGTTAGCGGTGTGCTTGGGAAATTCATTTTCAATGGTTCGACCGACCATCCACTCGATAAGCGTACGACGATCGACCTCACTCACGGAAGCCGTCTGGATCATCCGGCCATCCCGCATGACAGCCACGCGATCGGCAATCTCGAAGATCTCGTCCAGTCGATGGCTGATATAGATCACGCCGATGCCCTGAGATTTAAGCTCACGGATAACGTTGAAAAGACTCTCCACCTCGGCAGAAGTCAGCGTGGCGCTGGGTTCATCCATGACGATGATGGAGGCACGCTGAGAGAGGGCCTTGGCAATTTCCACGACCTGCTGCTGGGCAATGGTCAGATCGCGACAAGGCTGATCTGGATTGATCTGCACGCCGATGCGATCAAACAACGCAGCAGCAGCGGCGCGCTCATCGGCTTGTCGGACAAAGCCGAAACGGGATTTGGCATTCCCAAGAAAAATGTTTTCCCACGCGGTCAGTGCGGGTACGAGGTTGAACTCCTGGTAGATAACGCCGATGCCGGCGTTTTGGGCGGTGATGGGATTGGTGATGGACACCGGCGCGCCGCTGATTTCAATTGAGCCGGCATCAGGAAGGTGGGCGCCACTCAGAACTTTGATCAGCGTGCTTTTCCCTGCGCCATTCTCGCCAAGGAGAGCAAGAACCTCTCCCTTATCTAGATCGAGGTCAACATTCCGCAGGGCATGGACCCCGGGAAACGATTTATCGATGTTGCGCATCGACAGGAGTGAATTGCCATTCGATGCGTTGCTTACCATGACGAATTCATTATCAGGTTGGATTGAAAAACGTTACCCATACACTTCAGCCCGAGGAGTCCCCATCACTTCAAGTCAGGATCCTTCAGCGCATCCGCCTTGCGATAAAGTTCCGGCCTGATGGGATACTCGGCTTCAACCTTCTCGCCGGACCAATGCTTGACAATAACCTCCACGGCCATTCTTCCCATACGTCCCGGAAACTGGATCGGGTCAGCGTAGATCTTACCATCACGAATGGCCTCTTTGCCGGATCTCTGACCGTCAAATCCGATAATCTTCACCGATGCAGTCTTCTTGGTCTTATCCAACGCGGCATAAGCGCCCAACGCGCCCGGATCATTTATGGCGAAGATCCCAACAATATCTTTGTGCGCCTGCAATGCGTCAATCGTCGAGTTGTATGAAGTTTCATGTTCACCACCGCTCGGCAACTCCTCAACGATAACAATCTTGCCATGAGGCGTTCCTTTGTTGTAGGAGTTGATCACATTCTTAAAACCGTCAACGCGTTTCACACATGAACTGGCATCCTTATGATCAAGAATCAATACCTCTCCACCGTTTTCACCAAGTGCTTCGATCATGGCCTCACCCGCAAGCTGGCCACCAAGATAATTGTCGGTGGCGATATGCGAAACCACTTTGCCATCCGTGACAATCGCCGTATCAACCGAGAACACAGGGATCTTGGCTTCATTCGCAAGAACCACCGATGTGCCGATCGCTTCCGCCTTGGTCGGGACGATCACGATGGCGGCAACTTTTCGATCGATGAAGTTCTTAATCTGCTCCTGCTGCTTGGTGGGATTGGAATCACCATCTTCGACCCACACCTTGTAGCCGTGCTTCTTGGCTTCTTCCGTCATAGCGTCGGCGATTTCCTTGAAGAACGGGTTCTTCATGGTCATGACCGTAAGGGCAATGACCTTGGAATTATCCTCTTCTTCATCGCCTCCCCCGCATCCAACGGTCATCAGAATTGAGCCGCAGAGGGCGAGTGCCAGAAATGCTCTTCGATCCAACATGGGAATACCTCTTTTCGTAATGGCAGGTCCAACAGGCCATGGAGCCAGTCGTCACGCGTAAGACCTGGGCAATATTCGTGTTGTGGTTGAACGTATAGCAAAACACGCCGGACCAATCAGAGTATCAATTGTCACCCATATGTCAATACGAATGTAAACACATTTCCAGCAGACGTGGCATAGCCATTAATCCTGAGGTCTATGCGCAAATGTCATCCCATTATCAGACGCAATACCCAGCTCTGAATCCATAATAGTACCGATTAGACAATTCGGATGGCCCTTGCTTCACTTAGCGCCAGAATACCGCGAGATTCACCAGCACGTTGGGATTTATCCTCATCGTTCGATTCAGAGGTTGAAGCATCCTGAAGAAGATCAACCGGTGACAGCGAAGTCAACCCGGGTACATCGCCGACGCTTCCACCTCCGCCACCCCCACTCACTCCTTCCGTGCGTGCGGTTGAAGGGATAACGATACTCGGATCATTGATCGACTTGCCGAACGCCCCAATGAGCAGATCACGATCATCGGTATCCACGGCATCATCGTTGTTGAAATCAGCCCAGGCGGCATAGGGAGGTTCCGAAGCGCCGACGCTTTGCCCCATCGCAGGCAAGAAATATCCGAGGTCGGCAAAGTTCACAATCTGATTGTTGTCAAAGTCGTAAATGAAGCCTCGCACATCAATAACAGGCGGCGGAACGAGCGATGGGTCAACATCACCGATGCCCGCGATCATGAACGACTCGGAAGCCGCAGTCAGGCCAAGCCCGGCAGAGAATGGACCGAAATCCTGATTCGCCGGATTGATGTCAGCGTTGGTGGCCATCACAATACGACCGAAGAGGGCAAAATCACCATCACCAATGTCCTGAGACGAAGTGCTGCCTGAGATTACGACCTGGCCGGTTTGCAGATCAATGCTGTCCGAGGTCGATTCGGTAAAGATGTTCCCATGGTCAACACTGAGGGCTGTGGTAACAGATGGATCGAAATTGACCGTAACTTCGCCGTCGACAACACCACCATCCGCCGAAGGATTTGTGACCCAAATTTCAACAATGAAATTGCTGCCCTCACGCTGCCAGAAGAGAAGACTACCACCTGCACCGGTAACAGGATCAGTATCACCCACAGGAAGTGTGGGGGACTCATCATCAACACTGTTAGTGATACGCGGCACGAGATGGACGTTGACCGTCTTTTCTTCCGCGACGTTGAGGTCAACCGTTGCGGTGGTGGAACCGCCATCGTTGTCCTCAACAGTCAATGTCACCGTACGCATGCCCTCCGTGACATAGACATTCTGGGTCTGGAAATCGAACGTGTTCTGGTCGCCGATGGTTCCGGTCGGATTGAGAATAACCGGGACCGAATCACCATCGCCAAAACTAATCGATGCGGAAAGACTGTCGAGGAAATAACCTTGCACCGAGCCGGTAAACTGGGCGATCTCACCGATTTCAACCGAGCCGGGCCCGCCGAGATTGGCCGATGGGCCGGCATTCTCTACGGAGATCTCGAACGAGGTCGTATCTGTACCGCCATCGTCATCCGAAACAGTAAGCGTCACCACGAATACACCGTCATCAAGATACACGTGAGATCCATCAAAGCTACCCGTGGTCGCTAAACCAGGACTGCCCAGAGAATCAATGTCCGCCGTGCCAAGGTCATCGTTTGAACCGTCACCCCAGTCTATAGAGTAATTAAAGACTTTCGAGGGATTAAAGCCCGGATCAACAAAACTCGCAATATCAATGATGTCGAAAGGCTGGCCTTCGGTAGCAGTGGTGGAGTTGGTGGCTGTAATGGTGGGGGCAACGTTCTCAACGGTGATCAGAACCTCGCCGATTCCGCTATCACCATCCTTGTCGGTCACCGTAACACGCGCCGTATACGTGCCGTTGTCATACGGCGTGAAATTAGTATCAGGGTTCGTTCCGCCATTGATGACCTGTCCGTTCGAGGCCAGGATATTCCACGCGTAGGTGTATGGCATGTCAAGATCGCCGGCAGGGTCAAAGAAAGATGAAGTGATTTTCACCAGATCACCTTCACTGACGGTCTGGTTCGCCCCAAGATCAATTTCAGAGGGCGCGACGTTATTGACCGTGACATTGACCGTCGACGAGTCAGACCCGCCGTCGCCATCCGTAACGGTGACGGTGGCGATGAAGTTGCCGCTATCGGCATAGGTATGCGAAACCTCCGAACCATTGACGGTTGGTGAACCGTCACCAAAGTCCCATGTGAAAGTAAGGATATCGTCAATACCGGGGTCGGTCGCCGTCGCAAAGAAGTTGGCAGTTTCACCTTCGTTGATACTGACCGGACCCGAGATGGTCTGAATGGTGGGGTCCTCGTTCTGGATAATCTGTGCGATCGACTCAGTAGCCTGAAGACCATCATCGTCAATAACGGTGACCTCCACGGTGTAATTGTCATCGTCCCTATAGACATGCTGCAGAATTGCCTGCGCATCGGACGGATTATTAAACGTGGGAACAAAGGATTGGGTCGTTGTCCCATCGCCCCAGTCAACCGTAAATGACCACTCATGACCATTGAGATCAAACGCACCGGCAAGGTCAGTGATGTCGACGGTAAGGGAGACTGGCAATCCTTCCGTGCCTGTGCCGTTGCTTAGCTGGACAATAGGAGCAACAGGATCAACCTGGACAAGGAAACCATCAAACGCGGTGGAGGACTCATCATCACTATCAACAAAGACGGCCACACTATAGGTTGCAGCGTCACGATAGACGTGACTGATATCAATGGTGTTATTGCCCCCCGTAAGATTGAAGACCTCCTGAGGCGACGTGTCTCCCCAGTCAATAGTGACGATAAAGTCATCACTACCGGGATCGTCAATCGTAAGCTGCCGTGAAAAGGTTTGGCCTTCGTTGATGGTCGCATCAGGACCCGCATCAATCTCCGGCGGGACGGGCAGGACATTAATGAACTGCCTGTCGGAAAACGTCTGCCCCGTCGGCTCATGCGTGACCGTGACGTCAACCGTGTAAAGTCCGCTGTCAAGAGGAGTGAATATATAAGGATTGGTCAAAGGCGAATCAGTGGAGAAAACCGGTCCGCCGGTAACCTGATACTGGTAACTGAAACGGTCTGGATGCAGTCGCCATAACTCACGACCACGGACGCCGTCATCAGCATTGAAGTAAAGGGCATCACCATAAACGGCAGCCTGCATGTTACCGACAATCCCGTTACCGGAAGGATTAATATTGGCAACGGGCATTGATCCCGAACCCTGACCAGGTGTGAGGCGGTGAAGTTCAACATCGAAATTGGACGCCCAGGCCGCAAAATAGACCTCACGATCGAACTCGATCAGCCCGGTCGGATTAAGCGCCGTTATCCCTGGCGAGAAGGCGGCGATTTTCACCGAAGACCCGTCAAATGAATACAACTCACGCTCACTAAGACCAAAGAGGTTTCTCTCCGAGGCCGCAAAATATAGTGTTTCTCCGGATACCAGGAATTGGCTGGGGGATGAGTTTCGTTCCGCGCCCCTGTTAATGTCTTCGATTAGACTAAACTCCCCGCGATCATTGAGGGCAAACAGTTCCGTGCCAACATCGCTTCGCCGAGCGGACATCACAAGGAGATCGTTAAATACGGTCAACGAAGTGGGGTTTGAATTCGCTGGACCGGATTCTATATCAACGGCGACCTTGGCCGACTCGCCATCCCATCGGAACAGCTCACGACCATCATTGTCATCGGAAGCAGCAAAATAGAGGTCGCCGTCAAACGGTGTCAAATAAGCGGGGCTGGAACTTCGGCCAGCGATATCAGCGACCACTCTATAACCGCTGCCGTCAAATGACATCAGTTCATTGCCAATCGTTTCACCTGCAACCTCCGCAATTCCGGAGAAAAAGAGCTGGTTATCGAAGAAGGTCAAATTGGCCATCTTCGAATCACTATCCGGCCCGGGAAGCGGATTGGGGAAATGCACCGGAGTTCCCTTGTTGAGGCGATAAATCGATGACCCGTCCACAGGATGATTGGCAATGAAGTAAAGATCATCCTGAAACGGTACGAACTCGCGAGGCGATGAACTGCCGGAACCGGGACGCAAATCGGCAACAAGCTTTATATTCTCACCGTCGTACGCATACAACTCACGACCCACACCTTCATGGTCAGCGGCAAAGTAAAGCACATCGTCAAATACAAAAAACTCAGCTGGATTAGCGCCGTCCAGTAGCGGTGAAATGTCCTCCACCAGCTCGACGATGTCAGCGTCCGACACACTGGCGAATGCCGTGACCTGATCGCCTTCAAAGACGGTTTCGTCCGGGCCAAGATCAACGATAACGCGATTGCCAAAATCGCGATTAAATACGATACCGCCATTCGGGATATTAACATGGTGAGCACCGGCGACACCAAAGTCCACGTCTATAAAGACATCATCAACGTAGATGCCCTCCGTATTATTCTGGCCGCCGTCAATGCTGTCGAAAGAAAAGTGAATTTCGTTGTTCGATGTATTGAGTCGATCACTGATGTCCACCGTGACCGTATGCCATAAACTGTCGTTTCGGAGATCACTCTTGTCCAGAATGACGGGCGGCTGCACATCAAGAATCTCACCAAAGTGGACGGTAAACAAGTCAAACTGAGGACTCGGCTCCACTTCCATCCGGTAGGCAAAGCTAAGCGTGGCGCTCACCGCACTCTGCATCCCCGTGAGGTTAATATTGCCGGACGCAACCGTCCCGAAATTTCTTCCACCCGTGTTGTAATTGTTGGTGGCTTCCTGGCCATAATAGAAGGAGTGTGAACCGGTGTTGCTGTCGGACGACGATAAGTGCCAAAGATTGATCGGGCCGCCCGGAAGGGGATTGAACGTGTCATTGTTCGGGTCTTCGGGATCATCATCCTGGAAGTCGGCTTCGAACACCCGCACACTTCCGGACAGGGGCAGCGGCGAAGGCCCGGATTGAAGGACAAACGTCGGAACAACCTCATTGATCGTCTTATTTCCACTGGACAAACCAAGCAGGGCATATTCACCATTGACATCCGAGAGTGTAAAGATTTCACCCTCGCCACGTGTGTCGCTCCCATTGGCATCTTCATAGATGATGACGTTCGGAAGACCGACTTCCCCGTTATCCCTCACGCCATCTCGATCCAGATCGTGGAATTTCGTCCCGTAAACACCGCCGCTGTTATCTTCTGTCGGATCGTAAATGTGAAGGTTAAAGGTGAATTCGGAAGAACGCCCGAGAAACTCACCGCGACCTCGCCCACCATCAAATGCCGTGACGGTAATTGGGAATACGCCCGATGAACCGGACTGATTGGAAATAAACAAGTCACCGCCGGAAGTGGCGCTGAAAAACTGACCGATATTGACAAACTGTGTAGTAATCTGCGTCTGATCCGGTGCGAACGCAATGAAGCCCGCCCAGGTGAAATCACTATCCGCTGAGTCGACCACCGTACCGAGAGGCGTTCCATTAAGCGTGTATCGTTCCAATGTACCCGCCACGGGATCCGAAAGATAAAGGTTACCATCCGGACCGATTTCAATGACAGCATGGTGTTGGCGATCGCCGGGCCGCTCGGGAATAATCGTCGTGATATTGGTCGGTGCACCCTGGGCGTTTAAGGTATAACGCTTGACGCTAAACACCCAGTTGCCCGTAGAGACGTTGCGCTCATTGACCACATAGAGTCGCCCCTGCGAATCCATAACGATGTCGCGGGGAGAATTCAGTTGGTGTGACCCGTTCCCGGAGTCAATGATGGTCGACCAGTTATTCAGCGTCGGATTGATCCGACGAATTCGACCATGGTTGATCGAAGATGAAGATCGTTCGCTGATGTATACAAATCCATCGGAACCATATTCAATACGGTACGCATTGCCTGAGGAACTGAGGAAACCGAATCTCCTGACCTCACTATTGAGTGAACCGGCAGGATTGATCTCAATGATGTTTCGTGTATTGCTGCTGGTGACAAAAAGATTGCCGTTGGGACCAATATCAAAATCGGTCATCCCTTCAGCGGTATTGGTACGAGACTTGTTAATGCGACCGTCTTCGTGATTGATTTCCGCCAGTCGACCAAGTCCTGTATCCAGAGCGTAGAGCACTCCACTATCAGCAAACTCGCCGGCAGCCAGGAACGTGAAGCCGGACTCACCATATTGCTTCAGACTGGAGATATTGCCCAGAAAATCCCCCGCTCCGAACGGATCGGATGCGCCTCTGAAACGACCGATCTCACTGGAACCGGCGTAACCTAGAGCCAGCCATTCGTTGGTCGGATCACTAACCAGATCAAAGATATTGGGAATGACGAGTTGCTGACCGGTGTTTACAAACTTCGGAGTAATCTCCTGAATCGTGGGTGGAGCAACATTGGGATCGAACCGAAGGATAAAGTCGGGATCGGACGTGTTATTCTGGATGATGGGAATATAGATTTCATGAGATTCATTACTTAGCGGATTATTTTCGATGTTGAGCAGATGCAGGTTTGGCAGGGATGGATCGAGTGAACGAAGCAAGACCGCATCAGCCGACACCACGCCATCGGCATCGTTATTCAATACCACGTTGATCGAACCACCCACGCCCGGCACGAACGTACCAAGCGACCTCCAGCCAAATCCTCCAATGGTCTCATCGTCAGGCTCGATACGCTGATTAACGCGCACATCGACCGGATTCCCATCCGCAGTGACCCTATACCGGGCATTAGGTGCGTTGCCGTCCGCAGTGACCCATCGAACAAAGACCTCATAGAGATCGTCCTTGAGATCAAAGAAGCCCCATCCCGCGTTTGAGGTCACAGCGCCCCCTTCACCAACACCGAGCGCAAAGTGGTAATCACCGTTGTATGCCGCATCAACATGGGATTGGTTACGTGACCACTGGCCCTGCATTTCAAAATTCGTGAAGGGATCAAAGACGGTCTGGTAGTCGTCATCATCAAGGAGTGTTGCGCCCGCGATGCCGCCGATGGATTGGAGTCTATTGTTTTCCAGCCGAACGATCTTCAGGTTCTGCCCCATGGTCGAAAGTTGATCCACGTTGGTCAGACCACCGCTGGAGAAATCGAGATATTCCAGATCCTCCATAAAGTGAAGAGCATCAAGAAACTGAACATCATTGCCGTTGTTAAACGCCGTGAGGACACGAAGCCGCGTGAGCAACTCGATGTCCATGAGATCAGCGGGTGCGATATCAAGATTGTCGAGGCCGAGATAGAGCAGGCGTCTTTGACCGACCTGAACGCCCTTGTCCGGTTCGTCAGCATCTGCAACACGCGGCGTGAGCTGATCAAGTTCGCCGCCAATATCATCACCGCCTGCGAGATTCAGTGTCATGAGATTGGTTGCATACTGAATACCCGTAATATCGCTGGCCACTTCGGAAAGGTCCAGCCGAATAATCGTACTCATATCACTTGCAAACACGGGAATACCGAATTCAGGATTCCCCGGTCCGAAGCGAAGCGGGAAGTCGAGGGCTTCAGCGATCCTGGTGATCACCGAAAAATCCTCAAAAATATCGATGATCGGATCGATTATTCTCGCCGGATTGGAGAGCAGGCGATCCTCATCCGCAGGTTGCTTGATCGGCTCAAAATTCTCCTGATCACGCACTTCCGGTAGCTCAGCAACATAAACATCATTGCCACTCTCACCGAAGATACGGTCGAGTTCGGCATTGCCCACCAGCACGTCATCACCGTCATCGCCTGTGATCAAATCGGCGTCCGTGAGCGGACGGGTCACGCCCTGGAATGGAGGATCGAGTTCAATGATAAACGGAAGGGTCTCGTCCTGATCCGACGCATGCGGGTTGAATATCTTCAGATAATAAGTTCCTGCAGTAAGGTGACGCATATCCACGGCGCTGAGGTCTTCGAAAAGAACGCCCCCGTTCGCATCGTAGACATTCGTCTGAACGCCATGCCGTCGCGTAAATCGCAGACCCGTATCCGTCTGGTCCTGAACGGGCTGGTCGATAAGGTGCAATAGATCACTGTCCAGACGGAAGGTAAATCGCTTATTCCCATCCTGCATCGCATCAATCACTGCATCCGTCACATCAATCGCAATGCGCTGCTTGAGTGACCCGGCCTTGATGACAGTCGTACCGGCAAGCGTCGCGTCACGTGTTTCATCGATACCGGTAAGGGCAAAATCACCCTCTTCGGTGATAAGGTGAGCGTTGATGACGCCAAATAAATCACCGATCTCCGAGACTGGAAGCGTTCCCTGTTCCGTCCCATCCGTAAGCCAGACATTGGCAACGGTAGGTAGGACTCTTGAGTTGGATGCAAAATAAAGCTCGTCCCCAATCGCCGCAAGATGGGGATTTGAGATTGAAAAGCTGCTGACGCCGGAGTGAATCTGCGTCGGTTCGCGACCGGGCGCATTGGAAACCCAGATGTTTCGAGCCGTACCGGAAATGTTGGGGTCAAATTCGGTAATCGAAATCGCAACCTGATCACCGAAGCCTTCTATGTCCTCGATCGTCTGCGCATTGCCAAACGTCATAAGTTCTTCCGTTCCGGCAGGCGAGCCATCGGATATCCACCATTCCTTGGAAGTCGATGTAGCTTCAAAGACAACCGAGTAACGACCTCCCGCAGCGGAGACGAAGGGTTCAATCGAGGGGGTGACTCGAGGCTCGGCGAGCAATTGCTGAACCGGATTGACGTTCACAGAGGCCCCATTGGTTTTGAATAGACCATACCGCTCCGCGCCACTCGCGACGTTTCCTTGACGGTAAATGCCAAGATAATAGATATCGTCTCCGACCAACTGGAATCCCTGTGGACGACCGGCGCCGGAAGGATTGACGTTATGGAAGAGTTGAACGCTGGTAGCCGTACTACGATAGAGTTCAATTCCGGCTGGCAAACTTGACAAGCTGGCGGCAAAATAGACCTGACCGTTTCGCATGGCCGCATGCCGAAGAACTTCACCCCCCGGGTCAAGCAGTCCAGTAAACGGGTTGATCGGGCGACCGAAATTTCGGATGAATTGCGTATTCCCTGCAAGGCCACCGGTAGACCAGAGTTGTTGAACCTCACCATCGTCGGTTGAAAAGAAACCTCGTAAATCGTCGGCGATGATGTGCGTGACATTCAGACCCGATGGAGCAAGTGACTCGGTGACAGGTTGGACATCGTAGTTATTCCCGCCCAGATCGGTAGCGGAGTAAACGTGACGATTACCGCTGGGATTGTTGGCCACGAACAGAAGTCGGTCGCCAAACGCCGTCAGGTGATCCGGAAGGCTGGTAATCCCGCCGGGTCGAATGTCGGCAAGAACCTGAGTGCCCCCTTCCGTTCCATCTGAAACAAAGACTTCCTGACCAACATCCTCCCGGAACGCCGTAAAGAACAGACGATCGCCAACCGCGACCAGACGCGAAGGATTACTGTCCTCATCACCGGGGCGAATATCACTTAACAGTCGTGTGCCCCCAACAGTGCCATCCGTAATCCACAGCTCACGACCATGCTCGGGCGTATCCGCAGCAAAGAAGACATTGGCGCCAACCTGAACGAAAGGCCCGGGATTCGAGAAGTCATCCTGTTGAATGATCGTGTCCAGAACAATCTCAACGCGATCAAGCGTCTCCGGCTCAGCAAGTTCCTCAAGCAACGAAGACGCATCAATTTCAAGACCACCCACCACGTTCCCACGACCGCCAATACTGAAGTTCGGCAATGAGTCCACCACAACCCCGTCAGTCCCAAAGGACTTGAAGAATGAACCGCCGATACCGGCAAACGTAATTTCCCGCTTCTCGTGGGCGGGGAACTGAACGCGGATGGCATCCTCAGCCGTGCCATCTCCAACGAGCGTGAAGCTAAACCATTTTTCCTCGTCAGGATCAAGCTGGAAAATGTCGGTATCGTCAATTCCGTCTCCGTCCAGATCGTTGGCGAAGATCACGGGCTTACCCGTTGCCGGATCAACCAGAACATCGCCCACGCCGGTAAACGTCCTGTTAGCAAGATCAGTCACATCATTCAGATCAGGCAGTACGATTCTTCGCGGTGAGCTGTAAATGGCGTAAAGCTTTCCGGCACGCTCACTAACGGACTGGGCGCCCAAAACGTTTGCCGTCTTGGCGCCAATAAGGATGTCATCGTATCGATCTCGATTAATGTTGTTGCCCGATGAGAACGGCAGCGTACCGAATTGATCGCCGTCGTTCTGGCCTTCCAAATACTGAATGTCGAGTTTCCCATCACCGTTAATGTCGGTGGGCAGATCGACGAGTTGAATGTCATTCGTATCCAGAAGTGAAAGCCCCCAGAGAATATGGGCCATTCCGCGATCCTGCTGGTCCAGAACCGTATCGCCATCACCGATAATGGTCGTGGGCTGGGAGATGACAAGATCTCCATATCGATCACCATCGAAATCACCGCCGGACACCTGAATGGGCCCCGTGATTCGAACATTCGCAGGCAGTTGTCCGGACGGTACGCGACGAACCTTGATCTCGACATCCTCATCCGTGTCATAACTGTTGGGATTAATATTCAGTGACCAATCGGTCATTAACAACACGGCCGCATCCGTGGGACCGCCGCTCTCCCAGTTTCGAGTCAACGCCAGATCCTCACGCCCATCACGATCCAGGTCTCCCGCATGGAAAACACCGTCAATACCAGCGCCAATGTGAATGCCCCACGTGCCGCGAAGCACATCATTACCCGCATTGGAATCGGTAATGGCAACATGACTACCGGAATTGGGAAAAGCCTGATACGTGACCGCAATCGGTGCAAAGTCACCACTCCCGCTCGTGATCAAAACACGATCCGGACGCTGGAAGAATATGGCATCCTGATTGGTAACACCCCGATTGGCAACTACAGCACGCAACTGCGTTCCCACAGACAAACCGCCGGAAACACCTGAGCCATAAACCTGTTCCGCAAGAAAAGCCTCGTCCGCCGCCCCATTCTCATCATGAACATCATACCGGACTAGACCATCGCCAAACGTCATGACGCTCGCATCATTCTCGATAACATTGGTGATGTCGTCTCCGGAGAAGACTTCCGCGCCCCAGAATCCTCCAAACGTATTGGTCTTGTTGAGAAGGACATCCTTTCCTCCAAGACCATCCCAATTCACAAAGTGGGCCTGCAAATCCGACGGAACCGTTCGCGCCTCGATATAGGAAAAGAAGCCGGTCATGTCATCAGAATCATAGAAACGCTTAGGATTCGATGTGCCGAGCAGAACTCGGGCAGCGCCAAAAGCAAACGATCCTACACCCGGTGAGGAAAGAATGGTCTCACCCGAAATCACAATGTCCATAAGGCCGTCATCATTGACATCACCCTGTCCGCGATGCGGCGTTCCAAGACCGGCGATGTCAATCACAATCTCGCCGCGCGTCGAGGCGTCTTCAATATTGTCAAGCTTGACGGGACCCAGCTGGATAAACGCCTGGTCCTCACCCCAGACAAGGAAATCCTCAAAACCATCGCCATTGAAGTCGCCGATATTATTTGACCCGCCAAACTGCGACTCTTCCGCAGGCCCCTCGATTCTAAACGCTTCACGAATGTCATGATCACCCGGCTCGTTAACGTCCAACCCGGAACGAAACGGTTTGATCTCCAGAACCGGCGTAGCAAGTTCAAGCTGGAATGGTTTGGGCGGCAACAGTTGCTCACTTGGCGGAATGGTCGGAACCAATGGAGCCCCGAGAATCAAATGAAGGTCTCCACCCAGATTATCTGCAAGAATCACATCGTTGATCGTGTCGTTATTGATATCACCGATCGTCCCGAATCGTCCAAATCGAAGATCTAGCTCCCCTTCATCGGCAAACGTCGTACGCTCCGATTCAAAAACCAAGTCAGGCCCATCAAACGCGGACGGATCCAGCCAATTCCCGCGGGGCCGTCCGAGAAACACATCGTGTACCTGTCGTTCCAACCGTGATCCGTCTTCAACCAGCTTCTGACTCAGCGCCTTACCCACGACGCCCAGATCCGCCCGACCATCGCCATCAATATCGCCCAGCGGGATCAATTCCTCCATGATCTCAATATCAGGATTAATCAGCACACCGCCCCAGCCGCCGCTCTGACCGAATACGACATAACTTGCGATGACCGTATCGTCCGAATCGCGTCCGATGATCACCAGATCATTGGTGAGGTCGCCGTCAAGATCACCCGCCGAACGTATGTCAAATCGCGTGAAATCAGCGGCGATATTGTCACTCGGATCAATCTCAATGATGGCATCGACACCGGAAACAACCGTCGCATCCGGCAAAGCCGTACCATTAGGCACCCCTTCAAAGAGGAAGACACGGGGTCGTGTCACGCCAAACTCAGGCCGTGCAATTGCAAAGTCATCGCGACCGTCGTTGGTCACGTCCCCAACACCCGCAACCGATATCCCCGTTCTCGCCAAGCCCAATGTCCCCAAAATACTCGCAGCAGACTCGCTCGGCCCATCAAACGTGGGACGAATCTCCACATCATCAATAAACCAGCCTTCGCGATCGTTTCGGATCGAATCCACGGAATCAAATTCGAACTGAATTCGGATCTCCTCACCCGCAGCGAACGCCCCAAGATCAAACGTATGGCGAACCCAGTTCGGCGACGGACCACGCAATTCCTCATTGTTATTCGCCGTCGGAATATCAATAAACGGTCCGCCCCCGCCGCGCTGGAATCGTACCAACGCGTTATCAAAATTGGAATTGCCCGATGTCGGCGCACGCTCAGTTTCAATAAACTGACTGAAACGCAACTGCAGATTGTCCGTGGCGTAAGGCACGATAAAAGAGGGCGAGTAAAGACGACCGGAAGCGACACCTACATTGAAATTCCCACCCCCATCCGGACCTTCACCCGTACCAAAGTAAAAACTCGAATCCCCCGAATGCCCTGCATCCGAACCGCGAGCCGTCGTCAGATGCCACAACATCTCATCGCCTGGCTGGAACACCTGCGTAACCCATCCATCCGAACCATCTTCAAAATCCTCAAAGAAAATGGCGCTCTGTCCATCTGGCACAGCCGGAGCGGAAGCGCCGTCAATGATGTAGGTGGTGCCATTGAGGAGTAGGCCGCCGCCAATGTCACCAAGAATGAATTCCTGAAGCGCATCCCCGTCAACATCGCGTGCATTGGCAAGCGAAGAAGGAATGGCAAAACCGTCATAGAACACGTCCGCCTCATGCACGACATCAAGTTGCGCTCCCCAGCCGCCTGCCTCGCCGTAAATAATGTAAAGTCCAACATCCACGTGGGCCGCAATTCCGGACGTGGTGTCACCCGTGATCAATACCGCCAGGTCGGGCAACAAGTCATTATTGAAACGTCCCGCCGTAATGATGGATCGCGCCCCAAGGCCATCGCTAAGAACCGGCGCCGGTAATAAGAGTTCAATTGCATTATCACCCGGCGTTAGTACGGCATCGGTCAGCGATGGATCCGTCAGATAAATCGTAGCGACAGAAGGGTCAACATACTGCTGCGCATGCCCCGATGTGCGATCCTGCGGCCAATCGTTGACGGTCGCAACAACATCTACAACCGACGCAATAAAGTCATCAGCGCCATCATTGTTCAAATCGCCGAGAGGGATCATGATCGGCTCAGCGCCGGGATTAGCCGGGCTGATCGACGCGGCAGCGGATGAAGGATCAACCACCGTAACCTCACCGATTTCATCCGCAAACGTCACGGAATAAGAACCAAGTGGATCCGCCGGCCCACGATTGTCCTGACCGTCAACAAAACCAAGCTGCCCGGCCGTGGAACTATCGCTAAAAGTAATCCGAAGAACACCTTCTTCGCGCAGGGAGATGACGATGCGGTTCAATTGAAGATCGAAATATGCAAACACTGAATCCGCAATACCTGCGCTATCAAACGAGTCGTTAAGTGACTCGATCAGTTCATTCACCGGTTTTGCCGCGCCGCCATTGGTAAGCGGCACAACGACATTTCCAAGGAATTGACCATTAACATCAAGTCTCAACGCCGCATCATTCGCAAGCGCCTTGACATTCGGAGCCCCATCCGCCGCCACACCAAAGCTCCTGGGATTCACCACGTGGAACATGTAATACTCAGGCACACCGGAAACCTGTTCGATCGGCAACAACGACAGATCCGCTTGTGGATCATCCACCTCAGCCGCAAAGAGATAGACATTCGGCCCGTCCCATTCCGATCCGTCCCACGGTGTCGCCGGACCGCCCGGAACCAAATCACCCTCAAAAAACGTATGATCGACCTCACGGTCAAACTCAACCTGAATCATGTCCGAGGTCAGCAGCGCATCATCCGCCAACCCGAATGCGTTATTCGCCTGCGGGACCGGAAGGATATACCAATCACCCTCATCACCCAGATTAAACGTCAGGTTACTGAGAATCGTCCCCGCATCAATCTCATCGACGAGTGACGCAAAGACCGGACTGTCATTGAACCCATCTTCACCGTCGCGGGTGACGGCTTCAAACCGGTCGGTCTCAACACCGGTATTCCCCAGAATAAGGTCAGCGCCCGGCCCGCCATTGATCTGATCATCACCAAATCCGCCGGAAATAAAGTCCACACCATCACCACCATCAATAATGTCCGCCAGAACACCACCAAACAAACGGTCATTACCGTCACCGCCAAATATCTCAAGGCGACCAATCTTCGCCCCTTCCTGGAAGTTACCGGCCTTGATCCCATACTCCGCATCCACCACACCGCTGCCGTCCGCCAGCGGGAACTTATATTCCGCATCGCCGCGCACCTCATCATCACCGGCACGCGTGTCAATAACCGTATGTTCAACATTGGGCGCTTGGTAAAACGCATAATGCTGAACAAACGCATCCACCACGCCGAAACCTTCCATGTTCGTTTCGAAATGCAACTCATCACGCGTGACCGTATTAACACCGATTATCCGGAATGACGCTTCCGGTCCAAACGTAAGCGTGCGTATCACAACAGAAAGACCTTCAATCTCCGCAACGAAGTTGTCCTGCAAACCCGCCGTCTCAAACGCGTCATTGATATCGCTGATCAGGTCCTGCAGATTCTCGTTCGTCCCATCCGCCGGAATAGTCACGACAGTGCCCTGTCCGTCCTGCAACAAGGTAATGATTGCATCGTTGGTCAACTTGCCGTCCAGCGGTGCGTCATCCAGCCCCACAACCTTCGCGGACACCGGTGTGGGTTCGGAAAGGAACTGCTGGTTTGCCGTATCCCATACCAGCGATGTGAATTCATAACGCTGAAGAAAGCGGTTAAAGCGAATCGCAACATGATCAGGCACCGGACGCGAAAGATTGTCATAGTCACCACCGAGAAATAGAACGCGATCCTCACCATCCTGACCGTCAAATCGATCCACCTGTGTCGGGATCAGCGTCTGATCCGTCCCGGTAATAAACGGCAGACCATCCGTAAGAATCTGGAAAGTGTCATCGCCATCGCCGCCCCAAGCCAGGTCCGACGCCTGACGATCGAACCCACCCGTCAGAACATCGTTGCCATCGCCGCCAATAAGCCAGTCTTCACTAGGCCCGCCTTTAAGCACATCGTTACCCGCGCCCCCCAGCAACACATCCCGACGCACCAGGTCCGTACGCGTACCCAGATCAACCTCAATCATCTCCAGATCATCAGGAATGTTCGAATCCAGAAGAATATCGATGTCATAAATCGTGGGAATACGATTGGGCGAAGTAATCTGAAGGAAGTACTCCTCGCCCGCCTCAAGCGCCATGAACGGCTGAAAGTCAATCAACTCTGAGAACGCCCCGCTCATATCAATCACCGTTCCGCCTTCGCCCGCTTTCACAACCAGGTCATAGGGCGTTGGACGCGCGCTCGGCCCGGGATTCTCATGCAAGACACGTAACCAATAGGTCCCCGCCGGATTGTTCGCCAGGTTAATCGCTTCAACCAGATCCGCAGGCGATGTCGTTGCAGACTCCACCACCGATCCGCCCGGTTCATCGTAAAGCTCAACCCGCAACGACGCCAGCGGATCAATCATCTGGAGCTTTACACTGATGTTATCCGACGCCGCAAGGTCAAACTTATACCAGTCCTCGTCATCCGTACCGTGAATCGTCGTACCGGTAACCCGACCGAGGTTTGCGATCGGATCGAGAACAAGAGGATTATCCTGTGCATCCAGCGACTGCGACGCGTCAAAACCAAGATCCTCACCGCCGGTCATCGTCAGGTCAGCAACACCCGCCCCAACAATGGGAGAAATACGCAATCGCCCATCATCCAAAATATCCGCGAACAGTCGATCCCCAAGCCCCGCCGCATCAAGAGCATCATTGATATTCTCCGGTAGCTGAATCACAGAGTTATTAGACGCTGTGTCCAGCACGGTAACCGTGACATCAACCTGCGCAAACGCTTCATTGTTCAGCACGAACGTAAGTATGACATCGGATGCAAGCTGGCCGTTAATCGGACCCGTCGCCTGGGCGATGATCGCCTCCGTCCCATCCGGTGTACGCGGCAACGCCGCACTCTCGTTACTTCCAATCAATGAAAGCGTGCCGTCGTCCAGTTGACGATACAAGCGCGCCACCAGGTCATCGGCAGTGGAAAGCGAATTGATGCGAATCCCCCCGGATGTAGGCACATCCGCAAACGCAAAGCTGTACCAGTCAACATCTTCCGGATTGTCAATCGTCAGGTTCGTGTACCAGACACTCGCGCCAAGCGCAGACGAGTCCGCCAATGAACCCTGCGTAAAACCAAGCGCCGACTCGGCATTCGGATTCGTATCCGTAATTTCAATCGATCCGTCCGGATCTGAAACCAGCGTCCGAAGAGCAAGACGACCATCCACGACCGTCGCTTCAAGATCAAACTCAAGGCCGGCAAGGGCAAGCGCGTCATTGAGGTCCTCCGCCAGGTCGTTCAGCAAAAGATTCCCGAACGTCAACCCGGGCGTCAGGGCTATCTCTATCGGATCAGCGCCATTCACCGACACCGAAAAGAAGGAATCTCCCACAAGCGCAAAATCCGGTGGAACAACATCACCAATCAATAGCGCCTGCCCAAACAGCGGAAACGCTCGCGATGGATCAAGCGAATCAGATATCACCTCGTTGCGCTGATCACCCTCCGTCTGATCAACCAGAATCGCGTTACCACTCTGGATCTCAATCTGATCATTCCCGGCGCCGCCGTCAATCCACACCGTCTTTTGAACCGTCGGACCAACGTTTACAATGTCGTCTCCCTCAAGCGCGTCAATGATAATGGCCAGGAAGTCTCCCTCATCTGGAAGAATATTCCCATTAACCTCCAGTTCACGCATCGCCAGCTCGCGAACGAACGGATCCTCATCACGCAGCTTCTCAATATCGACAATCGAATCATCCGGATCCCAAATCGGATTCCCCTCATCATCCACACCCGAAAAGTCCAGGCGAACCTGAGCGTCAAACGTAAAGTTACCGTTATTGTTCGTCAGTCGCGTAATGAGATGATGATCATTAAACAAGCCCGGCTCGGTCACGTAGTCAACCGAAATCACATCATCGGCGCCCGTCGCCCCATAGTACCAAACCTTGTTCGTCGCCTTGGCATATTCCTTCCACTCATCACCGGCCGGCACATCAAACCCAACCTCAAACAACTCACCATCACGCGTGTACAACTCATCCTCGCCGCCGTTACCATATAGGAAGTCCAAACCCGTACCGCCAAACAACTTGTCATTCTCCGGGCTACCCATCAGGCGATTCAGGCCCGTGTCTTCAATCACATAGGCGCCCTGCCCGTCATCATCATGGAACAGCCCCGTCTGCGGATCGACAAACACACCAAACTGGCCGGTGTCAATCTCCATCGTCATCGCATTTTGCGCGGTAAGAACCAGTCGCCCGTCGCCGTCCACCGATGCCGCCACATCACCACCCAGACCCGCAGCCGCAAGCGCGGCATTCAGATCGCCCGCCAGATCCACATGCGAACTGTTATTCGACGTCTGCGACGCCGAAAGCTCCACCGGAACAAAATCACCGTCATCAATGCTCAACGAAAACCGAGCATCTCGTGTGATTTGACCATCCGGCCGCGTCATCGCAAAGGCATTGAGTATCGCCCCACTTCCCTCATCCTCCGCAAAATCTCCACCCATAAAGTGCAGCGGCCCATAAGGATCGACACTCCACGCAAACATCATGTTCTGACCCTGCCCGCCAATCAGATCGTCATTTCCCTGACCCGCAAACATCACATCGAAATCACCCGACACTCCGTTTCCACTATCACCCCACAAACGATCATCCCCACCAAAACCAAACATCACGTCACTACCGCGACCGCCGTCCAGTCGATCCCGCCCTCCGGAACCAAGCAGGTAATCATTACCGCTCCCACCGTCTACCACACCAACCCAGTCTCGACTGCGCTCATTCAATACCGAAAGATCAACCGCCGTAGGCCCGTCCACAAACCCAAGCGTGTCGTCACCAAACAAACCCGAAATACGAAACTGCTCAACCAGCGGCAAATCCGTCTGACTACGCCAATTCGCCCGCATGATCGTGCCGTTAAAATCGACATCAAGCAACGGCACTGCACGCAACCCCACACTCAAGCC
Source organism: Phycisphaeraceae bacterium (assembly GCA_028284925.1). GTDB lineage: Bacteria > Planctomycetota > Phycisphaerae > Phycisphaerales > Zrk34 > JANQQT01. Next base: position 2,257 of record JANQQT010000017.1, on the reverse strand, counting down.
TAATTCATCCGCCGCAAGTGCATCCGTCGCCGTCACCTCGAACGAAAAATTCTGTCCCTGCCCAATACTTTCAATACGAATCTTGTCGCCCACAGCAACCGCCTGGAGTTGCACGCCGCCAAACTGCGTCGTCGCATTAAGTTCCGTCGTAATCGCCTGAGTAACATCCTGAGCCAGATGGAAAAGATTCGTATTATTACCATCAGCCGCCACGGTCACCGAAATACTTCCAAGCGCACCAATCTGCAAATCAAATGAAGCAGGACCGCTGAGACGACCCGATCGATCCAAACGTTTCGTCGACGTAATCCCAACATCCGATTCACTAAGGAGAATCGTATCATGCGACAACGTACCCTCGATCAGAAGGATATCCGTTGCGTTGTCATCCGGAACATCAAGCCTCGTTCGATTGCCCAGATGACCGTCAAAATCTTCACCAAACACGCTGTAACTCGGATCGGTATCCAGCTTGAGAATATCAATCCCCGAACCACCGATTAGCGTATCCAACCCGTCCTGACCCTCCAGCCAGTCCGAATCCGCGCCACCCCAAATCTCATCATCACCACCGCCGCCAAAGGGTTGATCCTCACCGCTATCGCCAAACATCCGATCATTCGCCCCAAACGTCGCCGCATTCGGATTGATTGCATGCGTCGGACCGATCAACCAGTCTCCATGCATAAAGTCATTCCCCGACCCACCTAGCAAAACGTCTCGCCGTATGTTCCCATACAGCCAGTCATTCCCCGAATCACCGTGCAACTCATCACCAATCTCAGCAAATTCACTGGCACTGGTCGTCGGCGCATATCCATAAAGGTAGTCAATCCCATCACCACCATACGAACGCTGCCCCGCCTGTACCCCACCCGTTCCCGCATCACCAAACAGAATATCACTACCGCCGTCCCCGTAAATCTGGTCCCGACCTCCATCACCATGAATAAAGTCATCATTCCCGCCGCCGCGAATCACATCGTCACCGTCACCACCCAGGATCGTATCAGGCCCGACGCCACCATCGATGTAGTCGTGTCCAGCTCCACCTCGAATATCATCGTCCTGCCCGCCGCCAAACAGGAAGTCGTTCCCTTCATTGCCGCGAATAATGTCCTGCCCGTCATCAAAAATCCCGTCCAGAGATGTGCCCGCAATCACAACCGGCGTGATCAACAACGGCGGAACATAACCCGTGGGATTCAACGCCTCCGACTCAAGAAAACGCGAGGGGAACGTGAAATTCGTCGGATCAGTCAGATCGAAATTATCCCTGCTGAAAAATTCCACACCACCCCAAATAATGTCTTCACCCGAGTTACCCGTCAGCGAATCATGCCCGGATCCGCCCACAATCAGGTCCGCCCCCGGCCCGCCCGTTACCGTATCATCATCATCACCTGCAAAAATCGAATCATCCCCGCCTCCACCACTCACCGTATCCTCACCCGCCTGACCAAACACGAGGTCATCGCCACCCTCAGCAAAAATCATATCATCACCATCACCCGCCTGAATCTCATCCGGCCCGTCACCACTGTGAACAATATCATCCCCCTCACCCGCAATGATAAAGTCTGCCCCCGTACCGCTGGTCGACTGATCATCACCCGTACCCAGCAGGATCGTATTATCACCATTCAGCGCAAATACCACATCATCACCAGCCCCTGAATCAATCGTATCGTCCCCCATATCTCCCCAGATGAGGTCATTACCTGCCCCACCCGTGATGACATTCGAGTCCGAACCATTCTGTGCATCCCCCGCCCCACCACTTACAAATCCGCTTCCGCCGCCGCTCGCAGGTGAACGCGTATCGATCAAATCGTCACCAAGTCCACCCGTCACCTGATCGCTGCCAGCCCCGGTAATCACCTCATCATCACCATCCCCCGCATCCACAATATCATCACCCGGCCCCGTCTCGATTAGATCATCCCCCACACCGCCGTCAACCGTGTCATTACCCGCAAAAGTAAACACGATGTCATCTCCCTCACCAGCCGTCACATTGTCCGGTCCAAGATCGCCATAAATAATGTCCGCCCCATCACCACCATCAATCACATGCTGCGAAAACGGCTCACCCGGATCTAACTGTCCCGACCCGGGCGCAAGCGATATACCCGCAATGAGAATATCCGCCCCGCCGTCACCAAACATCGTGTCACTGCCCAGCCCGCCGTATAAATCATCATCTCCCTCACCACCGTGTAGTTCATCGTTACTTCCGTCACCCCAGATGTCATCG